>JACDOI010000028.1 GCA_017656145.1 Bacillota bacterium | reverse complement strand
ACCGGAACGATCCGATCCACCGACCGAAGCGCCCGCTCCCGCGCGGCACATCCGGCCAACCAGCGCCCGAGGGCCGTGCCCAGTTCCCGCTCGCCGCCGAACTTGACCCGGTGGATGTAGTCCCGCATGGCGCCATCGTAGACCGCCGGAGCCCGGGCCACGGCAAACAGCCGCGGGTGCCGGGCGCACGCCAAACACACATCCTCACCGCTTCCCCGCACAGGCCGGCCGCAACGGGCGCAAACCGGCGGGGCGACGAGCGGAATGCGGGCCAGGCACGGCGGGCACAGGCCCGGGCCCGACCGGAACGGTCTCTGGCAACCGGGACACACCGGCCGGGGCGGGAATAAGACATCCAGCAGACCCCGCAGCGCGCGCCCCGAGATCTCCACGCCCGTTGTTCACCCCTGCTCGATGCGGATCGGCTCCTCGCGGAACGTTTGGGTCCCCTCGTCCAGCACCCACGAGCGGGCCTCCGCGGGCCGGCCCCGCGCGACCGACACGAGCAGGTACGACACCCCAGGCCACGCCCGCTCGGTGTCGAACGCCGACGGGCGCGCCGGGTGATCCGGATGCGAATGGTAGACGCCGGCGATCGCATAGCCCGTTCCGTCCAGCGATCGATCCACCCGCAGAAAGTCCTGCGGATCCAGTTCATATCGGTCATGGGCTCGCTCGGTGTTGAGGTTTCGGGCCCGCTCGGCCCGCACCAGCCGCTTGGCGCCGTCCTGCTCGGCCCTCCCGACCAGCAGGCCGCACGCCTCATGCGGATACTCTTCGCAGCAGTGGGCGAGAATCGCCTCGTACGTATCCCGGTCCAAAATGATCATCCGCCGCCCGCATCCTCCCACAGCTCGGTGCTCAAATACCGGGCGCCGCTGTCGGGAAACACGGTGACCACGACGCCCCGCTCGATCCGTTCCGCGAGCCGCACCGCCGCGGCGCACGCCGCCCCCGAGGACGCCCCCACCAAAAGGCCCTCTTCCCGGGCCAGGCGCTGCACGTACTCGTACGCTTCCTCGGTGCTTACGGAAAACTTGCCGTCCAGCCACGTGTCGTCGTAGATGGCCGGCACCATGGCCGTGGCCATATGTTTCATGCCCTCAAGCCCGTGCAAGGGACTGTCGGGTTCCACCGCGTACACTTTGATTTGCGGGTTGCGGTCCTTGAGATAGCGGCCGGTGCCCATGAGCGTGCCGCTGGTGCCGATGCCCGCCAGAAAATGCGTCACCCGGCCACCGGTCTGGCGCCAAATCTCCGGGCCGGTGCTCTCGTAGTGAGCCCGGGGATTGGCCGGATTGCTGTATTGGTCCGGCATAAAGTACCGGTCAGGGTTCGAACGGAACAGCTCCGCCGCCACGACCCGGGCACCTTCGGAGCCCTCGAGCGGGTCGGTGAACCGGATCGCCGTCCCGTACGCCCGAATGGTGCGCTTCCGTTCCAGGCTGGCGTTGGCCGGCAGGCAAAGCTCCACCTGGAAACCGAGGGCTGCCGCGATCATCGCGTACGCGATGCCGGTGTTGCCCGACGTGGAATCCAGGATAACCTTGTCCGGGGTCAGTTGGCCGGAGGCGAGCGCCTCCATGATCATCCACAGCGCCGGCCGATCTTTGACAGAACCACCCGGATTGAACCATTCCGCCTTGGCGTAGATCTCGACGCCGGGGACGTGCGACGCCACCCGCCGCAGGCGCACAAGCGGGGTGTTGCCGATGAGGGCGAGCACCGGAGCCCGCTCAAGCCACGGCTGCCATCGGGCCCGGGACGGGGTCGGCAGCGGTTCGGAACCCGGCGCCACTGCGAATCCCTCCCCACGGACTCCTGCCGTACGGCCTCATGCCGCCGGGGCGGCCTAAGCCGCCCCGTTCCAGCATAGCACTTGCGTCGCGGCACCAGCAAGGGCAGGTTTCAGGCCCTTTCCGTTTCCGGCTGCGGGGCTGGCCCCCTTCCGCCCACGGCCAGCGGCTCTCCCTCGACCACTTCTACGTCCCAGGCCGCGCCGCCGCCCGGTTGCCGTTCGACCGTGACGTTGATCCGGCGCCGGCCGAACACAAGGCCCGTCACTTCCACCCGGTTGATTCCCTCCGGCAAGTGCGGCGACAAAGCCAGCCGGTCCCGCGGAGCATCGGGTTCGAGGCCGAGCGCAGCCCGGAGCAGCAAAAACGGCGCCGCCGCGGCCCACGCCTGGGGAATGCAAGCCACCGGATACCACACGGGCCCTTCTTCGCCGGCGGGAAATCCCCCAAAGAGCTCCGGAAGCCGCCTGTAAGGGTCAAACGACGCGGCCTTAAACAGCCCGGACGCGATCCGGGCCGCGGCCTCGCCCAAGCCGTATCGGGCCAGTCCCATCGCGGTCAAGGCGCTGTCGTGAGGCCAGACCGAGCCCCGATGATAGCTCAACGGATGGTACACCCGCTCGGCGGCGCTCAAGGTGCGCACCCCGTATCCGGAAAACATCCCCTCGGACATGAGCACTTCGCTCACCCGCGCGGCCCGCGCTTCGGACACGATCCGGGACCAGAGGCAATGGCCCGGATTCGACGTGACGGTAGCCACCGGCCGCTTGTCCCCGTCCAAGGCGAGGGCGTAGAACCCGGTTTCCTCCAGCCAGAAGTCCCGCTCGAACGCCCCCCGCAGCTTTTCCGCCCGCCGGCGCTGCTCGACCGCAGCTTCCCGGCGGCCGCACGCGTCCAACATGTCCGCGAGGTGGCGCCGGGCCGCGTAGACGTAGCCCTGTACCTCGGCCAAGGCGATGGGAGGACGGGCGAGGCGACCGTCGGGATGGACGATGGCGTCGCCTGAGTCTTTCCAGCCCTGGTTGACCAGGCCGCCGCTTTGCCGGCGGTGATACTCGACGTAGCCGTCCCCGTCCTGATCCCCTTCCTCATCCATCCACCGGCCCGCGGCCTCAAGGGACGGCAAAAGTTCCCTGATGAATTCGGTGTCGCCGGTAAAACGCCAGTACTCCCCGGCGGCGATGAGAAACAGCGGCGTCGCGTCCACGGTGCCGTAGTACGGTCCGAAAGGAATCTCCGCCGCCCGGGCCATCTCGCCGCTTCGCAACTCGTGCAAAATCTTGCCGGGCGCCTCGTCCCGCCACTGATCAATCCGCCGTCCCTGCCAGGCCGCCAGCGTCCGCAGCGTGGCCGCCGCCATTCCGGGACGGACGGCCAGCATCTCCATGGCCGTGATCAAGCTGTCCCGCCCAAACGGCACCGCGTACCACGGCACGCCCGCCACCGGCATCGGCCCGAAGCCGAAGTCGGTCAGCAGCATGTGCACATCGGCCGCCGATCGCTCAAGGACCGCATTCACCTCGGCGTTGTCGGTCCGCCACCGGGCGCATCCGGCCCGCCACCGTTCCTTGTCCCGCTCCGCCTGCTCCCGCGCGGCCCCATAGTGGAGAAACCGGACGGACGAAACCCAGCGGCCCTCAGGATGAACCCCGTCGTTGACCCCGTGTTGAGTCCGGCCTTGAGGCTCGGCCCCCTTCCCCGCGTCGATAATCGATGCGGTCACCGCGACTTCCACCGAAAACTCGTCCCCAGGATCCACCTCGAAAGAAAACACAGCCCGGGCCCCAGGCGCGCCGCCCTCGCCCGGCTCAAGCAGCGCCAGATCCACGGGCTTTGGGCAAAAGCGGACCTGTGTCGCGTACTCCCGCCCATCAAGGCCCCGGTAGCGCAACCAGAGGCCGCCGTCGCCCAAAGTCGGCGGGAACGGCCGGCCCCGGGCCGGGCGGCTCATGCCCCGCACTTCGAACATGTCGCGGAAGTCCGCAGCCAGTTCGAGGCTGAGCTGCACCGGGCGGCGAGCGGCCCCGTGGTTCATGATCCGGATTCGTTCCACAAGGCCGCCGCGAATCACCCGGCTTCGCTCGACCATGAGCTCGCCGTCGGGAGCGGGCTGTGAGGGAACCCGACCGGCAAACATCACCCGGCCCCCGTCGCCGGCCCGGGCTGAGGCGGATACGGGCACAAGCTCCACACCCTCCAGCGCCATCCGGTATCGGGACAGGACCCGGGTGTCGCCGAGGTAGAGCCCATAGGCTTTCCCTTCTCCGCCCGGAACGTCGCCCTGGGCGTCGCTCACGAAAAACATCCGGTCGTGCTTGATGATTTGTTCCAACCTGCAAACCTCCGGACGCCGGAGCCCGGTGGAAGGAATCGGCCCCAAAGCCGGCGTATTTGTGTTATGCGAAAACGTTTTCGCCCTCGCTTCCGTCCATCCTGCAGGTCGTGCCTGAAGGCCGAAAGAGGCCTCCCGTCCCGCCTACGAGGAGGTGGGAATGCCCTATCGGTGCGTCCGGCCAAGCGGCCGGGAACCCGTCACAAGGCAAGGATGGTAGCCGGTATTCTGGAAAATGAAGAGGAAGGGAGTCAATCGACGATGCGTTCTGCCCGTGGATGGCGTTTGGCGGGAATCCGATCGGCGCTAGCGGCAATCGTGATCGCTTGCCTCGCAACAGGGCCAGCGCTGGCGCAGACGACCGTGCGCGTATCGGGCTGGGGCGGCACCGATGTGGCCATCGTGGAAGAGCTCTTGGCGCGGTTTGTCCGCCCTGTGGTGGAACCCCAGGGCATCGAAGTCGTGTATGAGCCGATCGCCGATGACTTTCCCACGTACTTGTTCAACGCCCTCTCCGCCGGCACCGCACCGGACTTGTTCTACGTCGATATCTTCTGGGCCGAGAGCCTGATGCGCGCAGGACAATTGGAGCCCCTCAACGACTACTTGGCCGATTCCTCGGTGCTGTCGGCGGACGACATCATCCCCGAGCTTTTGGACGCGTTCAGCCTGGACGGCAAGATTTACGGCATCCCGAAGGACTTTAACACGCTGGCGTTGTTCTTCAACAAAGATCTGTTCGACCTGGCCGGGGTTCCTTATCCCGATGAGAACGACGACTGGAACACGCTGGCCGACAAGCTGCGCCGGGTCTCCGCCCTCGGGCCGGACATTTACGGGTTGGCCCTTCAGCCGGAGTTCGCCCGCATGGGCGCGCTGGCCTTCGCGACCGGATGGGAACCGTTTGACGAGCAAGGCCACACCAACCTTCTGGATCCGCGGTTCGTGGAAGCGTTCTCCTGGTACACCGGGCTCGCCGCGGACGGCACCGGGGTCCATCCTGAGGACGTAGGCCAAGGCTGGGGCGGCGGCGCGCTGGTCACAGAGCAAGTGGCGGCGGCCATCGAGGGCGCCTGGCTGCTCGGCTTCCTGCGGGACGCGGCCCCCAACCTGCCCTACGGCGCCGTTCCGCTGCCGCGCCATCCGGGCACCGGCCAGCGGGGGAACTTGATCTTCACCGTCGCTTGGTCCATGAACTCCGCTTCACAGGTGAAAGATGAAGCGTTCCAGGTGCTGGAAGCCTTGACGAGCCCCGAGGCGCAGCAGTGGGTGCTGGAGCGGGGTCTGGCGCTGCCGAGCCGGGCTGAGCTGGCGGACAACCCGTACTTCCAGCAGCCGACCCCGGAAGCCCAGGCCAACCGGATCGTGTTCCTGGGCGCGAGCGACGGGTTCGTGCGCCCGTTCAAGTTCCTGGACTACGGCGGTTCGTGGCTTGACCCGATCAACGCGGCCATCAATTCGGTCATCCTGGGTGAGCAGGACGCGGAGACGGCACTCGCCGCCGCTCAAGAGCAACTCGACCTTCTGACCGGGCGGTGACGCCGTCGCGGCGGCCGCCGGCCCGTTCCCTCCGGCCGCCGATGGCCCGGCGCCGGGGTAAAGCCGGGCGGGGGAGGGATGCACGCTTCTCCCCCGCCCCCGGCGCCCGGGACCTCCAAAAGGGGGAAAACGCCCATGCCTTGGCGGTGGAACCGCCACGTCCAGGAGGCCGTGGCCGCGTATTTGTTCCTTTTGCCCTTCGCGCTCAGCCTGTTGATCTTTTTCGGCTACGCCTTCGTGCGTACCGTATATTTCAGTTTCACAGACTACAACCTGTTCGAATCCCCAAGCTGGGTCGGGCTGCAAAATTACTTGGCCATCATCCAGGACAACCGGTTTCTCCTCGCGCTGCGCAACAGCATCGCGTTTTCGGTCATCGTCACTTTGGCCCAAACCGCGCTGGCCCTAGTCCTGGCGGTCGTCATGAACAATCGCCTGCGGGGCATCACCGTCTTTCGGACCGCGTACTACCTGCCCAGCGTCACGTCCAGCGTCGTCATCACGCTGATGTTCATCTGGATGTTCCAGCGGACCGGTGTGATGAATTACTTGATCACCGCCGCCATCGTCTACCGGCCGGTGATCCTGACGTTTCTCGGGTTGACGCTGGCCGCCCAGGTGTTGCAAGTGCTGTGGGAGCGATGGCGGGGCCGGCCTGCGGGATGGTTTGAGGCAAGCCTTCTGTTTGTCTCGCTGGTTCTGGCGGCCGCGGGAACCGGGGCGCTTTGGGTGGCCGGAGTGACGGAACCGGTGGCCGGTGTCGAGCCGGTTCGGATCGTCTGGCTCAACACCCGCCGCACCATCCCCGAAGGCGGCGGATGGTGGTCCATCCCGCTGCCTCTTGCCGCCATCATGATGCTCAACACGTGGACGACCGCGCCTACGTTCATGCTGTTGTACTTGGCCGGGCTGCAGGACATCCCCAAGGAGCTTTACGAGGCGGCGGAAGTGGACGGCGCCAACCGGTGGCAGCGGTTCCGCTACATCACCGTGCCCATGTTGCGGCCGGTGACGTTTCTCGTCATGACCTTGGGGCTCATCGGCACGCTGCAAATGTTCGACCAGGTGGCAGTCATCGGCTCCGCCGCGCCCTTGGAGTCGGTCATTACGCTGGCGTACTACATTTACCACAACGCGTTCCCCGCCGGGGCAATGCCGCGGATCGGGATGGCCAGCGCGGCTGCGGTCGTGCTGGGTCTGCTGCCCCTCATTGCGGTCCTCATCCAGCGCCGGGTGGTGGAAAGGAAGTGACGCGCATGGAGACCGTGGCCCAAACCGCTCCTGCCGCCGGCCGGCCGCGGCCGGTGCTGGACCCGGCCGCCGCTGCCAGGCGGCGGTGGGCCCGGGCCGCCCTGATCTACGTGCTCCTATTGGCGTTTTCGCTTCTGTTCGTCGGGCCGTTCTTGTTCGCGATCTTATCCAGCCTCAAGGACAACCCAGCCGAATGGCCGCCGCGCCTTGACCCGCCGCAGCTGAACCCGGCCAACTGGCGGGCGGCCTGGCGCTTGGGGAAGGCCGGCGGGGGCAGCGGCCTGTTCGGCCAGTTCGCGCCGGGCGCGGTGGTGAACTTCGACGTCACCTATTTCGTCCCCGAGGGCCGGACGCCCCACCCGCCCGAAGTGACCATCTCCCGCCGGGTTCCCGGCGCCGGCATCGGCGCCGTTGTGCCCGACGCGTTCGCCGCCGATTACGCCATCGTTTCCGAGGTCGTCGAGACCGCGAGAAAGCCCGCGGAGGGCGGGGTGCTCGTCACCTACTCGTTCACCATCCGCCACGACGGCCAGGGCCCAGCCGTGGACCGGCTGCCGTTGGACCTTTTGGTGCCAATCGGCCAGACCTTTCACAGCGCGACGCTGGCGCCTAACCGCATCGAGCGCCTGGGCCGGGTGCAAAGCTGGAACAACATCACGCCGGGGCTTGTGCCATACGTGTTTCACAACTACAACCGGGTGTTCAACGAAAACTATAGCCGCACCACGGGCAAAAACTTATTCCTCGCGTGGATCCGCAACTCGTTGTTCATCGCCGGCGTAAAGGTGTTGACGACCGTCATCATCGCCTCCATGTCCGGCTACGCCCTGGCCCGGCTGCGGTTTCCGGGCCGCAACGCTCTGTTCATTTTCATCCTGTTCTCGATGATGATCCCTGGTCAAGTGACGTTCATCTCCAACTACCTGGTGCTGCGGGACGGCGTGTTCGGCATCTCCCGCCTGTTCGGCGTAGACACACTGCTCAACACGTTCACCGGGCTCATCGTGTCGGGATTGTGCGGCGGATCGGCGGTGTTCATCATGAAGCAGTTTTTCGAAACCTTGCCGAGGGAGCTAGAAGAGTCGGCCCGGATCGACGGGGCCGGGCCGCTTATGACGTATTCCCGCATCGTCCTGCCGCTTGCGCGGCCGGCCCTTGGGGCCGTGGCCATTCTCACCTTCCAGGGGGCGTGGAACGAATTTTTCTGGCCGCTGGTGGCCTTGACAGCGCCCCAAGACAAGCTGCTTTTGACGGTCGGCCTGCTCAACCTGCGGCGGGCCTACGGGGCCGTAGCCCTGGACTGGGGACCCCTTTTGGCCGCGGCCATCATCTCCGCGTTGCCCATCATCATCATCTTCCTCATCTTCCAGCGGTACTTCGTGGAAGGCATTTCCTTCTCGGGCATCAAAGGCTGACCGCCCAAGGGCTTGGGGGGCGAGGAATCCTCGCCCCCTACAAGCCGGCCGCACGGCCTGTTACAGTATCCACGCTACGGCAAGGCGGCGGGCCGGGCGCCGGCTCCCACCGGCTCCACCAGGTCGAGCAGCTCGTCGACCGTCGCTTCGGCCACCGCCATCGAATCGTCCGCGCAGCCGTAGTATACCCGGACGAGGCCGTTATCCTCGACGACCGCACCGCAGGAGAACACGACGCCGCTGAAAAAGCCGGTTGCCTCATAGGGAGCGTCGGGGGACAAAACCGGTTTGGGCGACCGCCCGATCAACACGTCGGGCCGCTCCAGATCAAACAAGGCCAGGCCCAGGTGGTACCGGTCCCCGTCGTCGACGCCGTGGTAAATCTCAAGCCACCCGTGGGACGTGCGGAACGGCACCGCCCCCGCGCCGACGCGGCGGCAGTCCCACCGATCGGGCCGCAAGGCCAGGGCCACGCGGTGGGAACCCCACGCGAGGCCGTCGGGGCTTGCCGCAGACCAGATAACCCGGTTGCCGAACGCGCCCTCGCTTGGGCGGTGCAGGGCAAACAGCCGCCCGTTGATGCGGCCCGGAAAGAGCACGACGTTCTTGTTTTCCGGCGGGAAGAGAATCCCCATCCGCTCGTAGGCGACAAAGTCCCGGGTCCGGGCCAGCGCGGTGACGACGCCCCACTTGGATACCGCCACGTACGTGATCCAATACTCGTCTCCCATGGGAGTGATGCGGGGGTCTTCGATGCCGTACGCCTCGTACGGCTCCGCGGGGAACATGGCGGGCTTTCTGTCCACAGAAAACCGGTATCCGTCCCGGCTGCGGGCCACCCGCAGGTGGGAGACGGACGTCAAGTAATGGCGGCCCCGATAGCGAAACCCGCGGGGATCGGAGACGTCCAAATCGGGATCGTCGCGATCCCAGGAAAGCTCGCCGAACCGGGCCGGCCGCTGGGTCGTATCGAGCCACGGCACCCGGACCCGGGCGGGGTCTGTCTGCTTGGGGCGCTCAGCTACCCGCAACAAGAGCAAGATCTCGTCGCCGAACCGAACGGCGCCGGCGTTGAACACGCCGATGACCTCATAATCGTCGCGACTGGGCGGCACATCCGCGGGAGTCAAGATCGGGTTGCCGGAAAACCGGCGCAACGTCATGGAGGAAATCACCTCCGGGACAGCGGCTTGGGCCGGGGGGCTTTCCCTGGCGGGTCGGACGTCCCGGCGCCGCGCTTCATCCATATGCCGCGGGCAGCAGCCGGCCCACTCCGGCCGCGCCCAGAGATGCGGGCCGCGAGGCTTTTCGCGCCGCGAAGCTTTTCGCTCGGCCGGCGGCACCGGCGCCCTCAATTCCACACCTCGCGGCCGAATCCTCCAGCTGCCGGTGCTTCGGATGATGTTCGCAATAGTCCTAGTTCTCGGGCCATTTGATTCATGCGCCGGATCTGCCCGGCTGCGTCCCGCATGGAAGGGGTGATGCGGCCGCCCACAAACGCCACGCGGCCGTGGGGCCGCTCGGCGGTCCGCCCCGCCCGGCCGGCCATCTGCACCAGCGCTGCGGTCTGGAAAATGCGCTCCTCGTGGCTGTAGAGCACGATCACGTCGACGCCGGGGACCGTCACTCCCCGTTCCAGGATGCTGGTGGCCACCAATACCTTGAGCGATCCGGCCATGAACGCGTCCCGCACCCGGGACCGGTCCGGATCCCGGGAGTGGGACCACCCCACGGGCACGTCGAGTCCCGCGGCGGGCAGCGCGGCCTTGAGGCCTCGTCCCACGGCCTCGCTCAGGGCCACCGTCGGCACGAAGACCAAAACCCGGGCGGGCGGTTCCTCCTCCAGGCTGCGCCGAAGCAAGGCCAGAACGAGATCCGAGGGGCGGTACGGCCGGCCGGCTTGCCCCGACCCGCGCGAGCCGTCGAGGGTGCGGTCCACCAAAAGCTCCGGTTCGGGGAGCGGATGCCCGTGGTGCCGGGCAGGGATGGGCACCAGCAAGCTTTGGCCGGCTTCCGCCCGGCGCAAGAGCTCCCGATCGGGGGTGGCAGTCATGCGGACCAACAGTCCCTCATCCCGCACCGCCCTCTCTACCGCCCGGACCAGCATCGGGCTGCCCCGGTAGGGAAACGCGTCGGGCTCGTCCAGCACCGCCAGGTCAAACGCCCGGTAAAACCGCAACACCTGGTGGGTTGTGGCCACGGTCACCGAACCGGCCGCAAGCCGTGGCCGCTCGTTGCGGCCCCCGCCGCCGAAGAGCACGTTGAGCTCTACCGCCGGAAAGGCCTCCGCAATCCGGAGGGCAAGCTCTTGGACCACATCCCGCCGGGGAACCGCGAACAACACCCGGCCGCCCCGCCCTAAGACGCGGGCAATCGCGGGGAAAGTGGCCTCGGTCTTGCCCGCGCCGCACACCGCCCACACGAGCGCTTCCCGGGGCTTGTCGGGGCCGAGCGGCCCGGCGGCCAGCCGATCCAGGGCGGCGGCTGCCCGCTCCTGGGCCGGGGCCAGCTGCGGCATCCGAAGCGTCACGGTGGCCGTGCGCGGCACGGCCACCGGTGCGGCGGGCGCCGCATACACAAACAGGCAACCCGTGATAGGACCCATGGAGCGGCACGCCTCGCACCGCCAGCATTCCCGCTCGCCGCACGCGGCGCAATCCCACGGGCGCAAGCCTGCGGTCTCGCCGCAGCGGGAGCAACAAAACCCATCCCACCCCATGCGGCGCACGCCCGGGTGCCGCTTGAGCCGGCCGTCCAAGGCGAGCCACGTCAGGCATTCTTCCAACGGTCGCGATAGGGGCGCCTGGGATTCGGCAAGCCGCCGGGCGATCTCGGGCCCGGTGAGCAGCCGCCCGCCAACGACGGACGCCACCGCGTCCAGGTCCTCCTGCTCCGGAGGCTCGAAATGGCCAACCCGGGCCGCGTCCGGGCTCGCCCGCCATGCATACCCGTGAGCCCCAAGCAGCCGCTGGGCCCTGGAAGCGGCAGCCCGCACGGCCACCCCCGCGTCCGGATCTGGGGCCTCCCCGGGGCCGCGCCGCCGTTGGAAGGCTCGGAACAGGACGGACGCCCATCGGGGATGGGCGGGCTCCGCTTGAAGGCGGCTGCAAACCCAGTCGGCCCACACCGGCGGAAGCGGCGGTCCCAGGGCCACCAAGTCCCGGGCTCCCCGGGCGGCCCACCACGCCCGGTCCACGACAGGCCGGGGCGAATGGCCGTACCGCAGCGAACCGTCCTCGAGCACTACCGCGTACAGCACGCTGCGGCGGCGAAGCATGACGGCACCTCCCCGTCGTCAAAAGGAGGGGCCGAGACGTTCGATGTCCATCCGTTCGACCCCGTGGTCCGGACCGTACCGGATCCGGACCAGGTACGGCGGGGTACCCGGCGGAGCGAAAATGTACGGCAACAGTTGCCGGTCAACGTCGGGGATGCGAACGACCGGCAAGCGATCGGCCGGCAGCCAGTCGACGATCCCCTCGGCGGTGTCCCGGGCGCCGTCGAAAGGCCCGGGCGCGGGGCCGTCCTCCCGGGGCCGGGCCCGGAAGACGAACAGCACCCAGTTGTAATGCTCATCCCCGGACTCCGAGCACGCAAGCCGAAGCTCCGGCTGGGCGAGCTCAATACCGGTCTCCTCCCGGACTTCCCGCCGGACCGCTTCTCGAGGATCCTCGCCAGGCAAAAGCTTCCCGCCAGGCGCGGTCCAGTAGCCGGCGAACGGCTCCTTGCGCCGGCGAATCATCAGCACCCGCCCGTCCCGCTCGACGTAGCACAGGGCGCTAAGCCGCTGCCGCTTTGGGTCCACAAAGAGATCCCGGGCCTTCAGGCTGAGACCCTCGCGCGCAAGAAACCGGTCCACCGCCGGCCATTGAGACATGCCGCCTTCCGTCATTTCCGGCCCTCTCCCGCTTTGATGCTAATTCCGCCACCGCTCGCCCGCCACCCGCGTGTCGCGGGATTCCTGTCGCCGGATGCCGGCCCGCGGGAACGCGGTCGCTCGCCGGACGAATCCCCGCTTTCCTGTTGCTCCTCCGGCAGCGGATCCGGTGCCGGCGCGGGCCGAATCTCAACGTACACCGGAGCCGGTCCCAGCGGAAGCTCTTCCAGAGCGTCTCCGGCCGGGCCCGTTACCCGCACGGCGACACCCGGCAGGGCAAACCCGGCCAAAGACACCCGCATCCCCCCCTCACCGCCAGCCCCGGCGGCTGGGCTCGTGCCGGGGGTTCCGCGACCTCCGGCCACCCAAACCACCAACACCTGCCTCCCCCCATCCCCCACAAACCGATAGGCTTCGAACCGTTTCGGCTCCGCGGCGGCAGCCGCCCGCCTGATCAGTTCCGCGGCCACCGCGTCCTCAAGCGTGCCGGCGCCCAGTTCCGCGGCTCCCGGCTCGACGCGGCCGCTTGATACGAGCCCTGCCAGCGTCTTGGCCATCGTCTGGTACGCGGCAGCCGCGGGCTTTGCCGAGCCGTCCGAGCGAAACAGCCCAAACCGGTCGCTCGCGTCCGACGGGTCCATCCCCCGGTCGATGGCTTCGAAGGCCAGCACTGCCCTCACCCCGGCCGCAGCCAGCAAGATGTGGCTTTGCACCGCGAAAGCCGCTTGCTCTTGCTCGCCCACGCCCCGCCGGCGGGGTGGGCTAGTGGAGATGCCGTCGTGCGTAGGGTATCCCCACCGCCACACCCAAAGCTCCGGATCGGAACCCGCTGCCCGCGCTACCGCCCGCACCTCATCCACCGCCACCGGCAACCCGTCGGGCGGCGCCGGCCAGCGATTCAAGTCCAGTACTAGCCCGTCCACCGCCGAAAGCCCCTCGGCGGCGGCGAACACTTCAAGCCACCGCAAGTCGGCGCCCGGCACCGCGGCCCGCACCCGCGCGGCCGGGCGAATGCGGCGGATGACGGCCGCGGTGTCTTGCGTCCACCGGGCATGGGGCACGGCTTCGCTGGCGTAGAGAAATGGATTAGGATTCAGCGGCTCTTCTCTCCACAAGATCCAGTCCGTCACGATCCAACCGTAACGGGCGACCACCTGACCGGCAAAGTACAGCCAGTCGTCGATGTACCCCGACGGCCAGCCCACCCCTCCGCCGGTCTCCCCAAGCCAGGGCACGTCCCTTGGATACACCAACACCCCGACGGGCTTCAGGCCAAACGCCACCGCCGACCGCACCGCCCGGTCGTATCCGTCCCAGGAAAACCGGCCGGGTACCGCTTCCACCTTGTCCCAGCGGAACTCAACCGGCACAACGCTGGCACCGAGCCCCGCGGCCACCGGCATGAACAGCGCCGCGTATTCCGGTTCATCCCCCACGTGGATGCCAAGCAACAGCGCCGTCCCGTCCGGGCCCGGCAAAGCGGGCGGATTCCCGGAAAAAGCCGCCGGAACCGCCGCATATGGGGCGGCCCCGGCGGCCGCGGGCACAAACAACCCGGGCACGATCAGCGCCCCGGACACGATGAACGCCCAGCACACAAGCGGCGCCGCGCGCGCGACCAACGCTTGGGCCCCGGCCTTCCAGGCAACGGGGGCGCGGCGCCGGCGGTTCATGCCGGCCCTGTTCAACCCGCGCTCACCTCCCGGAGGCGTTCGGACAGCCGGCTGGCCCGGGTCTCCTCGCGCGCGCCGGCCAGCGCCAGCTCCAGCGCGCGGCGGCTGCCGACGATGACGACCATGCGCCGGGCCCGGGTCACCGCCGTGTACAACAAGTTTCGCTTGAGCATCATGTAGTGCTGGGTCAAAAGCGGAATGACGACTGCCGGGTATTCGCTTCCCTGGCTTTTGTGGACGGTGATGCAATACGCCAGCGCCAGCTCGTCGGTTTCGTCGCCTGCGTACTCGACCTCCTGGGGCCCGTCGGGCTGCTGAAACCGGACCCACACAGAGCCCGTTTCCGGGTCCACGTCCACCACCCGGCCGATATCGCCGTTAAACACCGATTTGTCGTAATTGTTGCGGACTTGCATGACCTTATCGCCGGGTGATAGTCTCGCGGCGGTCCCGGAGGCCGCGTCCAGCCCTCTTGGGTTGAGCGCAGCCTTCAGCAGACTGTTCAGGCGATCCGCGCCGGCGGCGAACCGGCGCATCGGGCTGAGCACCTGGATGTCCTCCACCGGATCGCAGCCCAAGTAGGCCGGCAAGCGCCGGGAGCCCAGCTCCACCACGGTCGCGGCCGCCTGTTCCGGGTCGTCGCACTCGATGAAGAAAAAGTCCCCCCCGGAGCGGTTGAAGGCCAGGGGCTCGCCCTTCAGAATCCGGTGGGCGTTGGTGACGATGAGGCTTTGCTCGGCCTGGCGGTAAATGCGGGTCAGCCGGACAACGGGTACAACCTTTGAGCGGATGATGTCCCGCAACGGATATCCCGGACCGACCGGCGGCAACTGGTCCGCGTCGCCCACCAGCACAAGCCGCGTCCCCGGCGCCAGCGCCCGCACAAGCGAATAGGCCAAGGGAAGATCGACCATAGACGCCTCGTCCACGATGACCGCGTCCGCGTCCACCGGCCGCTCCTCATGGCGCTGGAACCGGAAGCCTTCACCCGGCGAAATCCCGAACTCCAGCAGCCGATGGACGGTGCGGGCCTGCCGCCCCGTGGCTTCCCGCAGCCTTTGGGCAGCCCGGCCCGTGGGGCTTGCCAGCTCCACCCGCAAGCCCGCCCGCTCCAGGCACGTCAACAGCACCCGCAAGATGGTCGTTTTGCCGGTGCCGGGGCCCCCGGTCAGCACCAGCACCCCCGATCGCAAGCCCGCCCGCACCGCCTCCCGCTGCTCAGAACTCAACGCGATCCCCGTTTCCCGCTCGGCCCGGGCCAGCACCGCTTCCCAGTCGCTTTGGCCTGAGAACAGCCGCCGGGCCGCTTCCCCGGCCCACAGCCTTGCCAGCGCGCGCGCCAAGCCCGCCTCGGCCCGGTACAGGCCGGCGAGATACACCCGCTCCTCGTCGACGACGACCCGGTTTTCCGCGGACAACCGTTCCAGGGTCCCGTTGAGATCCTCCGGCTCCACCGACAGGTGTTGTGCGGCATCCCGGATGAGCTGATCCCGGAGAAGGTACACGTGTCCCCGGCTCGCCACCTGCTCCAGCGCGTGCAACACGCCCGCGCTCAGCCGCTGCGGTGCCCGGGCGGATAGGCCGAGCGTTCGGGCGATGCGGTCGGCCGTCTTGAACCCGACGCCTGGTATGTCGGCGGCCAGCCGGTACGGATTGGCCCGGATGCGCTGAATCGCTTCGTCGCCGTACGCCCGGTAGATGCGGGCCGCAAGTGCGGGGCTGATCCCGTGGCCTTGCAGGAACACCATGACCTGGTGGATCGCCTTCTGGCGGCGGTAGCCTTCGGCGATGGCCCGGGCCCGCTGGGGGCCGATTCCCTCCACTTCTTGCAGCCGTTCGGGTTCTTTGGCGATGACCCGCAAGGTGTCAAGCCCGAACTGGCGCACGAGGCGGTCGGCGGTCGCGGGCCCGATGCCCCGGATGAGGCCTGACCCCAAATACCGGCGAATGCCGTCGACGGTCGCGGGTTCAGCGACTGAGTAATCTTCCACCGCCAGCTGGCGGCCGAACTCGGGGTGGTTCACCCATTGCCCCCACGCCCGTAGCCGCTCGCCCACGCTGAGCGATGGAAACCGCCCGACGATGGTGATGGCCCGGCCCACGCCCGGCTGCGCCGGATCCGCATCGGCCGCCAGGCGGGCCACGGTGTAGCCGCTCGCATCGTTGCGAAACGTAATGCGCTCGACGACGCCTTCCACAAGCGCCTGCTTGTCCTCCATGACGGCCTCCGGGCGGCGCGTGATCGTTATGGGCCCCATTCGCCGGGCAAGGCCGGCTTCCTCCCCGGCGCGCCCAAGGGTCCTTGGTCTGGGCCCGTCACTCTTCGGTCTCCAGGCTCGCATCGTCCCCGTCCAGGGACACGATGCCCAGCCGGACCGCCCAGACGACCACCTTGGTGCGATCGTCCAGGCCCAGCTTCTGGTAGATGCGGCTGACGTGGTTCTTGACCGTGTGCGGGCTAATGAACAGGCGCTGGCCGATCTCCTGGTTGCTGAAGCCCTTGGTCATGAGCCGCAGTACGTCCCTCTCCCGCCCGGAAAGGTCTTGGAAGCGCTCCTCGATGGTGCGCGGCATTTCTCAACCCCCGTGGACCGATGGTCCCGCTTTGTCCCCATCATATTCGGCGGCGGCCCGGTGTGCCCGCGGCGAAAAGCCGCGGCCTTAGGCTGCGGTTCGGGGTGCGACGCCGGCACCGGGAGGCGATGGGAACAACTAGTGAGGCCGGTAGGTTGAGGGCGACGCGAATTTCACCAGGCCTGAGCGAAGGGCATAAACGGCCGCCTGGGTCCGATCCGACAGGCCGAGCTTGCGCAGCAAGTTGGTGATGTGGTTTTTCACGGTCTTTTCGCTAATGTACAGGGTGCGGGCGATTTCGGCGTTCGTCCGCCCGTCGACGATAAGCCTTAAGATCTCCTGCTCCCGCTCGGTCAGGACGGTGGCCCCTTCCCGGGCCCGGCGAGTCAAGGTCGGCCGCCCGGGCGTCTGCAGGCGGCGAAATTCGTTCAGCACCTTGTTCATCAAGTCCGGCGGCATGTACGATCCGCCCTCGTAGACGCAGCGGATGGCTTCGACGACCCGGGAAGGTTCCGAGTCTTTGAGGATGTATCCCCGGGCACCCGCCGCGATGAGCTCGTACAAGTACTGCTCGTCGTCGTGGATCGTGAGCACGATGACGCCGATCTCCGGGAAGTCCCGCGCGATGGCCCGGGTCGCCTCCAGGCCCCCGCCCTTGGGCATGCTGATGTCCATCAGCACGATGTCGGGCCGGCACTGGCCTGTCCGGACGACCGCCTCCTCACCGTCCTGGGCCTCGCCCACCACCTCGATGTCTCCTTCCATGGCCAGAATCTTGGCCAATCCTTCCCTGAGGAGCGGGTGGTCATCGGCGATGAGCACGCGAATTGCCACCGTTCTCCCCCTCCATGCCCGAGCTCCGGGAGGCTGCCCGCCGTCGGCCGGGCCGCCGGCTCTCAGCGTCCCCGTCCGGCCCTGCGGCGGTGTGCCAGGGAATGCTGACCCGCACCTTGGTTCCCCGGCCCGGAGCGCTGGTGATCCGGAGATCCCCGTCCAGCAAGCGGACTTGCTCCCGCATATGGATGAGGCCAAAGCGAAGCTCGCCGTCGGACCCCGGGACCGATTCGGGATCAAACCCTACGCCGTTGTCTTCTATGAGCAGCGAAACGCCTTGGCCGCCGTATTCGACCCGAATTGCCGCCCACGAGCACCGGCCGTGCTGGCGGGCGTTCCGGACGGCTTCCTGCACGATGCGAAACAAGGCCACCTCGGCCGAGGGCTCAAGCCGCCGCTCCTGGCCGGCCACGTGCAACTCCGCATCCAGGCCGTCTTCCCGCAGCGAGTCGATGAAGCCCCGCAAGGTCGGTACAAGGCCCAGATCATCCAGCATCATCGGCCGCAGATTGAAGATGAGGCGGCGCAGCTCCCGCACGGTGTCCTTGACCATGTGCTTGACGTCCTGAAGCTCGCGCAACAGCGGCTCCCGCTCTCCCGGCATCATCCGCTCCAGGATGTCAACCCGCAACATCACATTGGCTAGAAGCTGCGCCGGCCCGTCGTGGATCTCCCGGGCTACCCGCCGGCGCTCCTCCTCCTGCGCCCGGACGATGTGGCGGGCCATGGCCGCCTTCTCCCGCATATCCTCCACCTGGGACGTGAGGCTGGCCATGTTGCCCGACAGGAAATCGACCGCCACTGCGACCTGGGTTACGATGCGCTCGGCCTTGCCCGACACTTGCCGCAGCTGCTTGATCTGGCGCTCCAGCTCGTCGCGCCGCTGGCGAAGGGCCTGCTCCCGCTCCCGGGCTTGGCCCAGCGCCACCATCAGCCGCTCCGCCTCCGTGTAGGCGGCGCGAATGTCGTCATCGGAAAACCGGGTGAAATCCCGGCTGATCTCAGCCAGCCGGGACCGGGCGGCCGCGCTCTGAGCCTCGAGTTGCTCGACCTGGCCGATGCATTCCGCTACGGCCCGCTGCACCTGTTCCAGCAGGTGCCGCAGGCGTTCCAGCTCGTCCCGGACAGCCTCCGAGATTTCATACAGCTCGTCCCGGGTCTGGCGCAGGGCGTCCACCGAACTTTGAAAGACGTGTTCGAGCCACTGCTCGTCCAGGGGCAGGCCGATATTTCGGGTCAAAACAATACCCCCGCGGCTAGGAATTTGTTGGTATATTTGGTCTTTACCCAAGCACCTCCTGTTTCCGGAAGCGCCGCACAAGCATCCAGACCCGCACGGCGAGCTGCCCCAAGACGGCGCCGATCCCGTCGGCGGCCAGATCGCTCCACGACGGGTCGCGGCCGGGCACCCATGCTTGATGCGCCTCGTCGACAGCGCCGTACAAGACCGACAACATCACCGCAGCGGCTGCCGTCTTGCCGAATCGCCATCGAAACGTGCCGGCGAACGCGAAGTGACTGATGAGGCCGAGGCCCAAGTACGCCCCCGAGTGCAGCAAGGCGTCCGGCAGCCGCAAGAAATTCCACCGGGCGGCCTGATCACCCGGCTGGGACGACAGCCAAAACAAAAGCGCCATGTACCCCGCCACCGCGGCCCAACGGGCGGCCGCCGGCACCCGCCGGCCTTCTTCGCCGTTTGGGCCGCCGGGGCGGAATTCCCTCACGGTTCGAGCCATCCTCGCGGTGAAACGGTTGCGCCTTCTGTCAGCCCCGGGCCGCAGCCGCAGCCTGGCTGCAACTGCAGGCCTGCTCCACCGGCAGCGCGCGGATGGCCGCGATCAACAGCTCCCGCAACTTGGACAAGTTGGCCTGGAACACCCGCAAGACTTCCTGGTGACTGACAGGCTCGATATTCGGGTCGTCCTCCAAGCCCACGTCGTAGTCGGTAATCAGGGAGATGTTTGCGTAGCATATCCCCAGCTCCCGGGCCAAGTACGCCTCCGGATACTGGGTCATGTTGATGACTTCCCACCCGTGGGATCGGAACTCGCGGCTTTCGGCGCGGGTCGAAAACCGGGGACCTTGCACGACCACCACCGTTCCCCGCTCGTGCACCGGCAAGCCCAGCGACTTGGCCTGCTCGATGAGGGTTGCGCGCATCTGGGGGCAGTAAGGGTCGGCAGCGCTGATGTGGGTCACCACAGGCCCTTCGAAGAACGTGTCCTGCCGGCCCCAAGTCCGATGGACGAACTGGTCGCAGATGACGAACTCGCCCGGCTTCACGTGGGGCTGAAGGCTTCCGGCCGCGCACGGCCCGAAAATGCGGGTAACCCCCAGCTCCTTCATCGCCCACAAGTTGGCCCGGTAGTTGATCTTGTGGGGCGGGTAGCGATGGTCCCGCCCGTGCCGGGGCAAAAAGGCCACCCGCCGGCCGCCGATCTCGGCCACGGCCACCTTGTCGCTGGGCGGTCCGTAGGGGGTTTCAACCCAGACTTCCTCCACATCGTCGACGAACGAATAAAACCCGGAACCGCCGAATACTCCGATTTCGGCGTTCACGCTGGCCATGTCCGTTACCCTCCTTGTGTCTCCAGCGTTTCCCGCGGGCCGCCCGCGGGGACGCTCAAAAGCTCCCACAGCGACCCGGGCGCAAACAGGAAAAACGGATACGTCCGCCGCCACGCCACCGCCGCCGAGCGGGCCCGGGCCTTTAGGCGAGACAGTTCCTCCTGGGCTTTGGCCGCCACCGGTGCAAGCTTTTTCCCAAGCGCCCGGTTGACCGCCTCGATCTCCCGGGTCAAGGCCCGCCGGGCGGCCCCCGGCTCGTTGATGGCCTGAATCAGCTCTTCTTTGCGGGCCAAAAGGCGCGCGAGCTCCTCGTCGACATCGCCGGCTTCCCAGGCGTATCGCTGGGGGTTGAACACGAGATCCCGCAGCTTGCGCCGCTGGGCCGAAATGGCCGTGGGGGGCACCGGCCGCACGCCGAGGGGTAAGTACAAAGACGCCGACACAACACCGAAGGCCGGCGGCCGGATGCCGAAGTAATCGGAGATGAGGGCGTCGGTCACCTGGTCGTAACGGCCGCCGCCGGTGCCGTGGACGAACAAGTCGGCCACGAACAGCCGGTAAAACACGGTGAGGGGAACCGCCTTCGGCCGCACCCGCGCGCCCGAAGCGATGATGGCCTCTACCGCCGAGCCGCCGCCTTTGGCGGGCATTTTGGCAAAAACCCCTTCCAAGTTGACAAGCTCGATGTCGCCGCCCTTCCGGCGGGCATAAAGCTTGCGGCGGATCCCCGCTCCGGTGACGCCCCAAAAGGGAAGCTCTACGGAACCGTCCGGCAGCTGCCGCAAGTCGGGAAACGGGTTGGCCGCCGAGCGAACCCGGTGCTCGGCCCGGAACAGCGCCAGGGCCCGGTTGTACGCCTGCTGGAGCTCGCGGGCGTGCACCGCCCAGTGGACGAAAAAGAGGAGAAATTCGGGCGCGGCGCTGGTCTCTGCCACCGAAACGTCGGGACAAAGCGTTTCTCCGAAGGACCGCTCATACCCCCGCCGGCTGAGAACGCCTACCCCGGCCGCGTGGGGAGCCGTCCGGCACGCATCCCGGAGCGCTTGGGCGAACCGCCGGAAGCGTTCCGCGCCGTCGGACCAGTCGAGGCTCGCCAGCCGCTCCTCGACCCGGGCGACGAACTGGGCCACCTGCTCCGGCGCAGGCGGCGGCAGCGATTCCAAAGGGCGTCCGGACTGGGGTATGACGAGGAACTCCTTTGTATAGCGCAGCTCGTCCCCGGATCGGAACGGCACCTCCGCGGCCAGCTCCGCGGCGTCATGGTCCACGGTCAAGTTGACGGCCCGCCAGTCCCGACATCGGGCCTGGCCCGTGACGGCAAACGCCTTGATCCAGACGCCCGGGTGGTAAAACACCGGCTGATGACCGGTAACGACAAGCGGCCGCCCGTCGTCCTCCATCCCCGCGATCTCGAGCACCCGCCGCCGGGCCCGGGCGCGCAACTCGGCCGCCGGCACGCCCGCGATGGAAAACGACCACGACGGGACTTGCGCGCGGTTGGCTTCGATCGCGTCGGCCCAGGCTGCGAGCGGAGGATGGCAGACGAACGGCGAACCGCCAGCCAAAGGCAGAGGCCCCCTCATCGCACCAGCTCCCCGATGCCGAGCAGCCCGATCTCCTCTCTGGACGCGAAGGGTTCGCCGTACGCGGTGCCGATGAGGCTGCCCCAGTACGCGTTGCGGGCCCGCACCAGCTCGTAGAACTCGGCCCCGCTGGGCCGGCCTTTCTCAAACTGGGTGTAGTAACACCGCACCGCGGCGAGCTTCGTTTCCATGTGTCCGCTGATATCGAGGATAAAGGCCGGCTTCGGGTGAAGCCCCCGCAGGTGGTTGCTGAAAAAGTAGAACACCCGGCTGGGATAGAACGGTTCGCCCTTCATGTCGGTCTTGGTCAGCTTCGCGTAAAACCGGGCCGCCTCGCACAGCCGGCACGCGGCTACGTGGTCCGGGTGGGCGTCTTCCCAGTAATGAATGAACAGCGTCCGGGGCCGCCATTCCCGGAGCACTTCGGCCACCTGGCGGCGGGCTTGCGGCGTATCCGCCAAATACCGGTTGGGCAAGTCCAGGGTGCGCCGCACCGTCACGCCCAAGGTGCGGGCGGCCGCGGCGGCCTCCTGCATCCGTTCCTCTACCGAGCCAAACGGGGTCGGCTCGCCGTTGGTCAAATCCAAAATGCCCACCTTCAGGCCCGCGGACAAGAAGTTGAGAATCGCGCCGCCCATACCGAGCTCCACATCGTCGGGGTGGGCTCCAATCGCTAGGACGTCGAGCATTTGGCCACCTCTTTTTCGATGACCTCCAGATAATACTTCAGCCGCCGGTCCGCGTCGTCGAGATCTCCTCCGAACCGCCGCTCAAAGTTGGGAACGTAAATGAGCGGGACCGGCCGCTCGACAACCGTCAATCCGGCCCGGGCGGCCTGGATCCAAAACTGGAGCGGGAACGCGTACCCTCGTTCCGACAGTTCAAGCCGCTTTAGCGCCGGCACCCGGTACGCCTTAAACCCGCAGAACGCGTCGGTCAGCCGGTAGCCGGTCAGCTGGTTGATGCGTTCGGTGATCAACGCGTTGATCCGGCGCCGGTCTTCGGGCGCGTTTCCCCGCTTGGGAACCGACGGATCCAGGTACCGGCTGCCGGAAACGACGTCCCACTCGCGGGCATGTTCCAGGAACTCCGGGATGAGGCGCGGCTCGTGCTGCTCGTCGCAGTCCATGGTCACAACCCGGGCGTACCCGTTCTCTTGAGCAAAGGCGAACCCGTCCAAGAGGGCCGCGCCGTATCCGAGGTTCTCGCGGTGGCGGATCACCCGGATGCCGGGAATGCGCCGGAGAATCTCAGACGAACCGTCGGTGGACCCGTCGTCGATCACCAAAATGTCGGCCCTTGGCGCCGCCGCCCGGACCTCCCCCAGAACCCGCTCGACGCTGGGGGCCTCGTTGTAGACGGGGATGACGACCAGGTCGGCCATAGACGGCTTCCTCCCTCCCCGTGCAGTTTATAAGCATTTCCCGCTGCAGTGTCCAGATCCTTTCTCCACCGGGGCGAGCGTCGGCCCCCACTCGAGTCGGATGTACGGCTCAGCCCCCGGTCCGGTCTTCCTCCGCAAGCCGGCGATCAGTCGCCAGCTGGAACCCAGCTCACGGGACAGGCCCAGATCCCAGCCCGTCTCAAGCGCTCCGGCCACCGGCCACTGGTACCGACACTGGACTGACACAGACCCCTGCCAACCGCTGGCCAAAGGCCGGCGGGCCCCGACGGTGAGTTGCACCGTATGAAGGGCTCCGGCCCCTTCTCGGACCGACCGTTTCAAGATCATCCGGCCGGTCAGCTCGGTGCTCTCGGCGAGCCCGTGCCGGCCGCCCAGGCGGATTTCGACCTCCCGATGCTCGCCCTCCCCGTAAACAATCTCCCACTCGGCCCACGTCTTGCCGCCGGCAGCCAGGCCTCGCCACCAGAGCCCGCCCTGGAGCGTGCCGGCGCTGCCCGGCTGCCACCGCAGCCGCCCGCCCCAGCTGCCATCGTTGCCGACGGGCCGGCTCCACTCCACCCGCCAGCGCAAGGGCGGACCGGACGCGGCCGATTCAGTAGCGACGACCTCAAATCGCCACGCGGTTTCGCCGGGCCCCCGCCCGTGCCAGCCGGCGGACGCCTCCAGGCCCCGGCCGCCGGTGAGAGCCCAGCGGAAATCCAGATTGCCCGAGGGCGCCGGGATTCCCGCAGGGCGCAAGCGGCCTCCGAGGGCCCACGCGATGCCGTCGGCTCCGGCGTTCACGCCGGCCCAGGCGCCGGTTCTGGGCAGCCTCAGGATCAGACCGGTCCGGGGATTCCAGCGGCCGCCGGCGACGAGCCGCTGCCGGACACGCCAACCATCGCCGGAGCCCGCAAGTTCGACGTCAAGATCTCCCGTTCCCGCTCGGGGAAGCCGCAGGCCCAGCCGGAAATCCCGGCCATTGGCCGGGCTCCAGTGGACGCCCAGTTCCCATCCGTCGCCCTCATCGCCGGAAAAGAGGGAATCGGGAAAATCGGGGGGCACGTGCCGGTACGCGCCTTCAAGCCGCACGCCCTCTGCCAGCGGCACAGCCGCCATGATCCCGAAGGCGCCGGCCCGCCAAGGCTGGCCCAAGAACGATTCCCCGGCGGCTGTTGACCCGCTCGCGGGCCACAGCGCCTGCGTCGCCAGGCGGAAGGGACCGTGCTCCCCGCGTCGTTCGCCTTGCCAGTGGGCCCCCACGAAGTCGGCTCCATCCGAATCTCGGACCCACAACATCCCCGCGGTTTCCCCAGACCGCCGCTCGGCGATGTGGAGAGCCCACGACGGGCCGGGTCCGCCAGCCGACAGCGCGGCGGCAAGGCTCCCCCCGTCGGTCCGGCTCCGCTCCCCTTTGATCGCAAAAACCGCCGACCCGGTCAACGGCGGCCCAAGTGGCAGCAAGAGTCCTCCGGCACCCGTCCCGCCCCAGGACGCGGGACGCCGGGGTTTGTGCGGTTCCGAACCGGCTCGCTTGTCACCGGCAAGAGCGGACCCGGTATCCGGCATGGGATAGCGGATCCGGAACTGGCCGCCGGGCGTCTCGCCGGCCAGCGCGGCCTCCAACCGAAGCCCGGCCCGCGCGAGCTCCACCGCCCAGGTCCCAAGGAGCCCAACATCTCCCGGCGCCCCGGCGTCCTGTCGCGCTCCGAAAGCGCCGCCGGATCCCGAGCGGCGAACGAGAGGGGCTTCGATGTACGTAAGGGCTCCCGCCTCGAGCCGAAATGCCACCGCAGGCGCCTGCCATCCGTCCGGCAACGTGCCCGGGTCCGGAACGAGCAGGTACAAGCCGGGCGGGCCGGACCAGTACATCATCCCCGAGCGGTCGGGCCGAAGCACCGGACCGCCATCGATGCGGAAACGGGCTGCGTCCGGGCTCCAGTCGCTGGCGAACACGGAGGATTCGCCGGGGGGGATTATCCTGGCCGCGAGCCGACCCCGCTCAAACGATCCGGCTTGGACCGCGACGGTGACCACAGCCAGCGCTTCCGGCCAGGACCCATCGTCACCCTGTCCCCGGGCCCGAAGCCGCACATCGTAACGGCCCACCGAAAGACCCGGCGCCACCGCGAGCCACACATCACCGTCGAGGGCGCCGTTTGGCGGCACGTCGCCCGCCGGAATCGACCACCGGCCTCCCGGTTCCAAACCCGCAGCGCCCCAGTGTTCGGCGGCACCCGGACCGGCCAAAGAAAATCCGGGCGGCAGATCCAGTTGGATGGAGACAGCGCGAACGAGCTTTCCGGACGGGTTTTCTATCCGCCAGCCGATGCGCAGCCATTCCCCGCCGGTGACGGGGTCCGGCTCCGCGCGGGCGGCTAGCGACAAGCCCGCGGCCGAAGCCGGAGCCCCTGACCGGGCCAAAAGCCGCTCCCGGTAACGTTCCTCGGCGCGCAAAGGCTCGGGCCAAAGCGCCCCGGCGGCCAACACTTGGCCGCCAGGGCCGGTCACGGTGTAGTAATAGACGCCCGGCGGCACCGGGCGGCCCTGATCGTCTTTCCCGTCCCACACCCACGCGTGCCACTGGCCCGCAGCCTGCTCCAAGGCGACCGACCGCACCGGCCGGCCCGCGCCGTCGGCGATGTGCACTGATACGGTCACCGGGCCATCGCCCGGGATGTAGTAGCCGATGACGAACCCGGCGTTGCCGTCTTCCATCCGGGCCGGCCGGGCAAACGACGCGGTCAAGGTCGCTTCTGCCGACGCCGTATACACGAGGGCGGTGCGGTACGGCGCCGGAAGCGGCGCATCGTCCCATTCCACCTCCATGCTCAACGAAATCGGGATGGTCACCGGCCCTTCGCCGCCCGGTCCCGACGCAACTTCTGCGGGACGGGTCGACAAGGGCTGCCACGGGCCCGCCGCATCGCCTGCCGCCCACTTGAGGCGGGAGACCGGCAACACCGCGCCGGGCCGGGCGGCGTTGACCAGATCACCGCTCGCGGCCACCGTTACCCGCCACGGAGCATCGGATTCGACCGTGAGCTGGATGGCCCGATCGATGACCGCAGGTCCCTGGGCCGGGCTCAAGGAACCGAAATCGGCCACTAGCCCGTCCAGGCCGATTCCGACGGAAGCTCCCGACGCCGGCGCCGCCCCTGAAGCGAGGGCCGCGATTAAGAACACCGCGAAAACGCCCGGCGCCCGCAACTGGACTTTGGATACGCCCGGACCGGGCGCTTTCACCGCCCGGTCCCGCCCGCCAGCGCGAGCGCGGGGCCGAGGGCGAAGGCGACCTCCACGGGCGGCCCAGGACCGTCCACCTGCACGACGGCCCGGTAACGGCCCGATCCCCCGTCCGGCGGCAGCCACCGGCTTACCAGTTCCCGCCGGCTTCCCGGCAAAACAAGCCCCGGGGTGAGGGGCAGCCGGGCCAGAACGGTGCCGGTGCCGTCCTCGACGGACACGGTGCCCGATGCAAGGCCGTGCCGGTTGCCCTCGTTGCGCACCCGCACCGCGACCTCAAGGCCGTCGCCGTCCGGATGGGGCCGCACCAGAGCTTCCTCGGCGATGATGCGGGGATAGGCCTCTTTGGTGTAGAGAAGCGTTACCACCGCCACCCGGGTTACCGCCTGGACAGTGCCGGGCCATCCCGGAGCGTCCGGGCGCACTTCCAGAAAGACGACCGGATACAAGCTTCCCGAAAACCCGGCCGGCAACCGGACGGTGCCGTGGATGAAACCCACGTCGCCGGGCTCTAGCCGAATGCCGGGCGGATCAAGGTGAAGATACTGGGCGCTCGCGGCCCGCGCCTCCGCGTCATCGTAGTAAATGGGCGCGCCGCCAAGGTCGTGGTCCCCAAAACCCGTGTACGCCACAATCCGGACAGGCTTGTCCCCGCGGTTTTCGACCCGGATAGGCGCCAGGCGAGTGCCGCTCTCGACCAACGCTTCGATGCGGGCGGGTCCGACCAGCACTTGGGCTGTCGCGCTGCCGGCGGCCGCGCAGGTCCAAACGGCCGCGGCCAGGCCGGCGGCCAACCGAAAGAGCCAAGGCTTGCCCATCTCCCCCACCTCCTAATACCCGATTCCGGCGGTGTAGGTGAGCACCAGGCGGTACTCCCGGCCTTCCGGCAGCGGGACATCGTCATACGTCGGCCACAGGCGCAAGTAAAACTCGACCGCTTCGGATCCCGCGCCCGTCGGCGGCCGGCCCGACACCAAAGCGGCCCCGTCCTCCGGCACAGTCATCCACGGCCCTGATGGGCTCAAGCTCCATTCCAGGGCGCGCGATAGGGCGCGGCCGCCTTGTACATAAGTGCCGGAAGCGATGTCGAACTCTCGAATTCGTCCTTCCGGTGAATCGCCGACGAAGAAGATGCCCCACGGTCCGTTGGCCCGCACCTCGAACGCGAGGGGACCGATGACGGCCGGTTGCTCGGGCACGGCCTCGAGGTTCAAATGGAGCTGGGGCCAGGACAACACCTCGATGACTTCCATCACCGTCACCGACACCACGGTCATGTTGCTCGCGGCCGAAGAAGGCTCGGCCCCTGCCAAAAGCAGTCCCACACAGCACACCGCGGCCAACACCGCGGCCCGATGATGCGACCACCGCACAAGCCTCATGGGCCTTCGACCTCCCGTTTTCCCGGTCCAAGGCGCGGCGAACCGGCGCCGGCTTGCCGCGGCCCATCCGACCGGCCGAAATCAGGCTAGTTTACCGCCATTGAATCCGCTCATTTGGTTTCAATGATCGTCGCGCGGTTTCGAGGAACGAGAACGCAGGTCGTTGCTAGGGGCAAAAGAACCGTGCCGAAACGGGCGGGATGGCTTGAAGATATCACGGAAGCCGGGACCCGGTGTGTCGTTTTTTGTCGATGCCGGCGGATAATATCAGTTTAGATTAACCCAGAGTTCATCTTTGCGTGACTCAACACAGGTCCACCCCGGGCCTTGCCGACGCGAACAAGGGAGGCCGCTAGGAACGCAGCGGCCTCCCTTGTCCGGTTTGGCGCCGGCGGGCGTGCCGTCTTAGGTGCCGAACTGCCAGCTGGCCAAATACTCCCGCTGCTCGGGAGAGAGCTCCTCCAGGGTGATGCCCATGCTGGCCAATTTGCGGCGGGCCACTTCCCGGTCGATGTCGTCCGGCACCGGGTACACCCGGGCTTCCAGACCGCTTCCGCGGCCCAGCAGCCATGCAGCGCTCAACGCCTGGTTGGCAAAGCTCATGTCCATCACCTGGGGCGGGTGGCCCTCGGCGGCTCCTAAATTCACCAGCCGCCCTTGCGCGAGAAGCCGGATGCGGCGTCCGTCCTCCAGGACGAACTCATCGACGTGCGGCCGCACTTCCCTCCGCTCCTTGGCCATGGCCATCAACGCCGGGATGTTGATCTCCACATCGAAGTGGCCCGCGTTGGCGATGACCGCGCCGTCCCGCATGCGGCGCAAGTGGTCCGGCCCGATGGCGTCCCGGTTTCCCGTCACCGTGACGAAGAAGTGGCCCTCGGCCGCGGCCCGCTCCATGGGCATCACCCGGAACCCGTCCATCACCGCCTCAAGCGCCCGCAAGGGGTCAACCTCCACCACGATGACGTCCGCTCCCATCCCCCGGGCCCGAGACGCGACGCCGCGGCCGCACCACCCGTACCCGATCACGACAAAGGTCGATCCGGCAATCAGGCTGTTGGTGGCCCGCAAGATGCCGTCAATGGTCGACTGACCGGTGCCGTAGCGGTTGTCGAACATGTGCTTCGTTCGGGCGTCGTTGACGGCCACCACCGGGAACCGCAAGTACCGGTCCCGCTCCATCGCCTTGAGTCGGATAACGCCGGTGGTCGTCTCCTCGGTGCCGCCGATCACCCGTTCAAGGACCGAGGCCCGTTCCCGGTGAAGCGTGGTGACCAAATCCGCCCCGTCGTCCATGGTGAGTTGCGGCTCGATGTCCAGCACGGATCGGATGTGGCGGTAATAGGTATCCTCATCTTCGCCCCGGATCGCGTACGTCGCAATCCCATACACCTCGTTCAATGCCGCGGCGACGTCGTCCTGGGTGCTCAACGGGTTCGACGCGCACAGCGCCACTTCAGCCCCGCCAGCCTTCAAGGCCCGCATGAGATTCGCGGTCTCTGCCGTGACGTGCAGGCACGCGGCGATGCGGGCGCCGGCCAACGGCCGGGAGGCCTGCCACTCTTCCCGGATGGCCCGCAGGACGGGCATATTCTCATCGGCCCACTCAACCCGCTTTCGGCCCGCCGGCGCCAGCGAACGGTCTTTGCAGTCGCCGATCAATGGGAACCCTCCTTCCCGGCCAAAGACCCCGCCGGCGGCAAGAGCTCCCCGGCCCAGCGGGCTGCCGCCTTTCGCAGCGCCTCGGCCTTGTCGGTCCTCTCCCAGGGCAGGTCCAGATCAGGGCGGCCGAAATGCCCGTACGCCGCGACTTGCCGGTAGATGGGCCTCCTCAGATCGAGGTCACGGATGATCGCGCCGGGCCGCAGGTCAAAGTGTTCCCGGATGAGCTCCACGATAGCCTCGTCGGGGATGCGGCCCGTCCCGAAGGTGTCGACCGCGATGGAGATAGGGCTTGCCACCCCGATGGCGTAGGCGACTTGCAGCTCACACCGGCGGGCAAGCCCCGCTGCGACGATGTTTTTTGCTACATACCGGGCCGCGTACGCCCCCGAGCGGTCCACCTTGGTCGGATCCTTGCCGCTGAACGCACCGCCCCCGTGGCGTGCCGCCCCACCGTAGGTGTCGACGATGATTTTGCGGCCGGTGAGCCCCGAATCGCCCTGGGGACCGCCGACGACGAACCGCCCCGTCGGGTTGACGAGGAAGCGGGTTCGATCAAGCAGCTCCGGAGGCACCACCGGCCGGATGACGTGTTCGATGACGTCTTGCTTGATTCGCTCTTGGGATACGTCCGGGCGGTGCTGGGTAGAGATGAGCACCGTGTCCACCCGCACCGGGCGGCCGTCCTCGTACTCGACGGTGACCTGGGACTTGCCGTCGGGGCGCAAATAGTCCAAGATCTTCTGCTTGCGCACCTCCGCCAGCCGGCGGGTCAGCTTGTGGGCAAGGGAAATGGGCAACGGCATGAGCTCGGGCGTTTCATCGCACGCGTATCCGAACATCATCCCTTGGTCCCCCGCCCCGATGGTCTCCAAGGAGGCGTCGTCCATCTCGCCTGAGCGAGCCTCCAGCGCCCGGTTCACTCCTTGGGCGATGTCGGGCGATTGCTCGTCCAGCGCGACCATGACGCCGCAGGTGTCAGCATCGAACCCGAACTTGGCCCGGTCGTACCCGATCTCACGAACCGTATCCCGCACGATCCGGGGAATGTCCACATAGCAGTTGCAAGTGACCTCTCCGAGCACCAGCACCAGGCCCGTCGTAACCGCGGTCTCGCATGCGACCCGGGCGTAGGGGTCCTTGGCCAAAATCGCGTCGAGGATCGCATCGGAGATCTGGTCGCAGATCTTGTCCGGATGGCCCTCAGTCACCGATTCGGACGTGAACAGGTAGCGCCGGCTCTGCCGGTCGCCGCCGTGCGGGCTCCCCGCAACGTTCGCCATGGTCCCGCTCCTTTCTACGTAAAAGAAAAAAACCTTCGTCCATCGCGGGAAGAAGGCAGAGTCAACTCTCCCTCTCATCTCCCAGGAATGGATCCTGCAGGAATTGGCACCGCACCCCGGTCGGGCCGGTTGCCGGGCTTCATCGGGCCAGTCCCTCCACCTCTCTCGATAAGAGCGGATTTCCGCACTATTCACTTTTCAGCGGCGGTCACCCCCGCCGGTTGCCTTCCCCATGCTACCATCGGCCCATCCGACTGTCAATAACGGGCAGTACCGCGTCTGAGTCAAGCCCTTCGGGGCAGGAAGCTGATCCTCGGTGTCCGTTAGCCTG
>JACDOI010000027.1 GCA_017656145.1 Bacillota bacterium | reverse complement strand
GACGATGAAGTTCGCATGCACCGGCGACACCACCGCGTCCCCGACCGACAGGCCCTTACAGCCTGCCTGCTCCACCAGGCGGCCGGCGAAGTCTCCCGGCGGGTTCTTGAAGATGCTGCCGGCGTTCTTCGTCCCAAGTGGCTGCGTCCGGCGACGCTTTTCCAAGTAGGCCGCCATTTTCTCCCGGATCTGGTCCGGCCGGCCCGGTGTGATCCGCAGGTCCGTCTCGACCGCTACCAGGTCCCGGTCTTGCAGCAGGCGGCTGGTTCGATAGCCGAACGCCATGTCTTCCGGTTCAAGTTCCACGAGCCGGCCGTGGCCGTCAACGGCCAAAACCCGGGTCACCACGTCCGCCATGCACCCGTCGTGGGCGCCCGCGTTCATGGCCAGCGCGCCGCCCACGGTTCCCGGGATACCGCACGCAAACTCAAGCCCGGCCAGCGATCGGCGGCCTGCTTCCTTGGCCACGCCAGGCAGCGGGGCACCCGCGCCCACCGTCGCCCCGTCGGACCGCCACACCACCCGCGAAAGCCCGCGCCCGATGCGCATCACGATGCCCCGCACCCCGGCGTCGGCTACCAGCAAGTTGCTGCCGCCGCCGATTACCGCCAGTGGAACTTCCGCCGCCGAAGCCGCCTTCCGCACCTTGATGACGTCCTCGATCGATGCCGGCAAGACCAGCACGTCCGCTGGTCCCCCAATGCGAAAGCTGGTGTAGCGGCACAGCGGTTCCTGCCATCGAACCTCGCCCCGGAGGTCCCGGGCCAGAGACTCGGCCAGCTCGCGCACAGCCCGCCCTCCCTCAGCCGCCGGTCCCAGGGCCGGCGGTCGGCTTTGGCGGCGCCACATGAGCTACCATCGCCGGCCGGGACCGCAAAAGGCTGAGGAATTCCTCCCCTATCAGGCGCACATCCCCCGCCCCGAGAGTCAACACCAGATCTCCAGGCCGCGCCGCGGCCAGCAAAAACCCGGGTATCGCCGACTTATCCCGGACCAGATCGACCTTGGGGCCGATCGCGGTTTTCATCTCCCGATGCAGCCGTTCAACGGTCACGCCGGGTATGGGCTGCTCCAAGGCCGCGTATATATCCGTAAGAATCACCCGGTCCGCGTCCTGAAAGCTCCCGGCCAAATCGTTCATGAGAAAGTGGGTGCGCGTGTAGCGGTGAGGCTGAAACACCGCGACGATCCGGCGGTTGATCTGGCGGGCCGCCGCAAGCGTCGCCCGCAACTCGGTCGGGTGGTGGGCGTAGTCGTCGACGACCAAGATCCCCTGTTCCTCCCCCAAGACCTCAAACCGCCGCCTTGCCCCGCGGAACGCCGCCAACGCCTGTGCGATCGAGTCAAAAGCCAGTCCCAGGTGCCGGCCGACCGCCACAGCCGCCAAGGCGTTCGATATGTTATGCACACCCGGCACCTGCAGTGACAGCTGCCCGAGAACCGCGCCCCTTTCCGTTACGGTACACCGGCTGCCCATGCCTTCTAGGCGAACGTCCCGGGCGGTGTAGTCCGCAGCAGCTCGCAAACCGTAGGTGGTCCGCCTAGCCGGACCGGAGTCAAGGCCCGCGGCCAACGGATCGTCCGCGCACGTCACCACAAGGCCCCCTGCCGGAACCCGGGACACAAACTGCTGGAACGTCTGGGCGATCTGTTCCACCGTGCCGTAATGTTCCAGATGATCCGCGTCGATGTTGGTCACCACGGCGATCCGGGGCTTCAGAAACAGGAAAGAGCCGTCGCTCTCGTCCGCCTCCGCGACGAAGTGCGGTCCCCGGCCCAGCTTGGCGTTGCTGCCGATATCGTTCAGCTCGCCGCCGATGGCCACGGTCGGGTCCAGCCCCGAGCGTTCAAGCACCAGCGCGATCATCGACGTGGTCGTCGTCTTGCCGTGGGTGCCCGACACGGCAATGCCGTCCCGACCTTGCATGAGCCGCGCCAGCATCTCGGCCCGGCCCAAAACCGGGATGCCTCTCGCCCGGGCAAGAGCGGCCTCGGGATTGTCGGGCGGCACGGCGCTCGAAACAACTACCGTGTCCGGCGCTTCCTGCTCCACGTGGGACTCCCGGTGGCCAACGTAAATGCGAGCTCCTTGCCTCCTGAGCCGCTTGACGGCAGCGGACTCGGCCAGATCCGATCCGGACACCTCGGCTCCCTGGGCCAGCAGGATCTGGGCCAGGGCGCTCATCCCCGCGCCTCCGATGCCGACGAAATGGATTTTCGGTTGTGACATGCAGCGTCCCCTTCCTCGCGTCGCGACCGCGGGGCCGGGATCCGAGATTGACCGGGTCAATGGCCCGGTCCTGGGCCGGCTCCATCCGTGTCTTCCGGAGGAACCAGGCAAAACAAGTACTTCATTCTATGCAGCACCAAAATCCCCTGTTCTTGCCTCTGCCGGGCTACGCCTGTCCACCGCGACGAGCCGCCTCCTCGATCAGCGACGCGATGCGCTCGGCCGCATCGGGCCGCGCGAGCCCCCGGCTTGCCCGGGCCATCCGCTCAAGCCGCGCCGGATCCCGCAAAAGTTCTTCCACCGTCTTGACGAGCCGTTCTCCGTCCAGCTCCCGGTCGGGCACGACCACCGCTGCCCCCGCCTCGGCCATCACCCGGGCGTTGGCCTCCTGATGGCCTTCGGCTGAGAACGGGTACGGGACGAGGACCGACGGCAGTCCTCGTGCGGTAACCTCGGCTAAGGTAATCGCACCGGCCCGGCTGATCACCAGGTCCGCTGCGGCGTACGCCGCGGGCATGTCGTGGATGAACGGCAACACGTGCCAGCGGCCCGCCGCCGCATGATCGGGTCCGATCCAGCGGATCCGATCGCCCAGATGGTTCACAATGGCGTCGAACCCGGCTCGGCCGGTCTGATGCAACATTTGCAGGCCCAGCCGTTCCGTCAGTTCCGGAGCGGCTTCCTGCACAGCCCGGTTGATGGTCCGCCCTCCCTGGCTCCCGCCGAACACGAGCAGCGTTGGCCTGGACGGCTCCAACCCGAACGCGGTCAACCCATGGCCGCGGGTCGCGGTCAAAATGTGCGAGCGGATCGGGTTGCCCGTCACCGTCACCCGGTGCGAGGCGCGGAAGTAAGCCTGCGCCGCCGCATTGCCGAGCGCCACCCGGCAGGCAAACCGCCCTAGCACCCGGTTGGTCAGGCCGGGAAACGCGTTCTGCTCCTGGATGACCACCGGCACCCGCAACAACAGCGCCGCGGCCACGACCGGGCCCGACACGTACCCGCCGGTGCCTACCGCCACGTCGGGCCGAAAGCGGCGCACGATAGCCGCCGCTCGGGCCAACCCCCTCAACGCCGTAAAACCAGTGCGCAATACGTCCAGCGACAGCTGCCGTCGGAGGTAGTGTGCGGGAATCGCGTCAAACGCAAACCCAAACCGGGGGACGATGTCCGCTTCCATGCCGCGCCGGGAGCCGACGAACAAGATCTCGGCCTCGGGGTTGCGCCGCCGGATCGTCTGGGCGATGGTAATGCCGGGAAATATGTGGCCTCCGGTGCCTCCGGCCGCGATCAAGATCCGCATGTCACACCCGGGTTCCGTAGCGCGAGATGTTCAACAGGACGCCAACCGCAGCCAGCGTCACCACCAAAGACGACCCACCGAAGCTGATGAACGGCAACGTAATGCCGGTCGCGGGCAGCGAACCGGTAACGACACCGATATTGAGCAAGGCTTGAAGGACGATCATCGTCGTGATGCCCACCGCCAGCATGCAACCGTAAACGTCCGGCGCCTTGAGCGCCGTCCGGTATCCCCGCCAGGCCAGCACGACAAATAAAGCGATGACGGTGCTTGTGCCGATGAATCCCAATTCCTCTCCAAGGATCGCGAAGATGAAGTCCGTGTGCTGTGCCGGCAAGTACAAGTACTTCTGCCGCCCGTCGCCAAGGCCCAAACCGAACAATCCACCCGAGCCGAGGGCGAGCAGCGATTGAACGACGTTCCAGCCCGCGTCCATCCGATCCGCCCACGGGTCCAAGAACGCGAGCAGCCGCCGGAGCCGGTACGGTTCGATGTAGATCAACAACCCGAAGGCGGGCACCGCCAAAAGCGCCGCCACTCCCAGATGCTCCACACGCGCGCCTCCGGCAAATAGCACCACCATGGAGGTGGCCACCAGCGCGACCCCCGTTCCGAAATCCGGCTCCAGCAAGATGAGGACGAACGCGGCCCCGACCACCAACATCGGGGGCAAAAAGCCGGCAAGAAAGCTCTCGAGCCGTTCCCGGCGCGCCGAGAGATAGGCGGCCAGGTAATTGATGAGCGCCACCTTGGCGATTTCCGACGGTTGGACGTTGAACAGCCCAAAACCAATCCAGCGGCGAGCGCCCGCGATCTCGTCTCCGGCGAACAGGACCAGGACCAAGCCCAAAAACGCCGCCGCCAACAGCGGCCCGGTAGACAGCCGCCACATCCGGTAATCGATGCGAACCAAAACCGCCATGGCCAGCAGCCCGAGCACGGACCATACGAGCTGGCGTTTGACGTGGTGGTACGGATCCCCGTACTCGATCATGCCGGTTACGGAACCCGCGCTCATGACCATCACCAGCCCGATGGCCAAAAGCAACACCACGGCGGCGAAGATCAGCACGTCGGGCCGACCGGAACCGGATCGCAGGATGAGCACCCCCAGCACCGTTCGCGTCCAATTGTATGTGGTTCGAAGCCGCCGGATTCCTTCCCGGCGCCCTCACCGCAAGCCCAGCAGGCCCGCGGCCGCAAACGCCAGCGACAGCAACCAGAACCGGGTCACCACCTGAGGCTCCGCCCAGCCTGCGAGCTCGAAGTGATGGTGCAGCGGGCTCATGCGAAAAATCCGCCGTCCCCCTGTCAGGCGAAAATATGCAACCTGAAGGATGACCGACAACGTCTCCAAAACGAACAGCCCGCCCACGATCACCAGCAAAAGGGGCGTGCGGGTAAACAGCGCCACCGCGGCCAGCGCCCCGCCCAAGGCCAGGCTCCCAGTGTCGCCCATGATGACCTGGGCCGGGTGGGCGTTGAACCATGCAAATCCGAGACACGCCCCGCCCACGGCCGCCGCGAAGACGGCTGCGTCCACGACCTCAAGTCTCGAGGCGATGACGCCCATGGTCAACGCGGCCACCGCTGTAGCTCCCGCCGCCAAGCCATCAAGCCCGTCGGTCAGGTTCACCGCGTTGCCTGCGCCGACGATCGCCCCGACAGCCAAAAGCAGATACAACCATTCCGGAACGGCGTAGACGCCTTCGAGATATGGCACCCGGAGCTCCGGCCCTGTCCGCTCCAAGGCCGCCAGAGCCACCACCACGGCCACGACCAGCTGCAGCGCCAGCTTTTGCCGGGCCTTTAAACCTAACGATCGGCGAGCCAAGAGTTTTGAAAGGTCATCCAGCATCCCGATGAGCGCGAACCCGATCAACGCCAAAAGCAACGGCCAAGCTTCCAGCGGGTCCGGCACGAAGGCCAGGGTGCTCGCCAGCGCGCCGGCGACGATCAAAGCGCCGCCCATTGACGGCGTACCCGCCTTTTTCAGATGGGTGCGGGGACCCGCCTGGCGCACCACCTGGCCCAGCCGCATCCGGTGCAGCCATGCGATGGTGGGCCGCCCAAGGAGCACGGCCACGGCAAAGCCGAAGGCGGCCGGATAGATGATGGTGGTCACTGCCTGTCCCCTCCCTAGGCGCGAAGCGACGCCCGGGCGCCGGCGGCCCGGGGCGGCCGGCAGGCGGTCACTCGGGAGCGGCCAGCAACCGCTCGGCCACCTGTTCCAGCCGCAGGCCCCGGGATGCCTTCACGAGCACCGCGTCCCCCGGCTTCACGAGGCCTGCCGCCAGCTCCCCTGCCTCGGACGCGTCCCGGCATGCGAACACCGAGCCCGCCGGAATGCCGAACTTGCAGGCCTCAGCGGCCACCGTCGGGGCCCAGCGGCCGACCGCCACCAACGCCGCGACGCCCGCCGCCGCGCACATCCGCCCCACATCCCGGTGAGCTTCAGCCGCCGCCGGCCCAAGTTCCAACATGTCGCCGAGAACCGCGACCTTCCTTTTGGCCGGCAGCTCGGCCAGAAAGTCCAGCGCTGCCCGCATGGAGGCCGGGCTCGCGTTGTAGGCGTCATTAATCACCCGCACGCCGTCGGAGCGCTCCCGCACCTCAAGCCGCATGCCCGACGCGTGATCGGGAAAGGCCAAAAGACCGGCCGCCACTTCTTCCAGATCCATGCCCAAAACGAGCGCGGCCGCCGCCGCGGCCAGGGCGTTATGCACGTTGTGGCGCCCCGGGGCGGGCACCATCACCGGCTTGGACCGGCCTTGCCAGCTAAGGATGAATTCCACTCCGCGGTCTATGCGGCTGGCGATCCCGGTCGCTCGCACGGCTGCTTCCGTCCCCGTTCCGTACAGCACCGGGGTAGCCTGGGTCCTTCGGGCCATGGCTGCCACCCGGCGGTCATCGGCGTTGAGCACGGCAAATCCGTCGCCAGACAACTCCTCCACCAGCTCCGCTTTGGCGCGGGCGACTTGCTCCATGGTGCCCAACAATTCCAGATGAACGGGCCCGACGTTGGTGACAACGCCCACGTGGGGCTTGGCAATCCGCGCCAGGTCCCGGATTTGTCCCACGCCCCGCATGCCCATCTCCAGCACCAGAACTTCCGTCGTCCGGTCGGCCGCCAAAACGGCCAGCGGCAGCCCGATCTCGTTGTTGTAGTTTCCTTGGGACTTGACGGTCCGCCAGCGCACCGACGCGACGGCAGCGATCATGTCCTTGGTGGTCGTCTTGCCGTTGCTGCCCGTAACCGCCACCACCCGGGCGGCAAGGCGCGCCCGCTGGCAGGTCGCGAGCCGTTGCAGCGCGGCCAGCGGATCGTCCACCCGGATGACCGCTGCCCGGGAACTTTCCGGCACCGGCCGACCCGGACCGATGAAGCAAGCCGTCGCCCCGCCGTCCAAAGCCTGGTGAATGAAATCGTGGCCGTCGAATCGCTCGCCCTTGAGCGGCACGAACAATCGGCCCTGGAGCGGCCCCCGGCTGTCGGTCGTCACCCCGCGGACGACGACCCCGCCGTCGCCCGCCAAAAGCGCGCCGCCCACTTGGCGGGCCACCGCATCAGCGGTCAGGGGATCCATCGCCGAACCGCTCCTTTAAGGCGTGGGCGGCTTCCTCCCGGTCGTCGAAGTGTACGGTGCGATCGTGAAAGATCTGGTACGTCTCGTGCCCCTTGCCGGCGATGAGCACAATATCGCGAGGCGCAGCCAACCGGATCGCCTCCCGGATGGCATCCCGCCGCTCGACGATGATGCGGTATCCCAAGGGCGGCCCTCCCGCCCGCTTGATGCCGGCCTCGATGTCCCGGCAAATGGCTTCGGGATCCTCGCTGCGGGGATTGTCCGCGGTGACGATAACCAAGTCCGCGAGGCGCGCGGCGATCTCCCCCATCAGCGGCCGCTTTCCCCGGTCCCGGTCGCCGCCGCAGCCGAAAACGAGCAAAATGCGGCCGGAAGCGAACCCGCGACACGTCTTTAGAACGTTTTCGAGGCTGTCGGGGGTGTGGGCGTAGTCCACCAGCACGGTAAACGCTTGTCCCCGGTCGATGCGCTCCAGCCGCCCGGGAACACCCGGCACTCTCTCCAGGGCAGCCCGGATGGATGCCAACGGCACCCCTTCGTGCCATCCCACAGCGACTGCGGCCAGCGAGTTGTACACGTTGAACCGTCCGGTCAACCGCAGCTGCAAGGGAAGCGGGCCCGAAGGCGTGACCGCCTCGTAGCTCACCCCTTCCGGCCGCACCCGAACGCCCCGCGCCTTGACGTCGGCCCGCCCTTCGATGCCGTATGCCACGACGGGAACCCGTGCCGCGGCCCGCATCGCTCCCGCGTGCGCGTCGTCCACGTTGAGCACCGCAGCCTTGCGGGGCTTGCCGCCCGTCGGATCAAGCGACGAAAACAGGCCCGCCTTCGCGGCGACGTACTCCTCGAAGCTGCCGTGAAAGTCCAGATGATCCCGGGTAATGTTGGTGAACACCGCCACGTCGTACTCCGTACCCAGCGTGCGTCGGAGGGCCACCGCGTGGGACGACACTTCCATCACCGCATAGTCCATTCCCCGCTCGGCCATGTGGAACAGCAGGCGCTGCAGATCGAGGGATTCGGGGGTCGTCCGGCTGGCTTCCAGCACCTCCTCGCCGATCAGATGACGGATGGTGCCGATGAGCCCAACCCGATGGCCCGCCGCCTCCAGAACGGCTTTGATCAGGTGAGTGGTGGTCGTCTTCCCGTTGGTGCCCGTCACCCCGATGACCCGCAGCCGGCGGGACGGAAACCCGTAAAATGCCGCGGAAAGGCGGGCCAGCGCCTCCCGTCCATCGGGCACGACGACTTGCACCGGCGGGCCCTCTACGGGTCGCTCGGTCACCGCCGCCACCGCGCCGCGCCGGGCCGCCTCTGCGGCAAACGCATGGCCGTCGAAGCGCAGTCCTTGCCAGCATACGAACACATCGCCGGGGCGAACCTCCCGGGAATCGTATGCGAGTCCCCGGACGGCGACGGCCGGGTCGCCTCGGACGACGGCATACTGGGGGATGTGAGCAAGCAGGGTGCGGAGTTCCATGGCAACCTCCCGGAGTACCGTTCGCATTTACGGCGCCGGATCCAGTGTTTCCTTCCAACGGTGCCGTTATTTTTCAACTTCCGGGCTGAATTGGACGCTGACCCTGGTTCCCCGCAGCACCACCTGGCCTGGGGCCGGATCTTGCGAGACGGCTACCCCCTCACCTTGGATTTCCAGGACTAGCCCGGCTTCGGCCAACACTCGTGCGGCTTCCCGGACCGGCCGGCCGGCAAGCGAGGGCACCGTCGTCTCCCCCTGCCAGTGATCTGGAACCTCGTAGAACTCCAACAGTACCCGGGTTCCCAGCTCCACCGCGGCCCCGGGGGCGGGAACCTGGTCGAGGACGTATGTGCCAATCCCTTCCGGTACCGGCTGCAATCCGGCGGCCGAAAGGACTGCTTCCGCGTCGTGAAGCGGCAAGTTTTGCACGTTGGGCACCCGTACCAAGCCCACAGCCGGCGTTTCGCCTTCCGGCTCCCGGGGAATCACACCAAGATAGGGCAACGCTTGCGCCGCGATGGCTCGCCACACCGGCGCGGCGTGGACGCCGCCGTAGGCCGGCCGGGGCTTCAGATCAAACAAGATGACGATGCCGGCAAGCCGCGGGTCGTCGACGGGGGCTACGCCGAGGAAGGACGCCATGCGCCGCTCGGTGTACACGCCGCCCTCAGCAACCTGGGCCGTTCCGGTCTTGCCGCCGACAAGGTAGCCCGGGATGTCGGCATTGGCCCCCGACCCGTTGACGACCGTGTCCCGCAACATGGCCATGAACGTCCGGGCGGTGGCCTCGGAAACGACCCGCTGCACCGGCTGGGGCTGCACCGGCTGCACGGCACCGGTCTCCGGTTCTACGACGCCCCGGACGAGATGAGGCCACATGCGTACGCCGTCGTTGGCGATGGCGGCCAAGGCCGTTACCATCTGCAGCGGGGTCACAGCCACCCCCTGCCCAAACCCGACGTTGGCCCAGCGCAACACCTCGCCGTAGGCAACCTGCCCGGGCACCGGGATAAGGCCCCGGGCTTCGCCCGGGTAGTCGACGCCGAGCCGGTCACCAAAGCCGAACGCCTCCAGATACGGGTAAAACCGGCTCGGTCCCATTCTCAGCCCGCCCAGCTCCGCGAAGACCGGGTTGCACGATACCTCCACGGCCCGGGCGAACGTCAGGCTGCCGTGTCCCCCTCCTCGCCAGCAGCGAACCCGGCCGCCGCCGATTTCGATGTACCCTGCGTCGTAAAACTGCTCGTCGGGCATTACGACGCCTTCTTCCAGTGCGGCCACGGCCGTCGCGATCTTGAAGATGGAGCCCGGTTCAAACTGGTCGGTGACCGTCCGGTTGCGCCGGCTGGCGGCCGGGTAGTCTTGGGGAGCGTTGGGATCGAACGTCGGATACACGGCCATGGCCAAAATTTCGCCGCTTGCAGGATCCATCCAGATGGTCATGCAAAACTCGGACAAGGTCGCGATACACGCCTGGGCCAATTCCCGCTCGGCCATAGCTTGAATGGCCGCATCGATGGTCAGAACAATTCCCATTCCGTCCCTGGGCGGCACATAGTCTTCCATCCCTTTGGGGATGATCCGGCCGCGAGCGTCTCTTTCGGCGAGCACCCGGCCTGGGACACCCCGCAACAGTTCGTCGTACTGGAGTTCAATCCCCTCCAGGCCCTGGTTGTCAACGCCGACGATGCCTATTACGTGGGATGCCAGGGTACCATGGGGATATACTCGCGCTGTCCGCTGGGCAAGGTAAACGCCGGGCATACCGGCCTCCAGTACCCGGCGGGCCTGTTCCTCGCTGACCCGCCGGGCGATCCAGACTTCGGCCTGCCGTCGGGTGATCCGTTCGAGCACTTGCTCATAAGAATGACCCAAAATTCCGGCCAGCGCAAAAGCGGTGGCGGACGCGTCCCGGATTTCCGCGGGCCGGACGTACACGGCGTCGGAACTGACGCTGGTAGCCAACTCGGTCATGTTTCGGTCGTAGATCGGGCCGCGAAGAGGATCCGCGGGCATTCCCCTCAGGCGTTGGTCGAGGGCGAGGCCGGTATAATACCGATGCCGCACGACTTGGACGTAGGCCAATCGGGTGGTGAGCAAGAAGGCCGAGACAGAAACCGCCAGAAAGACCAGCGCCACCCGCTTGCGGACAAGCGTCGTAACAAGGCCGGCCACCGGGCAACCCTCCCGCAAGCACCTCGGCCGCCCCGGCGCCCGCCAGTCTAGGTCACGGTTCCCGGTCTCCCGCCTCCGCCGGGACTGCCAGGCGGTCCAGCAACCATTGCCCGAAAGCCGCCAGCCGGGATATCGGACCGGCCGGGGCGGGCGGCGCAGCCTGTGCGGTGTCGGCTGTCGCCGTTTCCGTATCCCCGAGCACGACTACTGTGGCCGGACCGGGATCCACCATCTGCAGACGGCTGCGGGCCAGGGATTCGATCCGTTCCGGCGAGCGAGCCCGCACCGTTTCGAGCTCCAACCGCCGGTGCTCGTCCTGAAGGCGAGCCAACTCCCGCTCCAGCTCCCCGAGCTCAAACCCCAGCGACATGATCGCCACTCGCTGGGCCACCAGCCCCATGCCGACGCCCAGGGTCAAAATCGCAATCACAGGCAAGACGATAAACGGGCTTACGGGCCGTTTGCCCGGCTTCGGCCGGGGGGAAGCCCCAAGGCTTCCCGGGTCCGGATGATGCCAAGGCTGCGGGTGGGGCGTCTTCACGGCTGGTACCAATGGTATTCCCCCTCCTCCACGCCTAGAACGGTCCGCTCTGCCGCCCGCAGGCGCGCGCTGCGGGCTCGGGGGTTGGCGGCCACTTCCTCGGGGCCGGGCACGATGGGTCTCCGGGTCAAGATGCGCACCATAGGCTGTCGCCCACACCGGCACTCAGGAAGGTCCGGCGGGCATTGGCAACCCGCGGACCAGTCGCGAAACATTTGTTTGACGATGCGGTCTTCAAGCGAGTGGAAACTGATGACGGCCAACCGCCCGCCAGGCGCAAGGGAGTTGAGCGCTGCCACAAGGCCGGCCTCAAGAGCCGTAAGCTCTCCATTGACCGCGATCCGCAATGCCTGGAACGTCCGGCGTGCGGGATGGGGGCCTCGCCGGCGGGCCGGTGCGGGGATGGCTTCCTTGACTGCCTCCACCAGCTGTCCCGTTGTACGAAAGGGAGTCCGTGCCCGCCTTCGGACGATCTGGGAGGCGATGCGGCCCGCCCACCGCTCCTCGCCGTACTCCCGCAAAATGCGGGCCAACTCGGCCTCTGGCAGCGTATTGACCAGCTGCTCCGCCGTCAGCGGGGCGCTCGGATCCATCCGCATGTCGAGGGGCGCATCGGTTCGGTACGTAAACCCCCGCTCAGCTTCATCCAGCTGAAACGAAGAAACGCCCAGGTCGAACAGAACGCCGTCGACCTTCGACGTTCCCAGCGACTCAAGCACGTCCCCAAGCCGCCGAAAATCCGCGTGCACAAGCTCTACCGCCGCTTGGAACGGCGCCAGCCTCTCCCGGGCCCGGGCCAGGGCGTTGGGGTCCCGGTCCAGCCCGATGAGCCGGCCGCCGGGTGCGAGCCGAGCCGCCAGGGCGGCCGCATGGCCGCCGCCCCCGACGGTGCAGTCGACCAGCACTTTGCCCGGTCCGGGGCGCAAAATGTCGACGACCTCATCCAAGAGCACGGGCACATGCTGCACACTCGCCACCCCGGCCCCCTACAGGATCAGTCCTTCCAGCTTCTCGGCGATCTCGGCAAACGACTGGGCAGCTTTATCCACGTAGCCTGCCCAGCGGGCGGCGGCCCAGATCTCCACCCGGTTGGAAACGCCGATGACAACCACGTCTTTCTCAAGCCCGGCGTATTCCCGCAACGGCGGCGGCAACATGACCCGTCCCTGGCGGTCCAACTCGCACTCGCACGCGCCGGAGAACAGAAACCGGACGAACGCCCGCGCATCGCCCCTGGTGAGTGGCAAAGCCTTGAGCCGCGATTCAAGCACTTGCCACTCGGCCTGGGGATAGACGAACAGGCAACCGTCCAGCCCGCGCGTCACAACGAACCGCTGACCAAGCCCTTCCCGGAACCTAGCGGGGATGGTCAGGCGGCCCTTGTCGTCGAGAGCGTGCTGGAACTCCCCCAGGAACATGGGCCCCAGTCTCCCCCACTTCTCCCCACTCCCCCCCACCGGTACCGGGAAGATTCGGGGGTCCGTGGGCGATTCCTCCCCTCCCGGCCGATTTTGCCCGATGGTCCTAGGACGCTTCCCAAAGGCCCAAAGGCTTGCAGGGCAGAGGCGGTGAGATATAATAGGTATGAAGTCGGACGAAGGGGGGATAAGCGGATGGCAAAGCCCGTAATCGACATCGATCAGGAGTACCGCTACGGGTTCCGCGACCCGGAGCAGTACGTGTTCAAGTCCGGCAAGGGTCTGTCCCGCCAGCTCGTGGCCGAAATTTCCGAGATGAAGGGCGAGCCCGAGTGGATGCGGGAATTCCGCCTAAAGTCGCTGGAGACGTTCCTCCGCAAGCCCATGCCCGAGTGGGGAGCGGATTTGTCGGGGATCGATTTCGATAACATCCATTACTATGTGCGCCCCGCGGAGCGGAAGGGCCGCAGCTGGGACGAAGTGCCTGAGTACATCAAGCGCACCTTCGACCGGCTCGGAATCCCTGAAGCGGAGCGCAAGTTCCTGGCCGGCGTCACGGCCCAGTACGAGTCGGAAGTCGTCTACCACAACATCCGCGAAGACCTGGCCAAGCAAGGTGTCATCTTTTGCGATACCGACACGGCGGTCCGGGAATACCCGGATCTGGTGCGCAAGTACATCGGCACCGTCGTGCCGCCCAGCGACAACAAGTTCGCAGCGCTGAACTCGGCGGTCTGGAGCGGCGGATCGTTCATCTACGTGCCGCCGAACACCCGGGTCGAGATTCCGCTGCAAGCGTACTTCCGCATCAATGCGGAGAACATGGGCCAGTTTGAGCGGACCTTGATCATCGCCGATGAGGGCAGTTTCGTGCACTACGTCGAAGGCTGCACGGCCCCCATCTACTCGACGGATTCGCTGCACTCCGCGGTGGTCGAGATCATTTGCCTCAAGGGCAGCCGGGTGCGCTACACGACGATCCAAAACTGGTCCCACAACGTCTACAACCTGGTGACCAAGCGGGCCGTAGCATACGAGGACGCCACCATGGAGTGGGTAGACGGAAACATCGGCAGCAAGGTGACCATGAAGTACCCGGCCGTGTTCCTCATGGGCAAGGGCGCCCGGGGCGACGTGCTCTCCATCGCGTTCGCATCCACCGGGCAGCACCAGGACGCGGGTGCCAAGGTCGTGCACAACGCGCCGTATACGTCGTCTACGGTGACGTCCAAATCCATTTCCAAGGGCGGCGGCACCACCACCTACCGGGGACTGGTGCGGATCAACCCGAACGCTCATCACGCCCGCTGCACGGTAAAGTGCGACGCATTGCTGTTCGATGACCACTCCAAGGCGGAAACCATTCCGTACATGGACATTTTGCACGAGGACGTGGCCATCGAACACGAGGCGACCGTGAGCAAAGTCCGAGAAGACCAGCTGTTCTACCTCATGAGCCGCGGTTTGTCGGAAGATGAGGCTACGATGATGGTCGTGCAGGGATTCCTCGAACCGTTCACCAAAGAACTTCCCATGGAGTACGCGGTGGAGCTCAACCGGCTGATCCAGCTGGAGATGGAGGGCTCCGTGGGGTAACAGGACAGGTGGCGAACATACAAAAAGGGCCGGGCTTTCGCCCGGCCCTTTTCGTGGCCGAAGGCGCCGCAACGGCAGGGAACGGCTGCCGCCGCAAAGAAAGACTGACGGGGATAGGTCAGATTCGTTGAATTCCCTTGGCAGGATTCCCGGAAAGGAGTCGGGTATATGTCGGGATTTAAGGCCGGACTGGAAGACATCGTTGCTTTACGGTCGGAAATCTGTTTTATCGACGGACAACGCCGACGTCTGGTGTACCGGGGATACGACATCGGGGAGTTCATCGGCAAAGCGACCTTTGAAGAGGTCGTCTACCTTTTGTGGCACGGCCAGCTTCCAAACCGTGCTCAACTGACCGCCTTCCGCCAGCAAGTGGCCGCCGCCCAAGAACTGCCCAGGGAAGTGACCGATCTGTTGCGGGCTTGTCCTAAGGAGTCGGAGCCGATGGCGGTGTTGCGCACCGCGGTTTCCGCACTGGGTGTTCTCGATCCCGAGGCCTCCTCACCGGATCGGGAAGCCAACCTGCGCAAGGCGATCCGGCTTTTGGCCCGCATTCCCATGATCATCGCCTCCTTCGCGCGGCTGCGGGAAGGCAAAGAGCCGCTGGCGCCCCGAGCCGGCTTGGGGCTTGCAGCCAACTTCCTTTACATGCTCCGGGACAAGGAGCCCGACGAGCTCGAGTGGAGCATCTTCGACGCCGCGCTGATCCTCCACGCCGACCATGAGCTCAACGCGTCAACGTTCACCGCCCGGGTGACGGCTTCCACCCTTGCCGATCTGTACTCGGCCATCACCGCGGCCATCGGCGCGTTGAAGGGACCGCTTCACGGCGGCGCGAACGAGCAGGTGATGCGCACCCTGATGGAGATCGGGGATCCATCCCGGGTGGAGCCGTGGCTGACGCAGGCGCTGGAAAACAAGCAGCGAATCATGGGCTTCGGCCATCGAGTATACAAGACGGGCGACCCGCGGGCCGATTTCTTGCGCCAATTCTCGCAAAAGCTGGGCGAGGCGCGCGGCGAGACCCGCTGGTTTGAGATGTCCCGGCGCCTGGAAGAGCTCATGTACGAGCGCAAAGGGCTGTATCCCAACGTGGACTTTTACTCCGCCTCGACCTACTATATGTTGGGAATCCCCGTCGATCTCTTCACACCGGTGTTCGCCTTCAGCCGGGTGTCGGGCTGGTCGGCCCATGTGCTGGAGCAACTCGCGGACAACCGGCTCATCCGCCCCCGGGCCGAGTACGTCGGGCCCTCCGAGCTGACGTTCCGACCGCTGGACGAGCGGGATTGAGCCGGCCGCCGGCCAAACCGGCTCTCCCCATTCCCTCGGACCAGGCCGCGCGATCCCCCGGTGGCGCCATGCCGTTGAGCAAAGCTCCCGGGGCCCGGCCTGGCCTTCCGATGGAGGTGACGATATGTCCGACGAGATTCTCGTGTACATCACCGCCCAGGACGCGGAGGAAGCGTCGCGCATCGGCCGGGAACTGGTCCAACGGCGTCTGGCCGCGTGCGCCAACGTCGTGCCCGCGATCCGTTCGTTCTACTGGTGGCATGGGAGCGTCGTGGAGGACGGCGAGGCGCTCCTGTTTCTCAAGACCCGGGCCGCGGTCCTGGAAGAGCTGGTCGATGCGGTGCGCGGCATGCATTCGTATTCCGTTCCGTGCGTGACCGCGTTTCGCGTCATCGGGGGCAACCCGGCTTACCTCGAATGGCTGGCGGGTGAGGTCATGCCCGGCGCGGCGGCGCGGCCGGACGCCAAATCCGAAGACGAGTGAATCGGAAGGCTGGCTGAGCGGGAGGCTGCCCGATCAGACGTTGTTGCAGCTAGCTGCGGGTAGCTCCGAGCAGATCCTTGTACGTGTCGATGTCCATCCCGATGCCGACGCGGCGGGCAAACACATCCGAGCCGTTTCTCCGGGCGCAGTCCACACACCGCCGCGTCTGGGGCAATGCCTCTAAACGCTCGCGGGGAATGGGCTTGTGGCACAATTCGCACCGGCGTTCGACCTTCATCGTCATCACCGCCTTCGCTCGCGGTGTTGGAGGACAACCCTGACTATTCACTCCATGATACAAACATTCGCCGCCCAGCGTGCGTTCCCTGCCCGCCGATTCCCCGCTTGGCCCGCATCGGGCTAGGGATATGTTTCCGTTCTCCGATATCCCGCCAGGTATGTGCATGTCCCCGGGGGTTGCTGGGCTTGATGACTCGCCTGCTTCGTTGGTGCCCAGGGAGAAGCTCTACAACTGGGCCTGAGCGCCTTCGGCACTGTGCCAGAACCTGATGGAGCTGTAATGCCGCGGGTTCAAACGTAACGGGCGTTTATCCCCAGGGCAGCCAATAATTCAAAAAACGGCGGGCATGTCTTGGAGACGCAACCGGGATCGCGGATGGCAATGCCCTGGACGCGAGCCGCCAGAAGAGAGAAAGCCATGGCTTGCCGGTGGTCATCGTGCGGATCGAGAACCGGACCGGGTTTAGGTTCGCGAGGGTGGACGGTGAACCCGTCGGCATGCTCGTCGACCTGCACGCCGAGGCGGGCCATTTGGGAAGCGAACACGCGGATGCGATTGGACTCGTGACGGCGGATGTGGGCAACGCCGGTGATCGTCACCGGCCCGTCGGCAAACACCGCCACCGCACCCAATGTCAGCGCCTGATCCGACATCGGGCGCATGTCAGCCGCGAATCCGCCGCGCAGCCGGGCCGGGCCGGCAACTTCGAGCCCCGCCCCGTTTCGATTGACCCGACAGCCCATCCGCTCGAGCACATCGACAAACCGCGCGTCGGGCTGCAACGACCGGTAGCCGACATTCGTGACTCGAACCCGGCCTCCCGTCAACGCTGCCAGGGCGAGAAAGTAACACGCGGTCGACGCGTCGGCCTCAAGCTCCATTTCGCGGGCTTCATACCCGCCCGGCTCCGCTCGCACGACGGAAAAATCCGCCGAGGCCTCCACCCGAGCACCGAACGCCCGCATGAGCTGGACCGTAAGCCCCACATACTCCGGCTGCACGAGCCTGCCGGTCACCCGCACCTCCACCGGCGATCGGGCCAGAGGCGCTGCGAGCAGCACGCCGCTGGTGAACTGGCTGGAAACGTTGCCCGGAACCGCCACCCGGCCGCCTGCAAGCCCGGCGCGCACCCGTATCGGCAGCGCCCCGTCCTCTTGGAGGTATTCGACGCTCGCGCCCAACGACCGCAGCGCGTCGACGAGCGGCCGAATCGGCCGGCCCCGCAGCTGTTCGCTGCCGTCGAGTTCCCACTGACCGCCACGGCCCCCGGCCAGCGCCCCGGGCAAAAACCGGGCCAACGTGCCCGCGGAACCGAGGTAGACGCGGGCCGCCGGGTTGGGCCACCGGGCACCGCAGCCCTGCACCACCGCAGCCGTACCTTCGACCTGCACCTCTACGCCGAGGGTGCGAAGGGCGGCCACGCACCAGTAACTGTCGTCGCTTTTCAGGACGCCCTCAAGGCGCGACGAACCCCGGGCCAGCGCGGCCAAAATCAACGCCCGGTTCGTCGCGCTCTTGGATCCGGGAACGGCCAGGCGGGCATCCGGCGGGCTCTCCGGAGGTCCCAGGACGACCGTTTCTTTCGGCGGTTGCCATGCCCATGGAGAACGGCTCACATTGATGAAGGATTCGCCGCCCGCGGTCCGATCCCTGGCCTTGCGGACACGATCGTGCTGGCCATCGACAGGTCATGATATACTCGTGAAGGTAAGTTCCCGCTAAAAGGCAGTGTCCGCGGTTGACGGGCTGGTGACCGTGCGCAGGTTTATCGCTTTCATCCGGTACGTCCTTGCCGCCTTGTTCGGCTTGTCGGCACTGGGAATGCTCATTGACGGACAGTACCCGGCATTCGCTGTCGTTGCGCTCCTCGCATTGCTGATAGTTCCCCGCCGGGCGAAACGACAACACGCGGGTCCGCGCGTGTCCGAGCCGGAGCCTAACGCTGGCAAGGCCTCCCCTTCACGACCTCCAACCGGCTTTGTGCACGCCGACCGTTCTTCGGCACAAGCCCGAGAGGGGGAAACCGGCGTTGCGGCCGTTATGGATGTCGAAACAACCGGACTTGACCCGCGCCGGGATGAGATTATCGAACTGGCAATAGTCCTTTTTTCGTTCCACCGCGGGACCGGCAAGGTTCTCGAAGTAGCTGAAGAATACACCGGCCTGCAAGAACCTAACCGCCCAATCCCTGAGTTTTTGACGAATCTCCACGGATTGTCGAACGAAGACGTCAAAGGGCGCGCGCTTGACGACCATGCCGTAGCCGCCTTGATCGCGCGGGCCGATTTTATTATCGCTCATAACGCTGAGTTCGATAAGGCTTTCGTAACCCGCAGATATCCCCTAGCGGCATCCAAGCCGTGGCGCTGTTCGCTGAAGGAAATCAATTGGCGCGCACATGGTTTCCGATCAGGTCGTCTCTCCTACCTGCTTCTTTGCCATAACATTTCCCGGCAACAACATCGTGCCCTCGATGACGCGCGGGCCACCCTTGAACTGCTCAATCTTCCAACCAAACACGGCCACACTTATCTAAAGGAACTTTTAGACGGCCGTACCCATAGAACCACGCCATCCTCTACTGCTCTGGAAGACATGACCCTGGAGGATCTCCTCAATGTTCCTGGCTTACACGGAGCCGCGATCTGCCGGGAGGCGCTTGAAGGCAAGCGGGTCGTACTCAGCGGCCGTTTCCAGCGCTGGACGCGAGCAGAGGCTCAACGACTGCTTGAACTCCTTGGGGCTCGTTGCACGAGTAGCGTCTCGCGAAGAACGGACTTCGTTGTAGCCGGTGACGGCTTCGGCAATAAGGTCAAAAAGGCACGCGAGCTCGGTATTCCAGTTCTAAATGAAGATGAGTTCGTCTCCATGCTCGTTGGGAGCCCCAGAACGGATCAAAGCACGGCGAGTTAACACTGGTAAGATCCGTCCGCATTCTCAGCCCCCGGAGAACAGTTAACCCCGCGCTCGCAGGGCCACGGTGGAACTCCTCTCCCCTCCGGGCAATTCGTTCCATCCCGCGCGCATGCTCGCTCGGGGTTGAACATAAGGGCCTCAGGTCTCGGCCCGATTTGGTACCCCCAACGGGATTCGAACCCGTGCCGCCGCCTTGAAAGGGCGGTGTCCTAGGCCGCTAGACGATGGGGGCCTACCTTGAACAAACCTTTATTATTGTAACGCCGCCCGCCCGCTCTGTCAAATGGGGATCGGCGATCGGGTGCCGGCGGCCTTCGCATATCCCGGGCCGGTCGCCGCCGGCCGGCATCCCCGATGTGAAAAAGCCGCTGGTGGGCCCAGCAGGATTCGAACCTGCAACCAACGGATTATGAGTCCGCTGCTCTGACCGTTGAGCTATGGGCCCGCAAACTGGCTCCTCGGGCAGGATTCGAACCTGCAACCCTCCGGTTAACAGCCGGGCGCTCTACCGTTGAGCTACCGAGGAACGTACCGGGGCGCGCTGGCTCGGCGGCCGCGCGCCCGCTTTGGATATCGCCGTAGCCGCATCCTCATTATAGGTTTTCCCATCTGCGGGTGTCAAACAGGAGCTCAATCCAGGAAGTCCTTCAGCTTCTTGCTGCGGCTGGGATGACGCAGCTTCCGCAAAGCCTTGGCCTCGATCTGCCGGATTCGCTCCCGAGTGACGCCAAACACCTGCCCGACCTCTTCCAGCGTCCGGGCCCTTCCGTCGTCGAGCCCAAACCGCAGGCGCAGCACCTTTTCCTCGCGCGGCGTCAACGTGTCGAGGACGTCCTCCAGTTGCTCCTTGAGCATCAGGTACGAAGCCGCCTCCGCCGGCGCCGGCGCCTCCTGATCCTCGATGAAGTCGCCCAGGTGGCTGTCTTCCTCTTCGCCGATGGGCGTCTCGAGTGACACGGGCTCCTGGGCGATCTTTTGAATCTCCCGCACCCGATCCTCGGAGAGCCCCATCCGCTCCGCGAGCTCCGCGGGCGTCGGGTCCCGTCCCAGCTCCTGCAGGAGATGGCGGTGAACCCGGACCAGCTTGTTGATGGTCTCCACCATATGGACCGGGATGCGGATCGTCCGGGCCTGATCAGCGATAGCCCGGGTGATGGCCTGCCGGATCCACCACGTCGCGTATGTGCTGAACTTGAACCCCTTGCGGTAGTCGAACTTCTCAACCGCCTTGAGGAGCCCGAGATTGCCCTCCTGGATCAGGTCGAGAAACAGCATGCCTCGCCCCACGTACCGCTTGGCGATGCTGACCACAAGCCGCAAGTTGGCCTCAGCCAGCCGGCGCTTGGCCTCCTCGTCCCCCTGCTCGATGCGCTTGGCCAGCTCGATCTCTTCCTCGGCGGAGAGCAACGGCACGCGACCGATCTCCTTGAGATACATGCGCACCGGGTCATCCAGGCCGATGCCTTCGGGCACACTGAGGTCGACGGCCGCCGGGTCCGCGGGAAGGCCATTGTCCTCGTCGTCCTCCCCGTCGATGAATGCGTCCGCGTCGGCTCCGTCTGCAATGACGTCGATACCCTGGCTGGCCAGCCTCTCGTACACCTCGTCAATCTGCTCGGGGGAAAGCTCAACTTCTTGCAGCGCGTCCATGATCTCCCGGTATGTGAGCGCGCCCCGGCGCTTGCCGCGCTGCATGAGCTCGTCAATGGTCTCCTGATCCGGCAGACGCGGCCCGTTCGTGTCCCGGTCGGTCATGGCGCCTCCCCCCTTTCGTACCCCGTTGCTCACCCACCCACAAGGTCGCTCCTTAGCCTTTTATACTCGACCAAGAGCTTCGCCAGCATACCGGCGGCCCCGTCCGGCAAGACCGCCTTCATCACAGCACCAAGTTGCGCCTCCAGCCGGCCGAGCTTCTCCCTGGCTCGCTCGCGCAACAATTCCCGGCGCGCCTCTTCCCACGCGATCCGGGCCATTCCCGTCCTCGCCCACAGGTCCCGCAACCAAGCGGCCTCCGGCGTGGGAGGCAGGCTGGACAGCCACTGGGCCGGATCGGACGGGCCTTCCAAGCGATCCCGCAACAGCGCCGCCGCCCGGCCCACCATGGGGCTCGACCATACCTCCCGCTCGTTCAGGAGCTCGCGCGCCCCCGGGCAATCCCCGGCCGCCAGGACGTGTCGAAGGACCACTTGTTCGGCGCTGGCCAGCCGATTTCCTCCTTCACCTGAAACGACAGGCCGGCCGCGGGATGTGTGTTCGCTGCGGTGGACGTGAAAACCTCTATTATTATGGCGGTTTTTTCCCGCCGTATACTGCATCTTGCCTCTGCTGGACCGCATTGCCTGCCAGCGGCCAAGCTCTGCCCGGACGCTGGCGACAGGTACAGCAATGCGACGGGCAACGACTTCGGTGTACGCCTCCCGCTCAACGGGGCTCTCCACTTCCCCCAAGACCGCCAGCGCGGCTTCGACCGCCCGTACCTTCCCCTCCGGGTCGGCCGGAGCCTCGGCCGGCAGCACCTTGTTCAACTTGTATTCGAGCAGCGGCACCGCGGTGCGCACTGCTTCCTGAAGGGCCTCTCGGCCGCGGGTTTGGGCAAACTGATCCGGGTCTTGGCCCGGCGAAAGCTCCATGACAGCCACCCGCAAGCCGGTCCGCCGCAACAGGTTGAGGCTCCGCTCGGCCGCCGCCTGCCCGGCTGCATCCGCGTCGAAGGCGATGACCGCGCGCTGGGCTACCCGCGCGAGCAGCTGCGCTTGGGCTTCGGTGAAGGCCGTGCCCAAAGACGCGACCGTATTGGGCAAGCCGTGCTGAACCAGGCTGATGCAGTCGGTGTACCCCTCGACGATGATCGCGGTGCCTGAGGCGGCGATGGCATCCTTGGCCAGGTGGAACCCGTACAGCACCCGGCCTTTGCTGAAAAGCGGCGTTTCCGGGGAGTTCAGGTACTTGGGTGCCCGTTTGCGCTCGCCCAGCACCCGTCCACCGAATCCGACGATCCGGCCGGCCGAATCCGCGATGGGAAACATCAACCGGTCCCGGAACCGGGGAAACGGTTGCCGGCCGTCGCTTGCGGGGATAATTAAACCTGCCTCTACTGCCACATCGTCGTCAATCCCCTGATCCCGGAGAAACCGCGCGAGGGAATCGCCGGGCGGCGCGTAGCCCAGCTGATATCTCTGGATCATCTCCGCCGATATCCCCCGGCGCTCCAAGTACGCCCGGGCCGCCCGCCCTTGGCCGCTCTCTAGGGCGCGCGCGAAAAACCCGGCAGCCAGCCGGTGAACTTCCAACAGCCGCCCCCTGCGGGCAAGCCGCTCTTCTTCCTCCGGCGAGGCCGCGAATCGCAAAAGATCGATCCCGGCCCGGCGGGCCAGGTGCTCCACCGCTTCGGCGAATCCCATTCCCGTCCGCTTCATCACAAAGGCAAACACATCGCCCCCGGCCTGGCAGCCAAAGCAGTAGAACAGTTGCCGCTCGGGGCTGACTGTAAAGGAAGGGGTCTTTTCAGCATGAAACGGGCACAAGCCTACCCAGTTCCGCCCGCTTTTGCGGAGGGCGACGTACTCACCCACGACCTCTGCGATGTCCACCCGGCTGCGGATCTCGTCGATGACGTCTTGAGGGAACCGCATGCCACGCCCACTCCCGGGGCTAGCCTTCGGCACGAGCCGGTTTGTTCCTTCCCGGCGAAAGCGGCCGGGCCTCCCGCCCCGGGAGGCCCGGCCAAACCCGATCGGCTCCGGCTGGCGGTCAGGAGCGGGGCGCCTTCAAGTTCGCCTGGGCGGCGGCAAGGCGCGCCACCGGCACCCGGAACGGCGAGCAGCTTACGTAGTCCATCCCCACCCGATGGCAAAAAGCCACCGACTCGGGATCCCCACCGTGCTCGCCGCAGATGCCCACCTTGAGGTCGGGATTCGTCTCCCGGCCCCGGCGGGTTCCCATCTCCACCAGCTCGCCCACGCCGGACTGATCCAGCGTCTGGAACGGGTCCTTTTCCAGGATGCCCTGCTCGAGATAGGCCGGCAGGAACGTGCCCACGTCGTCCCGGCTGAACCCAAAGGTCATCTGGGTCAGGTCATTGGTGCCGAAGGAGAAGAACTGGGCCTCTTCAGCGATGCGGCCGGCCAGCACCGCGGCCCGGGGAACCTCGATCATGGTTCCGATGGTGTACGGAACTTCCACCCCTGCTTCCTGGAGCACCCGGTCGGCCACTTCTTTGATCCGGCGCTTGAGGATGCGGAGCTCTCCGACTGTCCCCACAAGGGGAACCATGACCTCCGGCAACGGCCGGCCGCCTTCGGCCTTGTATCGCGCGGCCGCCTCGAAGATGGCCCGGGTCTGCATTTCATAAATTTCCGGGTACGTGATGGCCAGCCGGCACCCCCGGTGGCCCAGCATCGGATTGAACTCCTGCAGGCTTGACACTTTGGCCCGAACATCGTCCGGCGACACTCCCAGGTCCTCGGCGATCGCGGCCACGGCCTCGGGTTCGTGCGGCAAAAACTCATGAAGCGGCGGGTCCAGCAGGCGGATGGTCACCGGCAACCCATCCATGGCCTTGAAGATGCCGTAAAAGTCTTCCCGCTGGTACGGCAACAGCTTTTCGAGAGCTCGCCGCCGGGCGTCACTGTCGGCGGCCAAAATCATCTCCCGCATGGCCCGGATCCGGTCTTCGCCGAAGAACATGTGCTCGGTCCGGCAAAGCCCGATGCCCTCCGCGCCGAACTTCCGGGCCAAGGCCGCGTCGTTTGGGGTGTCCGCGTTGGTTCTCACCCTAAGCGCCCGGAAGCGATCAGCCCATTCCATGAGCCGGGCGAAATGGCCCGACAATTCCGGATCGACCAGCTCCACCTGCCCGGCAATCACCTCGCCGGTGCTGCCGTTCAGCGTGATCCAGTCGCCCTCCTGAAACACCCGCCCGTTGACCGTGAAGCGGCGAGCCGCCTCATCGATTCGAATTTCGCCCGCGCCGGCCACGCAGCACTTGCCCATGCCCCGGGCCACGACCGCCGCATGGGACGTCATGCCGCCGCGCGCGGTGAGAATTCCTTGCGCGGCGTGCATGCCGCCGATATCTTCCGGCGACGTCTCCCGCCGGACGAGGATGACCTTTTCCCCTCGGGCCGCCCACTGCTCCGCGTCCTCAGCGTTGAACACCACCCGCCCGACCGCGGCACCGGGGGACGCGGGCAGCCCCCGGGCGATGACTTCCACCTTGGCCTTCGGGTCGATCTGCTTGTGCAAAAGCTGGTCCAGCTGACCCGCCGGCACTTGCAGGACGGCTTCCCGCTCATCGATCAGGCCCTCGTCCACCATTTCCACCGCGATGCGCACTGCCGCCTGGGCGGTCCGCTTGCCCGAGCGCGTCTGGAGCATGTACAGCTGGCCTTCCTGAATGGTGAACTCGATGTCCTGCATGTCCTTGTAGTGGCGCTCCAGCCGCTGGTAGATCTCCTCCAGCTGCGCATACGCCTCGGGCATCAGCTCTTTGAGCCGCGCGATAGGCTCGGGCGTGCGGATGCCGGCCACCACGTCCTCGCCTTGGGCGTTGACCAGAAACTCGCCGTAAAACTCCTTCTCGCCCGTGGCCGGATTGCGGGTAAATGCCACCCCGGTCGCGGACCGGTTCCCCATGTTGCCGAAGACCATCGCCTGCACGTTGACCGCTGTGCCCCAGTCGTTGGGGATGTCGTGCAATTCCCGGTACCGTACGGCCCGGGGTGTGTTCCACGAGTCGAACACCGCGTTGATGGCGCCCTTCAGCTGCTCCATCGGGTCGGATGGGAACGAACGGCCGGTCTTCTCCGCCACCAGCGCCTTGTACTCCTCGACCAGGCGAGCCAGGTCGTCGGCGTCGAGCTCGGTGTCCAAATTGACGCCTTTCTCTTCCTTCATCCGGTCGATGCGGGCCTCAAACTCCTCGTGGGCAACCCCCAGCACTACGTCGCCGTACATGTGGATGAACCGGCGGTAACTGTCGTAGCCAAAGCGCGGGTTGCCGGTCCGCTTGATGAGCCCTTCCACCGTTTCGTCGTTCAAGCCGAGATTGAGGATAGTATCCATCATCCCCGGCATGGAGACCCGGGCGCCGGAGCGTACGGACACAAGCAGCGGGTTTGCGGGATCGCCGAACCGGGCTCCCATGGCTTCTTCCAGTTTCCGGAGGTTGGCTTCGATCTCCTCGGCCAACCCTTGCGGCCACTGCTTGCCGTTGCGGTAATACTCCGTGCACATTTCCGTGGTGATGGTGAATCCCGGAGGGACCGGAATTCCGAGCCGGCTCATCTCTGCGAGGTTCGCGCCCTTGCCGCCCAAAAGCTCCCGCATCTTGCCCGAGCCTTCTGCCGTTCCTCCACCGAAGAAATACACCCGCTTGGTCATCCGTCGTTGGCCTCCTTCGTCGGTCGCTGTTGCTTGAGTCAAACGGCCACCGCCCCCAGGTCCGCCACCCGGCAAAACAAACGGGCCGTGCGGCGAAGCAAAGCCAGCCGGTTTCGCCGGACGTCCTCCTCAGGGGCCATAATCAAAACGTCCGCGAACAGCCTGTCCACCCGCGGCCCAAGCCTTGCAAGCTCCCGCAGAGCGTCCTGATAGCGGCCGTCGGCTACACATGCATCGACTCGGACTCCGACGTCCCCCAGCGCGGCGTACAAGTCCCGTTCCGCGTCGGTTTGGAACAGCGTCTCGTCCACCTGATCGGTGCCGCCCTGCCTGGCGAGATTGGCCGCCCGCTGGTAAGCGGTCACCAGAACACCGAACCTTTCGTCCTGGCTGAACTCCGCCAGGGCCTGGGCCCGCCCAAAGGTGCCGGCGATGTCGCCGATGCCGGTCCCCAGGGCCGCCTCCACCAGATCGTGGCGAAGCCCTTCTTCCTGCAGCAATCCCCGCAGTCGTTGCCGGAAGAAATCCATGATCCGGGCGACAAGGCCGTCCTCCTCGTCCCGGAACCGGTTCCCGTAGCCGGACAGCGCCATCCGCACCGCCTCTTCCAGATCGAAACCGCGGGGCAAGGTGCGCGCGATGCGCACCGTGCCCATCGCCTGCCGGCGCAACCCGTACGGATCCTGCGAACCTGTAGGCACAAGCCCGACGCCGAAACAGCCCGCGATGGTGTCCAGCTTATCGGCCACGCTGACAAGACATCCGGGAAGGCTCTTGGGCAACTCATCCCCTGCATGGCGGGGCAAGTAGTGTTCAAGGATGGCCTGGGCAACCGCCTCTTCCTCGCCCGACAACAAGGCGTATTCCCGGCCCATAACGCCTTGCAGCTCCGGGAATTCATAAACCATCTGCGTGGCCAGGTCCGCTTTGGCCAAAAACGCCGCTCGATCCGCGGTCGCCAGCACCGCCTCGCCGGCGTCGATCCGTTCGCCCAAAAACCGCGCGAGCCGGCGAATCCGCTCCGCCTTTTCATACACCGTCCCCAGACGCTCCTGGAAGACGATTCCCTTCAACCGGTCGACGTAGTCCTCGAGGGGGCGCCGCCGGTCCTCGTCGTAGAAAAACCGGGCATCGGCCAGCCGCGCGGCCAAAACCTTCTCGTTACCGGCTCGAACGACGTCCATGTCGGGCCTGGGGCCATCGCTCACCGCCACAAACCGCGGCAACAGGCGCCCGGATTCGTCCACTACCGGGAAGTACCTCTGATGCTCCCGCATCGGGGTGATCAAGACTTCCCGCGGCAACTGCAAGTACTCTTCGGCAAACGATCCGGCCACCGCGGCCGGGTACTCGACGAGGTTGACCACCTCAGCCAGGAGGTCGGGATCCTCAAGGGCGCGTCCGCCGTGCGCCGCCGCGGCCCGCCGCACTTCCTCAAGCACCGCCTGTTCCCGCTCACCGCTGTCTGCCAGGACGAACGCCTCCCGCAGGCGGTCGACGTACTCGTCCGGTCGCGCGAGCAAAATCGGGCCCGGGGCCAAAAACCGGTGGCCCCGGGTCGCGCGGCCCGCGCTGAGGCCTTCCAGGCTGACAGGCACTACTTCCTGATCCAGCAACGCCACCAGCCACCGGATGGGCCGGGCGAACCGGAGATCACCGTCGCCCCAGCGCATGGACTTGGGAAAGTGCAGCCCCTCGATGAGCCGGCCGAGCCAGCCGGGAAGCACGTCCTCAAGCCGCCGCCCTTCTTCCCGCAGCACTGCGAAGACGTACTGCCCCTGCTCCGTGTCCCGCAGTTCCAAGTCGGCCACTGTCACGCCCTGGCTTTTGGCGAAGCCCTCGGCCGCCCGGGTTGGCCGGCCTTCCTCGTCGAACGCGACGCGCCGCGCTGGACCTTTCACTTCCCGCACCAAGTCCCCTTGCCGCTCCGGCAAGCCTTTGACGAGCAGCGCCAGCCGCCGGGGGGTGCCGTAGACGCGCGCGTCCTCCCATGTCAGGCGCAATTCCTTCATTTGTTCGATGGCCGTCTCCCGCAGCTGAGCCAGGGCCCCGGGCACAAACCGCGCGGGCAGCTCCTCGGTGCCGATCTCCAGCAGCAAATCCCGGTTCACGGCTGAGCCACCTCCCGCCGGGCCGAAAGCAGCGGAAATCCCATGCGCTCCCGCTGCTCCACGTACTTGCGGGCGCACCCGCGGGCCAGATGGCGCACGCGGCCGATGAACTTGGTGCGCTCGGTGACGCTGATCGCGCCCCGGGCGTCCAGCAGGTTGAACAGGTGGGAGCATTTCAGCACGTGATCGTATGCGGGCAAGACCAGGTCGTGTTCCAAAAGGCGCGCGGCCTCCCGCTCGTGAGCCTCAAACAAGTTGAAAAGCAGCGCGGGCTCCGACAGCTCGAAGTTGTAGCGGGACTGCTCTACCTCGTTTTGGTGGTAGACGTCGCCGTAGGTGACGCCGTCGGTCCAAACCAGGTCGAAAACATTGTCGACCCCTTGCAAGTACATGGCCAGCCGTTCCAACCCGTAGGTGATCTCGACGGAAACCGGCTTGAGGTCGATGCCGCCGCACTGCTGGAAGTAGGTAAACTGGGTGATCTCCATCCCGTCCAGCCAAACTTCCCATCCCAGGCCCCAGGCCCCCAGCGTCGGCGATTCCCAGTCGTCCTCCACAAACCGGACGTCGTGCTGATTCGGGTCGATGCCGACGGCCCGCAAGCTGTCCAAGTAGATGTCCTGGATGTCGGGGGGCGACGGCTTCATGATCACCTGGTATTGGTAATAGTGCTGGAGTCGGTTCGGGTTCTCCCCGTACCGGCCGTCGGTCGGCCGGCGGGAAGGTTGAACGTAGGCTGTGTTCCACGGTTCGGGCCCAAGGACCCGCAAAAACGTGGCCGGGTGCATGGTGCCCGCTCCCATCTCCATATCGTAGGGCTGGACAACGACGCATCCCCGTCGGGCCCAGTACGCCTCCAGTGCGAAAATCATCTCCTGGAAATTCACGCCGCAACCTCCTGCCGAAGACCATCACGGGGCGGATACCAACACACAAGTAACAAAAACGGTCCAGGCTGTCAATGCGGCCTTCCGGCGCGACGTTAGCCGTCTGCGGCCCGAATGGACATGAGAAACTCCAAGGATTGCATGGGTCGCCCGATGCGGGCGGCGCAAAACTTGGGCAAAATGTCTTCCATAGTCTGCAGGGCCGCGTTCGACGGGCGGACGACCGCAAGGCGCTCCGGCTCCGCCCGTTGCAAATAGCGCATGACGCTCACCGACTCCTCTCCTACATCCACCGCACCGGGATCGTTGACCCGGCAACGGGGGCACACCAGCCCCCCCAGTTCGATGCTGAACGCGGCAATATCCGCCGCACCGCAACGGATGCAGCTCGAAAGATGCGGACGGTAACCCAGCTCCTCCAGCAGCCGCAGCTCGAAGTACCGGCTGACCAGGGCGAGGTCCGAGCCGGTCGCGAGCAGACCAAGGACCGCGGAAAGCAGCAAAAACAGGCGGTCGTGCCGGTCGCCTGGCTCAGTGGACCGGTCCACAAGTTCGACGGCGTAACTGGCGTGGGCCATGCGTTCCAGGTCCTCCCGCAGCGGCCGGAAGGAGTGAATGATCTCGCCCTGGCTCAACGAATCCAGCTCCTTGCCCTCAAACAACAAGTACCGGCCGTGGGTGAACAGTTGCGTGGCGCCCATAAGCCGGCTGCGAGCCCGCCGGGCTCCCCGGGCCACCGCCTCCACTTTGCCGCGGGCAGGGGTAAAGAGCGTCAAGATCTTGTCAGCTTCGCCGAGGTTCCGGGCTCTGAGCACGATCCCCTCAGCTTTGTAAACCGCCACCCGCGTCCTCCCCTTCTACCGGCGGAACAAATGCAGCAATAAGGTCAACAGTACGCTGAGAACGAGGGAGGTGGCCAGCGGGAAGTAAAACGTGAAGTTGCCCCGGCGCACCAAGATGTCCCCGGGCAAGCGCGGGATGCCGGGCAGGCGGTCGACCACCAGAAGCACAAGCCCCATGGCGAGGATGACCAGGCCCAAGAAAATGAGCATCCGGCCCAGACCTCCCACTTCCAACCCTCACGCCTCCCCAAAGAGCTCTCCCTGCCCCGGGCGACGGGGCGTCCGCTGCAGGTGCCGGTACGCCAAGCCGGTGGCCTTCCGCCCCCGGGGAGTCCGCTCCAAATATCCGAGTTTCATCAAGTACGGCTCATACACATCCTCTATCGTTTCCACTTCCTCGCCGGTGGCCGCGGCCAGCGTCTCCACCCCCACCGGCCCGCCATCAAACTTGTCGATGATGGCCAAAAGCAGCTCCCGGTCGGTGCGGTCCAAACCCAAGTCGTCGACGTCCAGCATCGACAGCGCCTCCCGGGCCACCTCGGCGGTAATGACCCCATCGGCCCGGACTTGAGCGAAATCCCGCACCCGCTTGAGCAGCCGGTTGGCGATGCGCGGTGTGCCCCGGGCCCGGCGGGCCACCTCCCGGGCGCCTCCGTCGGTGATTTCGACCCCGAGCACCCCCGCCGCCCGGCGAACGATGAGCGCCAGATCGTCTTCGCAATAGTAGTCGAGCCGGAACAACACGCCAAACCGGTCCCGAAGCGGCGAGGTCAGCATGCCCGCCCGGGTCGTGGCGCCGATCAACGTAAAGGGCGGCAAATCCAACCGGAGCGAGCGGGCGCTGGGCCCTTTTCCGATGACGATGTCCACCGCGAAGTCTTCCATGGCCGGGTACAGAACCTCTTCCACCGTCCGGTTCAGCCGGTGAATCTCGTCGATGAACAATACGTCCCGGGGCTCCAGGTTGGTCAGGATGGCCACCAGGTCCCCTTGACGCTCGATGGCGGGCCCGGACGTGACGCGCATCCCGACTCCGAGCTCGTTGGCGATGACGCCGGCCAGAGTGGTCTTGCCCAACCCCGGCGGACCGTACAGCAAGACGTGATCAAGGGGCTCTCGCCGCTCATTGGCGGCCTGGATGAAGACCTCGAGATTTTGCTTGATCTGGTCTTGGCCGATGTACGCCGACAGGCGGCGAGGCCGCAGGCTCGCCTCGATCTCCGCGTCCTCAGGCCGGCGCCGCCCGCTGACCATCCGTTCCTCCTGCCCGCTCACCTGGCGTCCCCTTTCAAGCTATCCAAATGCCGCAGAGCCACCCGCACGAGGTGGGCGGGATCCGCCGCTTGAGCGCCGGCATCACGGGCAGCCCGGCGAATGGCGTCGGCCGCCTCTGCCTGCCCGTATCCCAGGCTTACCAGGGCCGCCAGCGCGTCCTCCATCCCGTCACCCGCCGGAACCGGCCCCTCCGCGACGGGTTCTGCCGGTAGCCGTCCTTTGAGTTCGAGGATGATGCGTTGAGCCGTCTTGCGCCCGACGCCCGGAATGCGGGTCAACCGGGCCGCATCTTCATCCAACACCGCCCGGCGAAACTCGTCGGGCGAAAGCGTAGACAGCGCGGTCAAGGCAAGCCGGGGCCCCATGCCGGTTACTGCCACAATTTGTTCGAACAGCCGCAGCTCATCCTCGGACAAGAAACCGAACAGGGCCAGGGTATCTTCCCGGACGTGCGTGTGAACGTGAAGCACGACCTCGCCGCCGGGGGCGGGCATCTTGGCGACCGCTGGTCCGGGCACCGCCACCCGGTACCCGACGCCGCCGACGTCGACGACGACCCAGTCCGCTCCCCGGCGGGCGATCCGGCCGCGCAACATGGCGATCATCCGCCTGCTTCCCCCCACCGGCGACGGGTGGTCAGCGTCCGGGCGCACGTCAACGCGACCGCGAGGGCGTCGGCCGCGTCGTCGGGCTGGGGGCGGGACTCAAGGCCCAGCAGGACTCGAACCATGTATCCGACCTGGCGCTTGCCGGCCCGCCCCTCCCCGGTGACGGCCAACTTGACTTCCAGCGGCGTCGGTTCGAAGACCGGCACCCCGGCCTGTGCAGCGGCCAGCAGCACGACGCCCCGGGCTTGCCCCACCGCCAGCGCGCTGGAGGCGTTTTTGTTGAAAAACACCCGCTCAACGGCCAAGACGTCGGGACAAGTGCCGCGGATCAGTTCGTCGACCTGGGCGTAAATGCGCAACAAACGATCTGCCTCGGGAATGCCGGCCGGAGTCCGAATGCCGCCGTACCCGAGCGCGCGGGGCTGGGCGCCGTCCTCGATCAAGCCGTATCCGGTCACCGCCGTCCCCGGGTCAATTCCCAGGATCTTCACCGTTCGGTCCTCACCTGCCGCCTGGTGCCCGTTTCGCTTTCGGGCGGACCCTTTCCTTCCAATACAGTTTAGGGCCCCATGAGGCCTTCAAGGATTTGAAACAGTTCCGCCTCGTCCTCAAAGGCGATCCCGCGTTCGAGGTCGGTGACCTGGAATGCATGCAAGTTGGAGCGTTCGATGGACGTCTCCTCCACGAGGCGATGACAGCCTCCCGGCTCCCCTTCGAAAACGGCCACCCGACCTTCGTGCAGCCCGACGAACCCGCCCGGATAGTCGGTGCACGGCTCTCCCGGAACGCCGGAGACATCTGGCCTGGCCGGTGCCGGGCTGAACATCGCTTGCGCCAGGACGAAGCCGGCAGCAAACGACAGCGTGGCGGTAAGGGCCAACAGCCACCGGTTGCGGCGCGTCATCCTTCATCCCCCCGCGGGCAAACTGCTGCTGCTAGCGTTTCCCGCGGCAGGGGAATTTAGCCAACAACTGGCATGGGCCCGGCTGCCGGCGTCTACAGCGCGGCCAGCACTTCGTCCGGGACGTCGAAGTTCGCGTAGACCTCTTGCACGTCGTCGTGATCCTCGAGGGCATCGAGAAGCTTCATCAGCCTGGATGCGTCCTCGCCGGTCACCTCCACCGTCGTCTTGGGCACCATGACCAGCCCGGCAGAGACGATGCGGTAGCCGGCCTCCTCCAGCCGCCGCTTGACCGCATCCAGGGCACCGGGCGGCGTTTGCACCTCAAACCGGTCCTCCTGCGCCTGGACGTCGTCGGCACCGGCATCGGCAGCCGCCAACAGCAACGCATCTTCATCGTCGACCGCCGCCCGCTCCACCGCGATAACGCCCCGGCGCTCAAACATCCACGCGACGCATCCGCTCTCGCCCAGGCTTCCGCCGTACCGGGAAAAGAGGTGGCGAACCTCGCTCGCGGTCCGGTTGCGGTTGTCCGTCATAATCTCGAGCATGATGGCCACTCCGCCGGGACCGTATCCTTCGTAGATCATCTCCTCGTAGGAGACCCCTTCGAGCTCGCCTGTGCCCCGCTTGATGGCCCGTTCGATGTTTTCCATCGGCATGTTGACCGCGCGCGCTTTGTCGATCGCGAGCCGGAGTCGGCCATTGGCGGCCGGATCGGGACCGCCCTCACGGGCCGCTACGGTGATTTGGCGGGACAACTTGGTGAACATTTTGCCCCGGCGGGCGTCTTCCTTCTCCTTGCGATGCTTGATGTTCGCCCACTTTGAGTGCCCGGCCACTGACGATCACCTCACTATCAAGTGATCGTACCACGTCCAAACCGGGCAAGCCAAGACTTTAGACGCGCCGAAGCGCCCTCGGCCATCCGGCATCGAGGGCGCTTCGGAAAAAGTTTTCCGGCGCGGACCTACTCTCCCACCCGGTTGCCCGGGCAGTACCAT
>JACDOI010000026.1 GCA_017656145.1 Bacillota bacterium | reverse complement strand
CACCAGCATAAACCCGAAGGTCGGCCACGGCGGCGCTCCTTCGACGTCGAACAGCCAGACCGGGAAATTGCTCAACAATCCGCCGTTAGCTTTTCGACGGCCTTCCGCCGGCAACGTAGCGCGCGGTCACCGGGCGATAAAAAAACGGCAAGCTGGCGCTCATCCGCACAGCCCGGGCCACGTCCAGTTCCTCCGGCCTTACGCCGTAAGCCCGCATGTCGCCAGGCAGCACCACCATACGGCCGCGGCTGATGTCGGCCGCGACGACCTGCAACTTGAAGCGGAACCGGTCCTCGGTCTCGCCCGGAACAAGGAGGTCGCCGAACGTTCGCACCCCCCGGGCGGCGAGCTTCTCCCGGACCCATCCTTCAAGATAATCGCCCAGGTACATCCCGTTTTGCAGCAGCAGTGCCAGCGCCGGTCCGACAAGAGGAATCCGCCCCAGGGGGCCCGGATCCCGGAACCGGCCGAAATCCAGATCCTCCAATGCCTCCTGCAGCTCCCGGGCCCGGTAGCCTGCGGCCAACAGCGCCGCGATGATGGCTCCGGCCGACGTACCCGCCACGTTGACCCAACGGTAGCCCTGTTCCTCGGCCACAACCAGAGCCCCGGCAAGGCCGATGACCTTAACGCCTCCCCCTTGGAACACCGCGTCTGCCCGCCGGCCGTCGTACCGCAAGCGAGCGCACCTCCGGCCAAGTCTTGCTCCATCCTTATTCCCGGGCCAGAGCGCGATACAACGCGTACCCGATGAACCCCGCCGCGCTCGCAAAGGCGGCTCCCGTCTTGACCCGTCCCGTCTGGCGATCGACTGTCTCGCACGCCACGCCGTTGTCCATAGCCGCCCGCTGAAAAAACTTGAGGCCTCGATCCCGGCCGGGGCCAGCCAAGAGATCGCAAGCGGCCATGAGCGGCCACGGATGGGGCGAGTGGGTGCATCCGGGCCCGCCAAACGGGCCCGCACAGTAGTCCGGATTGTGCGGCGAATGGATCCAGGCGACGGTGTTAAGGTATACCGGGTCGTCCTCTTCGCAAAATCCGTAGTACGCCAGAAGCTGCAAGCTGCCCGGCGGCTGATCAAGCACCTGGGCCCGCTTGCGGTCGTCCAACGCCCAGGCGAACATCGGACCCATCGGACCGTCCACAACGCAGTGGCGCCGGATCGTCTCCCTGAGCTGGGCGGCCCGTTGGTTGGCCCGCCACTCGCCCAGGCTGTCGCCCCGGTGGTGTTTCAGCGGCGCCAGCGCCCGCCACGTCCGCCACGCCATCGCGTTGTCGTACGTCAGGTACGGATGGGTGACCGGATCGTCGGTAGGCGATAGGAATGTCCGGTACAGCTGGCGGTCGGGGTTGCGGTGGCGTTCCAAGATCTGCTCCAGCACCGCGACACCGTCAAACACCCGCTGGGCGCCCCCAAGGCCGGTTTCCTCAAGGATCCCCCAGTCCTCCGTCGCCCGCACGTACTGCTCCAAGGCCAGGACGTACGCGCACAATTGATCCAGCTCAAAGCCGGGATACAACACGGTCCCGTCGATGTAGAGGCTGTGGACTCCAGGGTTGCGCAAGTAGCGGCCGAAGCCGGTTAAGACCATCTCCCGGGCCCGTTCGCTGTCGGTTAAAAGAGCCCCCGGGAAGCTCCACAAAAACGCGTCCCGGGCCCAAAACGCCGCGCACACGTAGTAGCGGGGGCTTCGGGAGGTGACGAGCACAAGTTCCTCGGAATCAACGGTGCGCCCGGCGGCAAAAAAGTAATTGAACCACAAGTTCAAGTTGAGCCGCTCACTCAGCACCGTGTCGGAAACAGGCCTCAGCCGGTCCGTCAGCCACCGCCGGGCCTCCTCCACCAGGTGCCGGGCGCCCCGGCGCTGCAAGTCCACCAGCGCCGCGCACGCACCGTCGCTTTCGGCTCCGACGGCGACGTACAGTTCAATCTCGGCCCGCTGTCCGGGACCGAGCGGCTGGCTATGGGCTATGGCAAAGTAGATGGGCTGCCCGGATTCGTTGTCTTCCCGGAGGGCCGAAGGGGCTGCCGGGCCGTTGCGGCCGGTGCGGGCGGCTAGAAACGCCTCCGCGGAGGACCGGGCCGGTCCCAAGTACCAGCCGAAATCGGAAAACGGCCGGCCGCCGCCCAGCGCGAAGGCGCCGATGGCCGGGCCCGCCAGCAGCTCCAGCGCCAGGGCGTCGGTCCACGGGTCGTACCATGCCGCCCGGGAGCCGCGCACTGCCCGGCTGCGGTAGACGGTCTGCCGGGCCTGGGCCCAGCACCCGTGCCATCCCCAGCGCAGCTCCAGCGTCTCCTGTCCGAGGTTCTCGATGTCCAGAATCCAGACGAATCCCCGATGCCCGGGCGGGGCGCAGATGGTGCCCCGGAGCCGAAGGCTCCCGGCGTGGGCGGTAAAGCACGGCACCCAGTGTTCGAGCCGTTGCCATGAGATGTCCGGAAACGCTACTTCCTGGTCCCCGACCATGACGACGGGTGCCAAAAGCGGCGCATGATCCAGCCCGTAAAACTCGAGCATGCCCTTGCAGCCCATATGAAGAACGTTGAATGTTTCCACAGCCCCGCCCTCGTTGATCAACGGCAGGGCGACGAACTCGTTACCCGTCGGGTAATACAACGTGCGATCCCGGATCTCGCCAGAGATCGTCATCTTCTGGGCATTCATGCGGCAGCACCCCGGACTAAGTTTCCGTCCTGAGCAGGCGATTCCTCCATCACCGGCCTCAACCGTCGCCTTCCGGTCCCTCGTCCTGAGGGTCAGCTCCCGGCTGACTGCCGGAATTGGACCTTGACGACTCTTTGCGGAGCATGAGCCGCACGGAAGCAAACCCCAGCGCCAAGGCGCCGGCGACGATCCCCAAAGCCGCCAGAGCGGCCGGCCATGCAAGCGACAAAAAGCCGCCAAAGCCCAAGCCGCGCCGCATAAACCAGACGCTGTTGGCCACTACCGCGGCTAAAGTCAGCACTGCCGCCAACGTTCCCAGCCAGCGCATCCGCTCTCACCTCGCGTTTTCCACGTTCCCCGCACCGGCCCAAAAGAGGAAATCCCGCTCCCTGCGGGCAATATGATCGAGCATACACCGGCCCGAAAGGGGGTCCCAGCCGTGAAGCTGATCCTTGCGGTCGTCGAGGACGACGACGCCACCGTCCTGATGGACTCCCTCATCGAGAACAACTTCAGCGCCACCAAGCTGGCCAGTACGGGCGGGTTTTTGTTGAGGGGCAACACGACACTGCTCATCGGGGTAGAAGACGAACAGGTCGGCGACGTGCTCCGGATCATTCGGCGGGTGTGCGTGCGCCGGCGCAAGCTCCTGCCCCAGACGTCCGCCGAAATCCCCACGTCGGTCGCCATGCCCATGGAGGTCGAATCGGGCGGCGCCGCGGTTTGGGTGCTGGACGTCGACCAGTTTCACAAGATCTAGCGCCAGCCCGTGCCAAGCCCGGTTTCCGGATTCCCGCTCCGGGCGAGGCCGGCTTCCGTTCACTCCAAGGCTCCCCATCGCTCCACCGCCGGGCTTGCGGGCAACCCCGCCAAGTGCTCGACCGCCGGCTTGCCCTTCCACCGGACGTCGGGAGCAATTTCTGCAAGCGGTTCCAAGACGAATCTCCGGCGGTGGCTTTCCGGATGCGGCACCTGACATCCGGGCCTGTCCACCGTCTCATCGCCGTACAGAAGCAGGTCCAGATCGATGACCCGGGGCCCCCACCGGGTTTGGCGCACTCGCCCCATCTCGGCCTCGATCTGAAGCAGTTCGGCCAAAAGGCGCACCGGATCCAAGTCCGTCTGCATCTCGACTACCATGTTGAAGAACCACGGTTGGGCCACCGGGCCTACCGGTTCGGTTCGGTACACCGACGACCGCCGCACAACCCGGGTGCCCGGCAGCCGATCGAGCCGGGCAAGCGCCTCTCGCAGCCGGGCCAGCGGTTCGCCCACGTTGGCCCCAAGCCCGACGAACGCCCGGGCAGCCCGGTAACCCCGCGCGATCGCGTCGGCCACCCGGGCTACCCGCACCATCTCGGCCACGTCGTGGACGCGCACCACCGACGCGCCGGCGGCGATGCCGAGCGCCACCGCGGCCGCGGTCCCCTCGACTCGCCGGTCCGGGGGCAAACCGAGAATGTGACCGATAAACGACTTGCGGGACGGGCCGAGCAGGATGGGGCATCCCAAGAGCTCCAAGGCATCAAGGGTCCGCAAGATTTCCAGGTTGTGATCCAACGTCTTGCCGAATCCGATTCCCGGGTCCACCAGAATCCGGTCCCGGCCGATGCCCGCGGACAGGGCCTTTCCGATGGATTCATCCAGAAAGTCGAGCACTTCCTCGACGACCGACCCGTATACCGGGTTGACCTGCATGTCCCGGGGCGTACCCCGCATGTGCATGAGCACGACGGGAACGTTCCGTTCGGCTACCACCCGGGCCATGCCGGGATCGAACCGCAAAGCGCTGATATCGTTGATCAGATGCGCGCCGGCCCCCAGCGCCCGTTCCGCGACCTTCGCCTTGCACGTATCGACCGATACCGGCACCGCAAACTCCGAAGCGATCCGTTCCACCGCCGGAATGACCCGCTCGAGCTCTACATCAAGCGGCACCGGTTCGGCGCCGGGGCGGGTGGACTCGCCGCCGACGTCGATGACATCGGCCCCCTGCTCGACCATCTCCCGGGCCCGGCGGACCGCTGCGTCAGGCGTCATGTACCGGCCGCCGTCGGAAAACGAATCGGGGGTGACGTTGAGGATGCCCATGACGGCCGTACGCCGGCCCAAGGGCAAAACCCGCGGGCCGCAAGGCATGTCCGACCGGCCCGGGCCCCCGTCCCGGGCCAGGGCCGCTCGCAGGCGGCCGGCCAGCTCCCGACCGCCCGGCGGTCCGGAGGGAGCTTCCAAGGCTCTGATGCCGTGCCAGAACGCACCCAGGCCGGCCGCGTACGCGCGGCCGCCGGCCGCTTCCACCGCCATCCCGCCTCGCTCCGTCACGGCTGCTGCGAGCCGGTCAAGCGCCTCCTTGGGCCATCCCGCCGCCCAGGCGACGTGGCGTCCCGAAGGCGGGCAGCAACCCGCCAGGCCGGGACCGCCCAGCTCGGACAGCACCCGCTTGCGGGCGGCGAGCGTGTACGTTTCCCATGTGCGGACGTCCACCGGTAACCACTCTCCTGTCCTGCTGCGCCCGGACGAATCCGAACCCGGGACGAACAAGCGGGCAGCTCCCTCGCCCGGCCCCCGCGGCCTGTCAGCGAAACGGCGGGCGCAGCGGTCGGCGCCGGCGCGGTGGCCACTCGATGTCCATGGCGGCCAAGACGATGAGCACCACCGCTACCCCGAGCAAGAAGGCTAGAAACAGGCTCGTCGCGACCACCCCCTGTCGGCGGGTCTGCACCCGGGGACTTGCGGCGCCGCCAACAGGTCCCCGCGGTCGCACCATATTCGCTTCCGCCGCCGCCGGTGCCGCGGGCCGCAACCCGGCGGGTCTCACCGCTGCAACAGCAAGCCGACGGCCACCCCCAGGTTGGCCGCAGCGTGGGCCACCACCGGCGCCACCAGCGTTCCCCGCCGCTCGTAGAGCGCGGTCAGGATGTATCCCATGAAAAACAGCGGCAGAAAGTGAACCAGGTAGAGGTGAGCAGCAGCAAACACCGCCGACGTGGCCCAAACCGCCCGGCTCCCCAAGTGCGCCCGCAACACCCCGTGCACATAGCCGCGGAAGAACAGCTCCTCGGAGACCGGCGCCACGACCACGGCGATGATCGCCAAGAGCGCCAGCTGGACGGGAGGCACGCCCGCTTGGAACATCTGCTCAAGGCCCGCCTGCTCCCGAGCGATGTGCCGGGCGGCCGCTTCCGGTCCCAATATGTGGGTGAAGAGCCACGCGGCCAGCGCGGAGCCGGCGACGTTGACCGCAAGCATGCCGGCTCCAGCGAGCATCCCCAGGACCACATCTCTCCGCCAATCGCCGGCGGTCAAACCCAGCACCCGGGCGGGCAAGCCAAGCCCCGTCGGCCCTGTGACGTGCCCAAGGGTGATGAGGGCCAGCGCGATACCCTGGGCAGCCAGCACCGCGCCGGTGAAGGCAGGGTCCGGAACTTCCCCAGCCGCGCCCCGGTTCAGGCCCGCGAGCCCCAGGACGAATGCTGTGACCTGCGGTACGACCAGCATGGCCAGCACAAAGATCGCGACCGGGTGGAACAAGCTGTCGCGGATGTTCTCGGGCCCGCTGGGCCTCACAGCCAGTAGTTGGGCGCCTCCTTGGTGATTTGCACGTCGTGGGGATGGCCTTCCCGGACTGCCGCCGAGGTCAGGCGCACGAACTGGGTTTCCGCCTGCAGCTCGGGGACGGTCCGGGTGCCGCAGTAGCCCATGCCGGCCCGCAACCCTCCGATCAGCTGGAACACGGTTTCGGCGAGAGGCCCCTTGTACGGCACCCGGCCTTCGATGCCCTCGGGCACCAGCTTGCGGTCGCGCGGGCCTGCGCCGTCGCTTTCCTGGAAGTACCGGTCCGCGCTGCCGGCCCGCATGGCGCCGATGGAACCCATCCCCCGGTAGACTTTGTAGCTGCGGCCTTGATAGATCTCGATCTCTCCCGGCGCCTCATCGGTCCCCGCAAAGAGGCTGCCGATCATGACCGCGTTGGCTCCCGCGGCCAGCGCTTTGACAATGTCGCCCGAGTAACGGATGCCGCCGTCGGACACGATAGGCACACCGTGCTCCTGGGCCGCCTGGGCGCTTTCCCACACCGCGGTGAGTTGCGGCACGCCGATTCCGGCCACGACCCGGGTCGTGCAGATGCTGCCGCCGCCTTGGCCGACTTTGACGCAATCAGCTCCCGCCTCGATGAGAGCCCGGGTTCCCGCGGCGGTGGACACGTTGCCCGCAATGATGCTCACCCGGTCGCCGAACTCGCCCTTCAGCCACGAAACCATCTCCAGCACCGCCTTGGAGTGGCCGTGGGCGGTGTCCAGGACCAGGGCGTCGGCTCCTGCGTCCACCAGCATCCGGGCCCGCTCCCGGGCGTCTTTCCCTACGCCGATCGCGGCGCCGACCCGCAGGCGCCCTTTTTCGTCCTTGGCCGCGTTGGGATACTTGCGGGCCTTTTCGATGTCCTTGATCGTGATGAGGCCCTTGAGCCGGAACGCTTCGTCCACTAGCGGCAGCTTTTCAATACGGTGCCGGTGCAGGATGTGCTTGGCTTCCTCGAGGGTAGTGCCCACCGGAGCCGTGATCAGGTTTTCTTTGGTCATGACGTTTTCGATGGGCTGGTCGTAATCGGTTTCAAACACCAAGTCCCGGTTGGTCAGGATGCCGACAAGACGGCCCGTTTCGTCGGTGATGGGCACGCCCGAAATGCGGTAGCGGGCCATCATCTCCAGGGCGTCCCGAACCCGGTGCTGGGGCGACAAGTACACCGGGTCGACGATGATGCCGCTTTCAGACCGTTTGACCTTGTCGACTTCACCGGCCTGAACGTCGGGATCCAGGTTACGGTGGATGACGCCCATCCCGCCCTCCCGGGCCAGTGCGATGGCCAGCCGGGCCTCGGTCACTGTGTCCATGGCCGCGCTGAGCAGCGGTATTTGCAGCCGTATGGTGCGTGTCAGCCACGTCGACGTGTCTACCTCGCCCGGCATGACTTCCGAATAGCGCGGCACCAGGGAGACATCGTCGAACGTTAAGGCTTCGGGCAAAAACTTCTCCAACAAAAGGCGCCTCCCCGCTCGGATTGGAACAGATTATATCAGAGGCCCAAACGGGTGTCCAGTTCCGCCATGACAAGCCCCGTGAGCAACTTCGGATAAAAGTAGGTGGACTTCTGGGGCATATGGAAACCTGCCAGGGCCACATCCCGCACGAGCGCCGGCAGCGCGGGCCGCACCAAGAACGCGGCCTGTCCCTCGCCCCTGTCAACGGCCGCCACCGCGTCGGCTGCGGAGCGGGTATACGCCAGAAACTTGCCCGATCCTTGGGCTTCTGCGTCCAACCCGGCCGCCCGAGGCAGCGCGAGCCCATGCAGCGCCACCACATCGAGTTGCCGCCAGGCGCCGGGTTTGCCGGCAGTCTGCCGCTCCCACTCAGGCGTCCGGGCCACCCGGGCGAGGAATCCACGCCCGCGGCCGGTGTAGACGGCAAATCCCACTTCCGGTCCTAGGGACTCAAGGGCCCGCTCCAGCGCCCCGGCCGGGTCTTGACCGGTGTCCACCGGCTCGACGGCAAACAGGCCCGAGAGGCGCTCGACGAGGACCTCGCCAACAAGCCCCGGCACATTCCGCAAAAGGCGATGGGTCGGCAAGACGGTCAGACCGCGGGAGTGCAAGTCCACGAGAACCATCATCACGTACTCCCACGCCGGCGCGCCTTTGGCCCCGGTATTCCCGGCGCGGCGATTTCGCTCCTCGTCCCTGAATGCCAGGGCCGTTTCATACCGGTGGTGTCCGTCGGCGATGATGACCCGGGCCGGCCTGAGCGCCGACTGCAGCTCCCGGATCACGCCGGGATCGGTGAGGACCCACATCCGGTGGTCGACCCCATCCCGGTCGAGGACGGCCGCGGCCGGCTCGCCCCGGCAAGCATCCTCAAGCAGCCCATCCAGCGGCGCGCTCGTCCCGAACGGCAGGCCGAACACCGGGCTCAGTTGGGCCCGGGTGGCCCGCATAAGCCGGAGCCGGTCTTCCCTCGGCTGGGCCAGCGTCCGCTCGTGGGGGTACACCACGCCTTCGCCATAGGCCGAAAGCCTCACCATTCCCGCAACGCCCCAGCGAACCAACGGTTCCCCGGCGGGCCCCCGGTACGCCTGGCGATAGGCGTACAGCGCCGGTGCGGGTTCCCGCACAAGCACGCCGCTGGCCGTCCACTTGCGCAACCGACGGGCCGCCTCGTCGTATCCGAGCTCGCATAAGTCGATCCGGACGATGTTGTGGGGGCTTGCGGCGGCAAGGCGCTCCCGTTCCCGCTCGTCGATGACGTCGTACGGCGGGGCTACCAGCTGATCAAGACTTCCAGCTTGCGGGCTGTAGCGCAAGCCGCGGAAAGGCTGAACCTCCAAAGCGCCTTCACTCCTTCGGCCAACCCACTTCGGGGGACCGGGGGCGATTCCTTCTTCGCCCGCTCACCCAGCCGGCGGAAAAAAGGGGTTTGCAAGCCCGGCGCTGCTGGGCTTCCCGGCGAGAGGGAGCCGAGCGATGCAGAACGAATGATGTGCAAGAGGCGGCCCGCAGGCTCATCCCGCTCCTCGGACCGGGAGACACTTGCGGCCAGGGAGGGAATCCCGGCGCGGTGAACATTTTCGTCCTGAACTGCGGCAGCTCATCGGTCAAGTACAAGCTGTTCGACATGTCCGCCGGGGCCGGACGGGTCCTGGCCCAAGGCCGCGTGGAGCGGGTCGGGACTGAGGACGCCATCGTCCGCTACACGCATCGGGACATGTCCTTTGAAACCGTCCGGCCCGTGTTTGATCACGAATCGGCCATCCGCCTGTGCATCGGTCTTTTGGGCGGGGAGGCCGGAGACGGCAGCGAACCAGTTCCGGTGACGGCGGTAGGCCACCGGGTCGTCCACGGCGGCGAGCGATTCAGAGATGCGGTGCTCGTCACGCCAGAGGTGAAGGAGGCATTGCGGGAACTCAACGACCTGGCGCCGCTTCACAATCCCCATAATCTGACAGGTATCGAGGTTGCCGAATCCCTTTTGCCCCACGCTCCTCAGGTGGCCGTGTTCGACACAGGCCTGCACGCTGACATGCCGGCGCACGCGTACTTGTACGGCATTCCCTACGAGCTTTACGAGCGACACCGCATCCGCCGGTACGGATTCCACGGGATTTCCCACAAGTACGCGGCCCGTCGGACGGCGCACCTCATGGGGCGGCCCCTCCAGGAGCTGCGCATCATCTCGTGCCATTTGGGCGGCGGCTGCAGTGTGGCAGCCATCTTGCACGGCAAGTCGGTGGACACGTCGATGGGATTTACTCCCCTGGAAGGGCTGATGATGGGAACCCGTTCGGGCGACATCGACGCCGGGGCAGTAGTCTACTTGATGGCCCACGAGGATCTGAGCTTGAGCGAGCTCAACGGGCTGCTCAACCGGAAAAGCGGGCTCTTGGGCATCTCCGGCCTGAGCGCGGACATGCGGGACATCGAGGCGGCGATGGTTCAAGGCCATCCCCGGGCGCGGCTGGCGTTTGACATGTTTGAGTACCGCGTGCGCAAGTACATCGGCGCATATACGGCCGTCATGAACGGCGTGGACGCGATCGCGTTCACCGCGGGGATCGGCGAGCGATCGGCCATGGTGCGGAGCCGGCTGTGCCAGGGGCTTGCCTACCTCGGCGTGCGGCTCGACGAGGAAAAAAACCGCGCCGTCACCGGGGAGGCGGACATTTCCGCGCCCGGGTCCGCGGTCAAGGTGTTCGTCATTCCCGCGGACGAAGAACGGGTCATCGCCCAGGACACCGTAGAACTGCTCACCGCCTCGGGAGCCGTTCCGCCGGGAAGCGGCGACTTGGTATCGTCCCCCTCATAGTCCCAAAGCCGGTGAGACGTCAGGCCTCCGGATCGCCTGTTCCGGCCAGGGCTCGCTTTCCGCTTCCGCCCGGATTTTCGGGCGGTGCGCCGGACCGCTCCGGCATGATCACGCCGCCGGAGAGGATTAATTTGAACCCTTCTTCCGGCGTCATGTCCAGCCGGATCAGTTGCCGCTCGGGGACGATAACCAAAAACCCCGACGTCGGATTGGGCGCAGTGGGGAGGAACACGGTTTTCACCGGTTGATCGAAGTGCGCGGCCAGCTCGCCCCGGGCTTCGTTGGTAACGAATCCGATGGCCCAAATCCCCGGGCGGGGATGTTCCAACAGCACCACTTCCCGGAAGGAGCTGCGCTTGACGCTGAACGCCTCGATGACCTGCTTGACCCCCATGTAGAGCGGCCGCACGAACGGAAACATGAGCAACAGCCGCTCCCCGGCGGCTACCAGCCGGCGGCCCACGACGTTGGTGGCTACCATGCCCACCAGCATGAGAACGGCTACGGTCAGCACCAGGCTGACGCCGGGAATGCGGACCGGTTCGCCGGTGAACAGCCCGATCAGCCAAGCCACCAGGCTGCCCAACGACGACTCCACCGTGCGGAATACCAACCACAGAACCCACACGGTCACCGCCAACGGCAAGGAAACGAGCAGGCCGGTAATGAAGTAGTTGCGCAATACTAGCGTTAGCTTGCCGGGCACGTCCTCCATTCCCTTCTGTGGTATAATTTGCACAAGCTGAGCCCCGGGAGGATCGCGGTCCTTTGCCCCTTGCCGTGAACTACCGCCAGGTTGCGCTCGTCATTGCGCTTATCGGACTCGTCGTCTTCCGAGGGCCAGTTCTGAGCGGCTTATTACCCTTTCTTATCGCACTGGTCTTGTCGAGCCTCATCGATCCGATGGTGGCCCGCCTCCAGTGGAAGCTGCGGCTGCCCAGGTCGCTTGCGACCGTCTTGACCTTGGCGACCTTGGTGATCGTGTGCGGCTTCCTGCTCGTTTGGGCCTTGAACAATCTCTACAGCGAGCTGCTCGACCTGGCCACCCTACTGCCGGCCTACCAGCAGACCGCTACCCGGGTTGTCACCGACCTCATCGCGTACATGGACGAGCTGGTCCAGATCGTTCCGGACGAGGTGACCGCGTACATCCAGGATACCCTGGATGGGTTGTCCGAGAACGCCATGCGCCTTGTCGGCAACTTGACCAACCGGCTTCTGGGCACGATCGCGGCGTTGCCCGGGGCGTTCGTCGTCGGCATCATCACGGTGCTGGCCACCTACTTTTTCACAACGGACAAGGAGAAAGTCAACGCGGCCCTGCTGCGGGTCGCGCCCCTGCGCTGGCGGCCGGCGGTGGCCGAAGCCCGAGACAAGGTCCTGGCCGATCTGGCCGCGTACCTGAAGGGACAGCTGGTGCTACTGCTCATCAGTACAGCCATCGCGGCCGCGGGCCTGATTCTCATCGGCTCCCGGTATTGGATGGTCCTGTCCATCGTCATGGGCATGCTGGATGTCATCCCGGTCCTGGGGCCAGGGATCATCGTCATTCCCTGGGCCGGCATCAGCCTGTTTCTCGGCAACCTCCCCCAGGCCGTACAGCTTGTCGGCTTGTACGCGGTCATCTTCGCCGTGCGCCACCTTCTTTTGGCCAAAGTCCTCGGCGACTCGGTGGGCGTCCACCCGCTGCTCATGCTGTTCGCCCTATGGGCCGGCATCGTGTTCTTCGGCGTGTACGGAATCCTGGTGGGGCCCGTGCTCATGATCGTCGGCAAAGCGCTTTGGAACGCAGGTCTCATTCCGCTCGCCCGGGAGGAGGGGAGCTGATCCACGTCTTTTGTTTTGTGCCCCGGCCGCAAAAGGCCGCCGGGACAAGCCCGGCGGCCTCAAGCCGTGCAGAAGACGCGGTCAGTGCTCCGTCTCAAGCAGGATCTCGACTTCGGCACCGCTGCGCAGCTCATTCAACCATTCGGGGATGCGCTGGGAAAGCTTTTGCTCAAAGAGCATCTCGCGGATGCTTGCCCGCATGCCGTCGTCGAAGATGGCCTCTTGCGCGTCCTGGCGATCCTCCACCAAGATCAGGTGGTACCCGTACGCCGTCTCCACCGGCTCGCTGAGCTCGCCCGGCTCCAAGGCAAAGGCCGCTTCCTCAAACGGCTGAACCATCTGACCCCGTCCGAACCATCCCAGATCGCCGCCTTGAGCCGCGGAACCCGGATCGGTGGAATGCGCCCGGGCCACCTCGGCGAAGTCTGCGCCGGCGAGGATCTGATCCCGCAGTTCTTCCGCCTCTTCTCTCGTCTTCACCAGAATGTGGCGGGCCCGCACCTGCTCCGGCTGGCCGAGCCGCTCCCGGTTCTCATCGAAATACGAGCGGACTTCGTCGTCGGTCACCTCGATGCCGCCGGCAACCAGCGACCGCACCGTGAGGTTGAGGGCGATCTGCTCCTTCAGGTCTTCGACGGTCATGTTGTATCCCGCGAGGGCCGCGGCCAGCTGCTCGGGGCCGCCGGCCTGTTCCTCGATGGCGGCCAGCTCCCCGGCGATCTCATCGGAATCGACGGTCACGCCTTGGGCCAAAGCTTCCTGCCGGACGAGCCGGGCCAGGATGAGCTCTTCCAGCGCCTGCGGTCCAACATAGCGGACCATCTCCTGGTACAATTCGTCTTTAGTGATGGCCTCGCCGTTTACCCACGCCACTACGTGGTCGTCCGGTTGAGCCATCAGCGTGGCAGCTCCCCCGCCGACGACCGCCATCGCCAGCAGTACCGACCCGACCAGCGCTCGAGCGGCCCGCAGTCGATCCGTCCATGCACTCATGCTCCCGTTCATGCGTCCACATCGCTCCCGTCATTTGATGAAGTGCAGCCTGGCTAACACCCGAGCCAGAACGTCCCGCTTTCAGCAGACCCGGCCCAATCCGGTTATTGTCCGGCGCGCCCATGCCATAGCCTCGGCGCTGGCGTCGGGGCGGGACGGTGCCGGGCGTCGGCACACGACCCGCAACCTCCTGGCCACGCTTTCCGGACGGCGGTTGAGAATCGCTCCGATCTCTTGGGCGCTCATGCCTTCGCCGGCCAGCTGCCGCAGGACGATATCGCACGCCGGGGTCCAGGGTCGATCCGGGCTCAGGTCCATGCGCTTCTTCAATTCGACCTTCACCCCCTCCCTCCTCGCTCCTCCTCGCTCTTGCGGCATCCTGCGCGGCGCCCGCCGAGCGACCGGTTGCCTCGCTCGCCGCTGTTCAACCGAAAGCGGCGTTCCGTCGCCGGTCACCCTCGGGCCAACTCCTCGATCTCAATCCGCCCGTCCTTAAGCCGCATCTCCAACGACACGCCCGTGGTGCGGCGGCCGATGACGTGGACCTCGCGGGCATCCATCCGGATGCGGGCGTCGGGGTTCGCAAAAGTCCCTGTGATCTGCACGCCCGCGGCCACCCGTCCGCTGGGCGCCAGGATCGGCACCCGGAGGCCGGTCAGCGCTAGCACATCCGTGAGCGATTCCCCGCTCACCGCCACACTCAAATCGAGCTCCGGAACGGAAAGCACCCGGCGAACCTCCCCCTGGGCGACGTACGTCCCACCGCCGGGCCGCCGGAGCGTGAGCTCGCCGGTCTGCCAGCGGTCCGGTTCGATCCGCAGCTCTCCGGACGCTTCGGTGAAGTCCATGGTCCCGATGATCAGGTGCCGAGCAGCCACCGTGCCCGCCGCGGCTGGCGAGAAGCCCGCGCCGGGGCGGCTCACCGTTCCTTCGAATCCGACAAGCCCGCTCACCATCGGCAGGCGGTCCCGCACCCATCTCACCGCCTGCAGCGGCACGTCCCGGGCCGAAACCTCCAACTCCCACGGCCCTTGGGGATCTCCCCCGCCCCGGGCCTGGACGTCACCGCCCCGCACGCGGCCTGTCGCTTCCGCGACCTCAAACCAACCGGGGCCGTAGGTAAACCGGCCCTCCACGCGGTCGAACGGCTGGCCGAACGCGAGCCCCTGCGTGAGCACCACATCCCCGTGCCCGGTCACGGACCCAGGAGCGCCGTCGAAGACCAGCGTGCCGGACAAGTCCGCTTGCGCCGGAATTTGCCAGCCGATGGCCGCAAGCAGCGCCTCAGCCCGCCCCCGATCGGTGCGCACGACCACGTGAAGGTCGCCGGGCGGACGGTCACCGGCGGTCGCCAAGGCAATGCGACCTTCCAGATGGTACTCGGACAAGCCTTGCGCGATGCGTGCCCGCTCGAACGCGAATTCTTGCCGGGACAGCCGCACCGTTGCGCTGAGTGACGTGTACGGCTGGCCGAACAGCCGCCCGCCGCCCGATATGAGCTCACCCGCAAGCACCGGTTCCTGGGCGGTTCCTACGAGCTGTCCCAGAAAGTCGGCGCGGCCGTCCACTCCCAGGCGGGCCAGGGCAGCCACGTCCTCGGGCAACTCCAGCTCCACCGCCCGCACCGCCAGGTTGAGCCGCCCGCCGGGGCCGATCGCACCTTCGACCTCCAGCTTCGTCGCCTCCCGAGAGGCCTGCAACGACACTTCCACCCCGGCCCCCGGGCGGTACGACCAGCGCAACAAGCCGTCGTCGATGGCGTACGGCCGCTCGGAGACGCCGGCCGCACTCCACCGGGTGCCGGAAAGCTGCACGGTTCCCCACGCCCGGGGCTGCTGCCACGTCCCCTCAACCCAAACTTCGGCCTGGACGGGTCCGGAGGTGTGAACACCGGCCGTTTCCGCTACCGAAACGATCCCCCCGCGGCCCGCAAGCCTGTCGGACAAGACAGCCGCGTCGGGCACGTCCACCGCGGCGTACAGTTCTGGATTCGGCAGAAGGGCGCCGCGGACGGTCACCAACCCGCCCAGAACCTTGGCATTCATCCCGTGAAGCACCAGTTGCCCGTCGCTTACGGTCGCCCGGCCGGCGACCTCGACGACCTCCGGTTCGCCCTTCCCCGTGATCCAGATGCGCGCGCCCGCAAGCGACACCGACACACCCTCGGCCTCTTGGGCGATCCGGGAGAGAACGGTCTCCCACGCCCATGCGCGGTCTACCGTGTCGCCGCCCGCAGCTTTTTGCCCGCCGTCCTCTTTCCCGGATTCGCGCTGGCTCGCCGCCAACCCGGTAGCGAGTACCCAAGACTCCGGCACGCTGAACTCCAGCCCGTCGATCATCACCCAGCGGACCGGCAGCGACGAGGTGCCCATCACCTTTCCCAAGTCCCGCCAGGAAAACCCGAGCACCGCCTGAGCGACCGAAACCTGTACGGCCCCGCCCGAGCGGATCCCCGTCAGCGCGAGCCGGCTAGGACCAAGGAGCCGGACGTCTTCCACCGTGACGGGAACGCCAAGGCGGGCCGAAAGCTCCCGCTCGATGGCCGCCCGCCACCGGGCCGGAAGCGGCCCGCGGTTGACGATCCATATCGCGCCGGCCACAGCCGCCAACAACAGCACGACCACGAGCCCGGCCGCAGCCATCCGCCGGGCCGGCCGGGATTTGCGCTCGGTTGCCGCTCGTCCCAACCCGACTCCCCCCTCCCATCCCGCCGGGGAACGGGAGAATGCCCCGGTTTGCCAGTTTGACGGCGTCCGGGCAACCCCTTTATGCAATATCCAGTCCGGCTGGAACGGCGTGGCACGGGCCGCTCCGACAGACACGCGCGGGACGCCGTCAATACCCGGCGCTTTGCCCGCGCTCCAACCTGAAAACCGGGCCGCGTCGTTAGGACCGCTTACCTAGACCCTGCATAGCATAACGAGGACGAGGGGATGTGTCAATGAATTGTTCCGAATTGAATTCCTTGTCGCAGAAAATGGAAACGTGGGATCCCGAGCGGATTCTTCTGTGGGCCGCCGAGCGCTTCTCGCCCCGCCTGGTGGTGACGTGCAGCTTCGGCGGAGCCGGCACGGTGCTCGCGCATTTCATCAGCCGCCACCAGCTCCCAGTGCCCATCCTGTTCGTGGACACCGGGTTTCACTTTGCCCAAACGCTCCAGTTCCGGCGCGAGCTGGCTTCCCATTGGGGCCTGACCGTCATCGAGGTGCGCGCGGAGGAATCCGTTGCGGAGCAGGAGCGGCGGCTCGGCCCCAAGCTGTACGAGCGGGATCCGGACTTGTGCTGCCGGCTGCGCAAGGTGGAACCGCTGGCCCGGGCATTAAACGATCTCGACGTGGCCGCGTGGGCCGCCGCCTTGCGCCGGGACCAGTCGCCGGCCCGCAGAAACATCCAAATTCTCGAGTTTCACGAGGTGCCCCCGGGCCGCCGCCTGGTGAAGATTCACCCGCTGGCCAACTGGACACGCGAGGACGTCTGGCGCTACATCCACCGGCACGGGTTGCCGTATCACCCTTTGTTGGACGAGGGGTACACGAGCATCGGGTGCTGGCCGTGCACCCAACCGGTCCGTCCGGGGGACCCGGAGCGCAGCGGGCGCTGGCCCGGGCTTGACAAGACCGAATGTGGCCTCCACACGTTTAGCCGGCGGATTCTTCCTCCGGAACCCGGAATGTGACCGCCGGGCCTTGCTCAAACACCGGCGGCGATCCCAGTGAAACGCGTCCCGCCGGGGCCGGAACCAGCCCGGCCATCTCAGTCGGATGCGGCGGGATCGAGCACGAAGACATAATGGCCCTGGACCACGTGGGTATCGACGGACAGCACCCGCCACATGACCACATACGGGCCCGGCTCAAGACCGTCCTTCAGCCGGATCCGAACGGTGCGGTTCGGCCCGTCCGCCGCTTGTACACCCGCGTCCGCCCGGGCATCCTCATCGCCGCGCTTGGTAAGGACCCGGTTCACCAGCGCCGCCGCCTCGGCAGCCAAGTCCGCTGCCGGAGCCGCCGCGAGAGGGTACACTTTCACGATGCTGACGCGGGCCTCCACCGGCTCGCTGAAGGTCAACACGACCTCCTCGAGCGCTGAGGTCACCGTCGCACCTCGGGAAGGCTCAGCCGAGACCAACGAGGCGTGTCCCAGCGCGGGATGGGTCCAGATCGCCAGGACAGTCACGCCTAGCAGCAACCACCGCACCGCTTGAAACACCCGTCTTGCCATCCCGTTCCATGCTCCTTTTTCTGAATTGCCAAACCCGCGCCACGGGCCCGGCGCGGCAACGCGCCCTAATGATACCACAGCCAGTCCGGCCGATTTCAATACCACCGGTGATGGTCGCCCGGTTCTGGCCCCCTTGCGCCGCCTACGGCTCGGCCAGGAGGCGCAAGTACCGGATGACGGCCCAGCGCTCTTCCTCCGTCAGCAGCTGCTCGAAGCCAGGCATGGCCGTAGCCGGCACGCCCTTGCTGATCGACCAAAACAGTTCGCCGTCACTGTGCATCTGGATGTACGGTTCGGTCAGATCCGCGGCCGGGGGCCACAGCATGGCCCCTTGCGGTCCGTCGCCTCGACCTTCGGGCCCGTGGCAGACCGCGCAGTGGACTTGGAACAGCTGCCGGCCCAGTTCGGCAGTCTCGGCGGTGTCGGGCACCGGGTTGGCCAAACCGGCGGTGGGATATCCCCGGCCGACGAAGAGCGATCCCACTTGCCACACGCTGGCGAACAACAGGAGGCTGGCCGACACCGCGAGCGGATAGAACGGCCGCGGGCCGGAAGCCACCCTCAGCGCCCGAACGCCGAACACGACCAACCCTACATAGACTAGCAGCCACAGCACTCCCTGGACCCGGCCAAACGCCCGCTGCCATGTGAAATACCATACGAATTGGGCTTCCCGGGGACTTATACCGGCGACAAAGTCGATCACGGCCAGAGCCGTTTCCGTCGCGATTCCAGAGACTGAATCTGTTTTCGGTTCCGGACCAGACTGGGAGCCGGCCAGCTGGAAGACCGCCTGCCAGCGGCCGGACATGGGCAACACGGCTTCGCCCCGCAGAACGCCGCTTTCCACGGGGGTCATCGCGATCCGATGCTCCGGCATGACGTGTTCCGGCATCCAAAGCGTCACGAACGCCGCCGATTCGAGCGGAACCCCGGCCGGATCCGCCAGCCGCAGCCAGAACACAATAGTACCGGTGTCCCCCGGCTCCAATTCCAGTTCGTACCGGATCCCGCCGGCGTCGCCGGCCCGCCGGATGGGCTGGGGAATCGTAAGGGGCTCCTCGGGCGGCACTTGCCCGGTTAAAACCCCCGTGGCGGTCAAAACGGCAAGGACAAGGGCCGCCTCTACCCGCACCGTGCGTCGCAGCCTGTGGGCCGCTTCGGTCGCTTCGGGCCGGGAAAGCAGCGGGACGATCGAGAACCGGTTCACCGCCGCGGCCGCCAGCACCCCGGCCACGAGGATGAGCTTCACGATCAGCGACTGGCCGTAGGGAGTGCCCGTCAAGGCCGGCGCCCCATAGATGAAACGGGCCGCCATGAGACCGCCGGTGACCAGAATAGCCCCCACCGCCGCTTGGCCCAAAGTGCTGAGCCGGCGGGCGCTTTTTTCCATCCTGGCCGGCGAGCTTGTCCGGCTATCCGCTCCTGCGGGATCTAGGGCGAAGTGCAGGAGCGCCCCGCCCCATACGGCCACCGACCCTACGTGGACGAGGTGGATTACCGTCATCGCAGCCCCTGCCGATCCCGCGTGGCTCGCGCCACTGACTCCTAACACCATCCCCGTCCCCAGCGCCGGGAGAAGGAACCGGGCGGCCGTCGACCGGCGCCTGGTGGAAACAAACGCAGACAAAAATCCGAACGCCGCGGCCAGCGCCAGCTGAATCACAATGATGCGCCCGTAGCGGGATTCCACGAAAAACGCCGCCAGATGCGCCAAATCAACCCGTCCCCACACGGCAGCGGCAGCCCGAACCCCATCGCCCAGCGCGCCTACCGTCAACAAGACGAAACCGATAGCCGCCAACCGGACTTTTGGACCGGGGCCAGGCGCTAGAGGACGGTCCGCGGCTGAACCCGCAACCACCCACCGGTACACCGGTTCACCCACCAGCAGAGCCAAGCCAACCATCTGTGCGGCGTTGAGCAGCGGTTCGATCACGAGCAACTCCCCTTTTGGGCTCGTATCATTATAGCACGTCGCACCGGCCAAAAGGCCCCAGAGCCGATGGAGAGCCGCGGGGTCTGGGCGACCCGCCCACAAGGTTGACAGTCTTGCGGACGGGCTGGTAATCTGTTCGTTGTCGAAATGGGGCGAAACCGCGCCCAGCCTCTAGCCTTCGGGCCACGATGCCCGGCTTGAGCCGGCGACGGGCCTCGGAGGCGCCAAAGGCTTCCCTTGTCACCTTCACGGCAGGAGGTGGGGCACGATGGATTACGACGGTGCCAGTAGATGCAACCGCGTCATCTGGCCGGACCGTTCCGGCTCAAATCCGGAACCCCGCCCCGCGCCTGCCCCAAAACGCCGGCCGGTGTCACCGGCGGCCCCCTTTGCCTTCCGAGCCGCGTGAGCCGCTGAGCGAAACGCCGCGGGCGGGGGATGCGAGGAGTGTTTCCCGATGTCGTCCGCGGCCATTGTTGCCGAGCGTTTGCGCAATCACGAGTTCGATGCCGTCAAGCGGCTGCTCAACCGGCTGACTCCGGACGCCGGTGCCGCGATCCTGGCCGAGCTGGCGTCGACCGACCGGGCCGTCGCATTCCGCCTGCTCAACAAAGACCGGGCAATTGAAGTGTTCGAGCGGCTGAACCCTGATGAGCAACGGTCGCTCCTGGACGCGATGGAGAGTTCCGAGGCCATCGCCATCATCGAAGGCATGGACCCGGACGACCGGGCCGCCCTATTTGACGAGTTGCCGGCCAAGGTGGCCAAGCGCCTCCTCCGGGACTTGGGACCCGAAACCCGGGCCAGCATCCACATGCTGCTCAACTACCCGCCGGACAGTGCGGGGCGCATCATGAGCCCCAATTACGTCATGGTGCGCCGCCACGCGACGGTCGGCCAAGTGCTGGATACGGTGCGCCAATCGCCCTTGAAGCGGGAAGGCATCGCGGTCGTCTTCATTACCGATGAAACCCGCCGCTACGAGGGTTTCGTGCGCCTGAGCGATCTGGTCAAGGCGGATCCCGGCACTCCGGTAAGCCAGCTTCTGGAAGGCGCCGAGCTGCGGGTGCGAGCCCACGACAGCGCGGCGGAGGCTGCCCGCCTCCTGCAACGGCTGGACGTGCCGGCGGTTCCGGTGGTCGACAAGGAAAATCGGCTTGTGGGCGCGGTGACGTTCGACGATGCGATGGACGTCCTGGACGAGGACACTTCTGAGACGATGTACCATAAGGCCGGTGTGGCGGACTTGATCCACGGCGACGACTTGGTGCGCAGCGAGCGGTTGACCCGCGGCGGGATTCTCTACCCGGTGCGGGTGCGCATGCTGTTTCTGTTCGTCACCTTGGCAGGAGGCCTTGCCGTCGGCCGCCTCATCGAGTCGTTTCAGAACGTGCTCGCGTCGGTGGCCGCGGCGGCGGTGTTCATTCCGATGATCATGGACATGGGCGGCAACATCGGAACCCAGTCCACGACCATCTTCGCCCGGGGCTTGGCCCTGGGCCACATCGATCTGAACCGCATGGGGCGCCACCTCTGGTGGGAAGTGCGGGTCGGAATGGTCATCGGCGTGATCTTGGGCGTCATCGGCGGCGGTGCGGCCTACTTGTGGCAAGGGGTCCCCAACGGTATTCCTCAGCTCGGCATTGCGGTGGGCTTATCGCTCTTCATTTCGTCCACCCTGGCATGCTTCCTCGGCTTTGCCCTGCCGTGGGCCATGGTCCGACTCGGCCTCGATCATGCGGCCGGTGCCGATCCGTTTCTGACGACGCTAAAGGACTTTACCAGCCTGGCCATCTACTTCTTCCTGGTCAGCACGCTGCTCGGCTTGGGCGGATAACCCAAGCAATCGTCCGGCAAGAGCCGCCGGCCCGCAGGAGGGGCGCCGATGGCCGAACGGTTTCGGCCGCGGCGGCAAGGTTGTCAACGCGGCCGGGCCTGTGTCATCATAGGAGTATGAGAAAGGATGCACAGGGAGGCACCCCAGACGAGCCGGGTCTTGAGTCCCACCAGCCGGTGGAACAGCGGCTGAGGAACCTCTTGGAGCAGGCCGGCCATCGGGTCACCGAGCCGAGAATGCAGCTGATCCGGGCGGTGGCCGCCCAGGACTTCCGGCCGTTCACCGGCGAAGCGCTCTACGAGGGGCTCCGGGATACGGGGCTTGGACGGGCCACCGTGTTCCGGACGTTGCGGCTTCTGCAAAACCTTGGTGCGCTCTCCCGGCTCCATTTGGACGATGGCTGCCAGCGGTACGTCCTGACATTGCCTGGCGCCTCCGAGAACGGCCATCACGATCGCCTCATCTGCCGGCAGTGCGGGCGCGTCGCATATCTGGAACAGTGCCCCATGGAAGACTCGCTCAACCGCATCGCCGAGCAATCCGGTTACCGGGTCGAATCCCACCACCTGGACATCCTGGGCTTGTGCGGGGATTGCCTCGCGGCCGGAAACGATCAGTGACCGAGCATTTTCCCCCTTTACAACTCGCAGGAGGGTACGCTAAACTGAGAGCGCTAATTGATACCAGGTATCATTTCGCAGGAGTGATACCCGATGACAACGATCCGGCGGGCCGCCACGCTGGTGCTGGCAGCCCTTTTGGGCGCTCTTGGAACGTGGTTTCTCGGCCTGTTGTCTCCGTCCGGCACAATCGGCGCTTCCCCCGCGGGGGATCCATTGCGCGTCGTCGCCACCAACGGGGTGCTTGCCGATCTGGCAGCCCAAGTGGGCGGCAGCCGGGTGCAGGTGACATCGCTCGTACCCGCGGGTTCGGATCCCCACACGTGGGAGCCGTCGCCCCGTGACGCGCAAGCTATCGCGACCGCGGACGTAATCATCTACAACGGGCTGGGGTTGGAGCCGTGGCTGCCCCGCCTGCTGCAAGGGGCCGCTCAGCCCGCAACCGCCGTCATTCAGCTGGCGGAAGGGATAGAACCCATTGCCGGGCTGCACTTCGACGTTCACAACCACGAGGAGGGCAACCCCCATCTGTGGCTCGACGTGACGCGCGCCATGCATTACGTGCGCCGCATCGAGAATGCCTTGATTGAAGCGGACCCTCAGGGCGCCCGGCATTATCGAGCCCTGGCCCGCGCGTACTTGGATGAGTTGGAAGAACTGGACCGCTGGTTCCAGGAACAGGTATCCCAGATCCCACCGGAGCGGCGGGTACTCGTCACCTACCACGACGCCTTCGCCTACATGGCTCGCCGGTACGGGTTCGAGGTCGCGGGCGTCCTCGTACCAAGCCCTGACCGCGAGCCGGCGGCTTCCAACATGGTCCACCTTGTCCAGTTGCTTCGGGAGCGGCGCATACCGGCGGTGTTCGTTGAGCCGCAGATCGATCCCGCCGTGGCCCAAGCGCTGGCCCGGGAGGCGGGCGTACGGGTAGCAGTTCTGTACACCGACTCGTTGACCGCAGACGTGCCGACGTACGTGGCGATGATGCGAGCCAACGCCCGCGCCCTGGTGGAGGCGTTGCGATGACCCGCGAATCATGCCCGGCATGCGTCGACGTCCACGGATTGACGGCCGGCTACGACGACCGGGCGGTGTTGCGCAATGTGTCGTGGACGGTGCCTGCCGGCGTGCTGGCCGCAGTCGTTGGACCCAACGGCGGGGGCAAGTCGACTTTACTCCGGGTCTTAGTGGGCCGGCTGCGGCCGTGGGCCGGCACCGTGCGGGTGATGGGCCACGAACCCGGTCATGCCCGGCGCTTTGTGGCCTATCTGCCGCAAGGCGAGGAGATCGACTGGCGGTTTCCTATCCGGGTCATCGACGTCGCGATGCAAGGCCGCTTGGCCCACACACCATGGTGGCGCCCGCCGGGCCGGGACGCCCGGGACGCGGCCATGCGGGCCTTGGAGCGGGTCGGGATGGACCACCTGTGGGATCGGCCCGTCGGCGCCCTCTCGGGCGGGCAGCGCCAGCGGGTGTTGATCGCCCGGGCGTTGTGCCAAGATGCCAGGCTCATCCTCCTGGACGAGCCGGCCACAGGACTTGACGCTCCGGCCCAGCACGACCTGTTGAGCATCCTCGACGAGTTCAAGCGCGAGGGCCGGACGGTCATCGCCACGACCCACGACCTCAACTGCCTCACGGATCACTTTGACACAGTGTTGTGTCTGCGGGGTGAAGTGGTATGTCAGGGCCCGCCCGACGAAACCTTGACGGCCGAACGCCTCTTGGCGGTGTTCGGCCGCCATACGCCGCTTTTGACCGCGGAAGGGCGGGTGACATTCGTTGAACACCGTCGTTGAGGCGCTGACCGAGCCGTTTCAGTACGGCTTCATGGTGCGGGCCTTCGTGGGAGTGTCGCTGATCGCCGTTCTCTCGGGAGTGGTGGGATCGTTCATTATGCTGAAGGGCATGGCGTTTATGGGTGACGCGGTCGCCCACGCCGCCTTTGGAGGGCTTGTGGCGGCGCTGCTTCTAGGCGTGCCGGCCCAGGCCGGTGCGTTGACCGTCGCCCTGGCCACCGCCGCCGGGCTAACCGCCCTCGGCCGCAAGACGGATCTGCGGGCCGACACGACGCTGGCTATCCTGTTCACCGGCGCGTTCGCGCTGGGCGTAATGGGTCTGACCTTGCGCCCCAATTTCGCCGGGGATTTGACTGCCCTTCTCGTCGGTTCCGTGCTGGGCATCAGCCAAAGCGACATCGCCTGGATTCTGGGGGCGGCCTGGGCGACGGCCCTTCTTGTGGGATTGACCTTCCGGCATTTGGTATATATCAGCTTCGATCCGAAGGGGGCCGAGGCTGCCGGGTTGCCGGTCGCGGTTCTGCAGCTTCTTCTGTTGTCCCTGGTCGCCTTGACGGTAACAGTATCCCTGCAGGCGGTCGGCACGGTGATGGTTGTGGCCCTGCTCATCACCCCTGCGGCCACCGCATTCTTGTTTTGCCGCCGGCTGGAGCAGCTCATGCTCGTCGCCGCTGCGCTGGGTCTCACCGCCACATGGATCGGACTCTACGCCTCTTACTACCTTGCGACACCCCCTGGTGCTACGGTAGTCACTGCCGCCACCGTGCAGTTCGCTGCGGGGCTTGTTGTGCGCCGCCGGCTGCGCACTCAAGGAAAACCCATCACTCCGTCTTGAAGCGACCCACCACCTGATCAAGGTCGTCCGCCAGCCGCACCAGCGTTTCAACCGACGCCTTGAGCTGCTCCGCGGAGGCGTTGACTTCCTCGGTGGAGGCGCTCACCTCTTCGCTCGCCGCGGCGGTTTCCTCGGAGATGGTGGCCACCTCGTCGACGGCTTTCATGACCCCATCGCTGCCGGCAGCCATTTCCTCGGTGGCTGCCGTATTTTCTTCGGCCACGCTGGCCATCTCCGTCATTGCATTTAACACCGACCGGCTCCCGTCGGCCAGTTCTTGGGCCGCCTGGGAGATGGTGGCAGCCAGTTGATCGGTCCGGTCGATGGCCGCGACGATCTCCTCAAAGGCCGCCCGCGCGCGGCCTGCCTTCTCCGTGCCCGACTCGACCTGAGCGGTTCCGGCCTGGGTGGCCTCCACCGCCGCGGCCACGCCGTCTTGGATGCTGGTGATCAGCTGAGCGATCTCCCGGGTCGAGGCTGCGGACCGCTCCGCCAGCTTGCGGACTTCTTCGGCCACCACTCCGAAGCCGCGCCCGTGCTCGCCGGCTCGCGCGGCCTCGATAGCCGCATTCAGCGCCAGCAAATTGGTCTGGTCGGCGATGTCGCTGATGATTTCCACGATCTGCCCGATCTGCTGGGAGTAGCCGCCGAGTTCCTGGATGCGCTGGGCCACCACCGCGGTGGAGGATCGGATCTGCTCCATTCCCGCGGTCACCTGCGCCACCGCTTGGCCACCCTCCCGGCTCCGCTCCGCCCCGGTCCGGGCCGCCTGGGCGACCTCGTCGGCTGAGGATGCCACCTGTTCAATCGCTTTGACCATCTGGTCCAGCAGGCGAGTCGTCTGTTCGCCGCGTTGAGCCTGTTCCTCGGCCCCCCGGGCGATTTGTTCCACCGACTCCCGGAGCCGCTTCATTCCTTCATGGGTTTCTTTGATGCGCTGCGCCTGGTTTCCGGCCCCTTCGGCCACCTGCTGTATCGCGGCGGCGATCTGGGAAGTGGCTGCGGTGGCTTGACCTGCCACGGACTGCACTTGCCGGCCGTTCTCCCGCAGGGCCAAAGTGGCCGTCCGCACCTGCTGGATCATGTCGCGCAAGCTGGCCACCATGCGGTTGAACGCTCCCGCCATATCCCCGAGCTCGTCTGAGGAGCCTATCCGGATTTCCTCCTGGGTGAGATCCCCATCGGCCAGCCGCAACGCGCCCGTCGCCACCTTGCGAACGGCCCGGGTGATATTGCGGGAAAACACAAACGCGGTAACGATACCGGCCACAACCGCCCCGCAAAGGATTGCTGCCATGTAGATCCGGGCCCGGCCCGCGGTCGCCTGTGCCTCCGCCTGCACCTCGCCCATGCGGCGGGTCTGATACTCCAGCAAATCATCCAAGGCTTCCTCAAGCGCCTGTCGCCGGCTGAGCATGCCCTCGATGAACTGCGCCTCGCCGGCACCGAGCGAGCCGTCAAACAACTGCCTTGTAAATCGAGTGAAATCGTCGTGCAACCGGGCCACTTCGTCCACCAGATTGCGTCCCTCTTGCGACCTGGCCAGCGTTCGCAACTCGGCCAAGGCTTCGGAGGCCTGCCGGCTGGCCTCCTGGAAGGCATCCCATTGCCGGCTGTCTGCATTGAGCCTCTGAACCGCCATGCTCAAGCTTTGGGCCGTCAGGTTTTTTCCAACTTGCTCCGTCAGGCTCAAAGCTTTACTGATACGCAGAACGTCGTTTTCGTACGCGGCTGTGGTCCTGCTCAACGCATTCAGGCCGCTTAAGAAGATCGAAGCATTGAGGACGATAGGAATCGCAAACCCGATGGTCATCTTCCAAGCGATGGATACCCGCAACGCAAAACCCCCCCGGCCCGGCCAACTTCAGCCTCCGCCCCCCGGCGCTTCTGAGTTCCGGGCCCACAATCCGACACAATCCGACTCTCCTCATCTATGTATCGGGGACTGCAGCCGCCTGCTTTAACAATTCCGTGGAACCGTGAGCTTGTCAGCGCGTTGACGGACCGCAAGGCACTTCGCTACGATGGAGGCAGCGGCCGGGAGGGACGGCACCATCTCGCCGTTCGAGGAGGTGAGCTGCGGGTTGCCGCAGGACGAGACGAATCGGGAAACGAAGGACCCAAACCTGCTCGACGGCGACGTGCCAAACGTATCCCGCCGGCAAGTGCGGCTGATCTTCGCCGGGCTCATGATCGGCATGCTGGTGGCCGCCCTCAATTTGACCATCGTGTCTCCGGCCCTTCCCCGCATCGTGGCCGAGCTGGGCGGCATGGACCATTACAGCTGGGTGGCCCTGAGCGCAACCCTCGCCTCGGCGGTGGTCGTGCCCGGCGTCGGCAAGCTGGGCGATCTGTTCGGGCGCAAGCCGTTCTACATGCTGGGCCTCGGCTTGTTCATGACCGCCTCGGTTTTGTCCGGCCTCGCCCAGAGCTTTTGGTGGCTGGTCGGCGCCCGGGTCGTGCAGGGCGTCGGCATGGGAATGGTGATGCCGCTTTCCCAGGCCATCATTGGCGACATTCTATCTCCCCGGGAGCGGGGCAAATACCAAGGCCTGATCGGCATGGCCTTCGGCCTGGCCAGCGTCAGCGGGCCGCCTTTGGGCGGCTGGATCACCGAGCAGTTCTCGTGGCGGTGGTTGTTCTTCGTCAACCTTCCCTTCGGCTTCCTCGCCCTGTGGTTCATCGGCCGGTTCATGCAGCTTCCCCACCGGCGCCGGGAGGCCTGGGTCGACTATGCCGGCTTCGCGACCTTGACGGTGGGCCTTATAATGGTGCTTCTGGCCACGACGTGGGGGGGCACCCAATACCCGTGGACGTCAGCGCCCGTTCTTGGATTGTACGGGGCCGGCGTGCTGGTGTTGACCGTCTTCGTCCTTACCCAGCGCCGAGCGCCCGAGCCGGTCATCCCGCTCTACCTGTGGAAAAACCCGGTATTCGCGGCCTCGAGCGTCGCGTCCATGACGTTGGCCATGGGGATGTTCGGAGCCATTTACTTCGTGCCCATGTTCGCTCAAGGAGTCATGGGGGTAAGCGTGGCCAGCTCCGGATTCGTCCTGATCCCTCTCGATTTGGGCTTGATTTTGGTCAGCGCCGCGAATGGGTATTTCATCACCCAAACCGGCCATTACAAACCGCAAATGCTCGCGGGCCTTCCCCTTATGGGGTTGGGATTCTATCTCATGCGGCAGCTGGAACCCGGCTCGTCCCTGGGGGAGCTGCTCTTGCGGATGAGCCTCATCGGAATCGGCCTCGGCACCTCGATGCACACCTATACGGTCATTGTGCAAAATGCCGTCCCGTACCGGGACCTGGGCGTGGCCACCAGCGCGGTGCAGTTTTTCCGCAACGTCGGCAGCACGGTGGGCATCGCACTGCTTGGGACCATGCTTACGGCCAGCCTCCGGGAACATCTGCCCCGCTCTCTGGCCGGCATCGCCGGCGGCGTTGCCGAAAACGGCGCTCAAGGAAGCGCTTTGCAGGGCGCCGGCTTCGCACCCGACGCGCTGGCCGCCTTGGGCCTTGCAAGCGAAGCCGGAGGGGCCGGTGGGCTCGCGGAGGACGTCTCATCGCTGTTCGATCCTACCCGAATGAGCGGGTTGCCCCCGGAAGTGATCGAGGCCATCCGTTCGGGGCTGGCAGCGGCCTTCCAGCCGCTGTTCGCCGCCGGGATTTTATTCGTCGTCTTGTCCCTGGTCCTCACTGCGCTGATCAAGCCGCTGCCCTTGCGGGACAAGGCTCCTACCGAACAAGGAACTTCGTCGCGGGCACCGGCGCGGGCGACCGATGCCGACATGGTCATGACCCGCCGATCGTAATGCGGGGAGAAATCTCCCGGCCCCAGTCAATCGCTCTGGCGCCGCGGTGCTCTCGTGCTGCCGGATGGCGCCCCCTTCTACGGCAAAGGTCAGCCAGGTGTCTCATCAAATCCTACCGCGCCCGCGTCTCCCGCAGGTAGGTGAGGACCGCGGCCACACGGGGTTGAAGGTCTCCATTCCTGTTGATCTCCATCTTGTGAAACACGCGATTGACGGTATTCTCCACAGACTTGGTGGTAATATTGACCTTATCGGCGATCGCCCGATTGTTGTACCCTTCGGCGATCAGACTCAGGATCTCCCTCTCGCGCTCGGTCAGCGCCGCCACACGGCTCTCCCTACGGGCCTGCAGGTGCGCCGTGACGCGCGAATCGAGGACGATGTCGCCGCGGGCCGTCCCCTTGACCGCCCTTTGCAGAGTCGCCACATCCGTCACCGAATCCTTCAATAGGTAAGACCAGCCAGACATGCGACGCCTGCGCAAGGCATTGAGAAAGGCAAATTCAAGGAAATTGGAAAGGAGGACAATCCCCACTTCCGGTCGCAATCGGCGCAGCTGCATGCCTAACTCGTGTCCGTTCATTTCACCGCCGAGCTGTATATCGAGGATCGCCACGTTAAAGGAGAGTGTGTCGAGATCAGCTAAAACATCAGCGGCATTGGAGTACGATGCCACAATCTGTATTTCTGGGTCGGTGGACAGTGTGATGGCAAGCATTTCCCGAAAAAGATGCTCATCTTCAACGACGAGGACCTTTACAGGTGACACATCGACCGCTCCCTTTCTGCTCTTGCGCTCGCGGTGAAAAGACCGCGATAGGAAAGCCCTGCGGTGTCGAGAATAACAGTGCGTATGCGTATGTATTCGGTTTTTCTCAGATCCTCGCTTGCCTTCATCATCTTTATCCTTGTTACGACGGTAAGCCGCGCGGCTCCTCGTGCCGTGGAAGGCGTGCTCGATCTGGCCGATTGGGACTTTCAAAGAGACGGGATCGTCGCGCTGAACGGCGAGTGGGAGTTTTACGGTGGACTCTTTCTTCCTCCCGACGCTTTGGACGCCTCAAGCCTCCCCCGAACCCCCCGATTGATCCCGGTCCCGGGGTCGTGGAACGGGTATCAGGATCAGTCGGGCGCTCCCATGGGCAGTGACGGCTTCGCGACGTATCGGCTGAAGATCCTCCTTCCCCGCACGGTCGCCGACTCTCGCAATCCAACAAAAGATGAGCTCGCTATTTTCGTCCCCTACGTCAACACCAGTTACGAGCTTTGGGTCGACGGCGATCTTTTGGCCGCCAATGGTCGTCTGGCTCGCTCCAGGCCCGAGGAAAAACCTCAGTTTCGCCCTGAGATCGCGCGCTTTCGCCCGGCAGATCGCCACGTCGACTTGGTGTTGCACGTCTCCAACTTCCACTTTCGAGAGGGCGGCATCCCAAGGCGTCTCGAATTGGGAACCGCCGACCAGATCGCCTTAAAACAACGGCGGCTCGAGGTCACCGGAGCAACCCTTTTTGGCGCCAACCTTATCATGGCGATTTTCTTCGCGGGCATCTACGCGTTGCGCAGGGAAAACCGCGCCGATGGCTACTTTAGTCTCTTCCTTCTATCCATCGCATTGCGAATGTTGGTCACGGGCGATCACATCTTAGCCCGCGTCACGACGGAGCTTCCCTGGGAGATGGCGCTCAAGATTGAGTACCTGATGGACTTCGTAAGTCCCACCATCTTCCTCTTCTACCTGCGAGCTCTCTTCCCTGAGGATGTGTCGACGCTCATCGGAAGATGCTGGACGGCCGTCGCGATCTTGGGAGGTGCGGCCGTCCTCGTGTTGCCGGGTCGACTCTCATCCCGGATCATCCCACCGTATCTGCTCCTCTTCGCAGCCATCCTTCTCTACTTCGTCTACGTGAGTTTTCGGGCCGTAGCACGCGGGCGCCCCGACTCCCGTCTCTTTCTTGGCGGCATCGTGGCGACCATCGTCGCGTCCCTCGTGACACTGCTACGTTACACGGGCATCGCCGCGGTGGCCGAGCTCATCCCCATGGGCATCTTCGTCCTCGTCCTTTCGCAATGCTTGTTCCTTGCCGTCCGTTCGGCCCGCACATACCAACAGGCGCTCACTCTTGCCACCGAAAACGCCCGGATGCTGGCAAAGACGGAGTGGCAACTGAAGAAGCTCAAAGAGTACCGCCGGCTGATGACTCTTAGGGAAGAGCACTTGCGACGCCGCATTGCCGAAACGCTACACGGACGCACCCAAGGGCGACTCTTTACTGCGATCCGCAGGATCGACCAGGCCGAACGAGCGATGAGTCACGACATCGCTGCGGCTGGAGCCTACCTCACCGATGCCAAACAGCTGCTGGACCAGGTGCGCGAGGACGATATCCGCAGCGTCGGGAGACAACTGCATCCGGCAGCAGTCGGCGCGGGCATCGTGGCGGCTATCGAATCGCTCCTTGACACTTTTGAAGAGAGCTATCGGGTCCACTTTGATGTCGATCCAGACGTCGAGGCCATGGATCAAGCCGAAACCGGCGGTTTCCACTACGATTTAAGGCTAGGCGTCTACCGCATTGTCGAAGAGGGGCTCAACAACATCTCCCGCCACGCCAAGGCTCAACGCATCCGGCTGTCTCTTGCCATCACCCATCGAGATTCGGGCAATTACCTTGAGCTTACGTTGGCCGACGACGGGGTCGGCTTTGATCCAAAATCTCCTTCCAGCGGCCTCGGCCTTCAGACCATCGACGCTCGGGTTAGCGACCTGGGCGGCCATTGGACGCTCACCGGCTCGCCCGGCAAAGGCACGACGTTGCGTGTCTCCATTCCCCTCAAGCCGGACCAGCCCGAGCATCCGCGGGAAAGCCGGACCGCGTGAAAACACGCGAAGGCCGAGTTAGCAGAACCGGCTCAAAATCGCATTCTCAAAATCGCATTTCCACGTGAAAATGGAGCGTTCCAGAAGCCCCACTCCCATCGTCCCCCAGGGGTATCCCGTAAACGACGGTACCAACGAAGCGCTGCAAAAACGCGAACGTGAACCCCACTCCGGTGCTGGTGATGGATTTCACGGAACTGGACGACTTGCTTTTTCCTTTGTAAGGATAAGCGGCACCGTGATCGAGAAAGACGAACCCATTGAGCCAGGATGCGAGGTGTGCGGTCGCATCAGCACTCACGAAGTACCCTTGATCACCTGTTATCGTCCCACTGGAATACCCTCGCACCGTAGCGCCCCCGCCCACGGAAAACTGCTCGGACGGCGGGAGCAAGCGGTCCGGGGAGATCTGAACGTTCACCCGGAACCTTAGCGTCCACCTCTCGGAGGGGAACGATTGATACGTCACGCTGGCGTTGTATCGCAAGAACTGCTGCTCGTCTTCCTCCTCCTCGGCATACCTGCCGTACGCAACAGTATACTGCGTCTCGAGGCTGCTCCGCTCGCTGGACTTTTGCGATACAAACCCCAGGGACATCCGCTGGGTATGGCTCGATGTGAGCTTTGCTCCAGAAAAATACGATATTAAGCGGGTGTCCTGGAATTCAGCGAAGCCGTCAACCCTCGCACCCGGCTCCAGGACCAAGGGCCTCCGCCACCCGATGCCGGCCCCGTACGATTTGCTTCCGACATCAAGTTCTGCAAAGGCGCCGTTGAAAATTCCCACCTCGCTTTGATCGTACCGGGCCGACATGCGGGAGCCCATGAGACCGACGGGAAATTCATAAGCGAGCGAGAGCGACCGGGACCCTTCCGCCTGCCGCCAGGTGAGGTCAAACGCGTCTCGCCGGCCGAACAAGCTCCGGTTGGTCAACGTGATGCCGCTTTGAGCCATCCCCGTCTCGCTTCGTCCGGAGTTGCCGAAAGAAAGCGTTCCCGCAAAGCGCGGCGGTTCGTAGAGCACGAAGTTGATATCGGTCGTGCCAAAGGATTCGCCCGGTTTGAGCTGGGCGTGGAGCTGGACGTCGTTGGTCTCGTTAAAGCGTGCGATATCCGCCTCCAGCGTATCAAGCCGGACGAGATCTCCCGATCGCAGCGACATGCGTCGTGTCACGTACGAACTATGTGTCGAATTGTTGCCCACGACGGCGACCTCGCCCACACGGCCTTCGATCAACGTGATGTGTACGATGCCGTCCTCAACCGTCTGAGGTGGGAGGAACGCCTGTGCGGTTACGTACCCCCTTTCGGCATAGAGGGCATTGATGCGTTCGACGATCGCGCGGAGTTCATCGATGGTCAGATTGCGGTCCTCATACTCTCCCACCATCTCCCGAATCTCCGCTTCGGTGAGGATCTCGGAAGGATCCGTAACAATCTTCCGCACATACACGGTGTTTGCTTCCTGGCTAGCCTCCGCGCCCACCGCCACAGGAAGGCGGGGCGCGGCGACGCAAATGAGGAGACAACCGACCGCAACGACCGTGCCGCGCAGTCCAGCCGCGCCCCACGACCTCACTGGCGTTCCTCTCCGGATTCCTCATCGGATTTGGAAAGCTCCCCGCTCCTCTCGTCGTCCTCGTCATCCTCGTCGTCCTCGTCATCTACGAACCGATACAGAACATCAATCTCTTCATCGATCCCGATGCCGTTGGAACCGGACTCGCTCGGGTCGTGATCCGTGCCGACGGACGCGGTGTCCAGGATGTAGGGCAGTATCTCGATCATCTCGGTGCTGCTCATTTGATCGTTCGACGCTCCCAAATCCAACTCCGGACTATAGTCAATGATGAGCGCGCCGCTGACATCCATCTTCTGATCACCGTCCATCAGGAGGGAGAAGGTTTTGCCCCGCGCGTACAGCTGCAAGTCGACGTCGAAGAGAGCCCGGTCGACATTGTCGACTCGCGCGGTGTAGTACCGATTGCTAAACTCCCCGACGGTTCCGATTCGCGTGGCCAGGAGATGGAGCATGTCCGCGTTCGCGTCGATCCGGGCGTAATCGGCGTTGAGGAGGTCAACCGCAATGCCCTTATCCGACGCGACGCGGATGACGGCCGAATCAGTCATGCCCGATACACCCTGCACCACAAGCCGCAACGGCGCCTCGCCGGTGTGGAGCATGTCATCCACCTGGATCTGGCCGGCCCGCAGCCGAGCTCCCTGCGACACCGACATGTGCCCCACCTCGATGCCTTCCAGCGCGAGCAGGTCAATGCTTCCCGCTGCGCTATGGAGCCTATCAGCGAGCAGCCGGCCGCCCCGCACTTCAAGGAAGATATCCCCAGCGGCTGCCGCGTTGACCTGCCCTTGGACCGCCGCGACGATGCGCCGATCCTCTTCACCGATTGACGCCCCAGCGGAGTCAAGGTCGATATTGCGGGCGGAAAGGATCACGACATCGTTGCCGTTGCGGTTGACGATCGAACCACTCGCGGAGATGACGAGGTCACGATCAGTTTGGACACTACCCACAACCGCCAGATCGCCTAGCTGCTCGACGATGACGTCGCCGCCGTCCTGAGCGATCGAGAGGATATCAAGCCGGCTGGAAGCGTTACGGAGCACGACGTCGCCGCCGGCGTTAACCGCCTCCAGGATGTGAATCTTGTTGTTGCCATCGA
>JACDOI010000025.1 GCA_017656145.1 Bacillota bacterium | reverse complement strand
TTCGAGGTGCGGCAGCCGGATGGCCGACTCGGTTTTGTTGACGTGCTGGCCGCCCGCGCCGCTGGCGCGGTAGGGATCGATGCGCAAGTCGTTCGGGTCGATGACGATTTCGTCGTTGTCCTCCACGTCCGGTTCCACCGAAACGGATGCAAAGGACGTATGCCGCCGGCCCGACGCGTCAAACGGCGAGATTCGCACGAGCCGGTGGACACCGTGCTCGGACTTGAGGTAACCGTAGGCCCGGTCGCCCTTGATGGACAGGCTGACGGTCTTGAGCCCCGCTTCCTCGCCCGCCAGCTGGTCCAAAATTTCAACAGCGTACCCTTTTTCCTCGGCCCAGCGGGTGTACATGCGCAACAGCATCTCGGCCCAATCCTGAGCTTCGGTGCCACCGGCGCCCGCGTGGATCGTGAGGATCGCGTCGGCGTGATCGTACTGGCCGTTGAGCAAAGTGGCCAGCTCCAGCCGCTCCACGTCCCGCTCAAGCTGCCGGGCGTGGGCGGCGGCTTCTTGCCAGGCCGACTCGTCGTCTTCCTCTTCGGCCAGCTCGACGAGAACTTCCAGGTCTTCCCACTCCCGGCGGACTTTCTCCCACTGGTCCACCTGTCGTTTCAGACTTTTTTGTTCCTTCAGCACTTGCCGCGCGTGCTCCGGGTCGTCCCAGAAGCCCGCTTCGGCCATGCGGGCTTCCAGCTGCGCGGCCTCTTGCCGCTTCCGGTCTACGTCAAAGGTAGACCCCCATTTCCTGAATGCGCTTGCCGAGTTCCCGCAACGCCTCCCGGATCTCTCCGGCGTACACTGTCGTCACGCAGTCGTCCTCCTCAACTGGCTGCACCGCAACACTTCTTGTATTTCTTGCCGCTGCCGCACGGGCAAGGATCGTTGCGGCCGACCTTGGCCTCCACCCGCCGCGTCCCGGGCCGGCGCGGTCCCACCGGGGTGCCACTTCCGCCGCCGTGGTAGGCGATGGCCCTGGACAAAAGACCTGCGCCCGCGTCGGCGGGAGCGGCGGGCTCCTTCACCCGCACCCGGAACAGCGCTTTGACCGTATCTTCCTGGATGGCCCGCATCATGTTTTGGAACATCTCGTAGGCCTCGAACTGGTATTCCAAAAGCGGGTGCCGCTGTCCGAAAGCCCGCAGCCCGATGCCTTCCCGCAGCTCGTCCATGGCCCGCAGATGTTCCATCCATTTCATGTCGATGATCTGCAGCAGGAAGTGCCGCTCGATCTGGCGCATCAGCTCCGGACCGAACTCCCGCTCCCGGGCTTCGTACGCGGCCACCACCCGTCCCGCCAGCTGCTCGCGGATCTGGTCCCGGTTCATCTGGGCCAGCTCTTCGGGCTGGACGGCTGCAGCACCGTTGGTGAGTTCCCGGACGCGCTCGGCCAGGGCGGAAAGGTCCCACTCGTCGGTGGGCACCTTTTCGCCGCAGTAGGTGTCGACGAATTCGCCCACGAGCCGGCGAAGCATCTCCAGCGCGTTCTCCCGCATGTTCTCGCCCAGAAGGACCCGCCGCCGCTGCTCGTAGACGACTTCCCGCTGCTTGTTCATGACGTCGTCGTACTGCAGCACCTGCTTGCGCAGTTCGAAGTTGCGGGCTTCCACCTTTTTCTGGGCGTTCTCGATGGCCCGGGTGACCTGGGAATGCTCGATGGGCTGATCTTCCTCCCAGCCCAGCCGGTCCATCAACCCGGCGATGCGCTCCGAACCGAACAGGCGCATGAGGTCGTCTTCTAACGACACGTAAAACCGCGATGAACCCGGGTCTCCCTGGCGCCCGCTGCGGCCCCGGAGCTGGTTGTCGATGCGGCGGCTTTCGTGGCGCTCGGTGCCGATGATGTGCAGGCCGCCCAGCCGCACCACCTCGTCGTGCTCGGCCGCCATGGCCTTGCGGGTTTCCTCAAGGAGCCGGCGGTATTCTTCCCGGATCTGGGCACGGCGGGGGTCGTCGTCCTCGCCGTTGAACGGCTCGGCTAAAGCGGCGATCTCCTCATCAGAATAGCCTCGCCGGCGCATCTCCTCCCGCACCTGAAACTCGGGGTTTCCGCCCAGCACGATGTCGGTGCCGCGCCCGGCCATGTTGGTCGCGATGGTCACCGCGCCCTTCTTGCCCGCCTGGGCCACGATCTCGGCTTCCTTTTCGTGGTACTTGGCGTTGAGCACCTGGTGCGGGATGCCCCGTTGCTTTAGCAGCTTGCTCAGCCGCTCCGACTTTTCGATAGAAACGGTTCCCACCAGCACCGGCTGACCCCGCCGGTGGCATTCGGCGATTTCCTCGACCACGGCCCGGAACTTGGCGGCCTCCGTCTTATAGACCAGGTCCGGGTGGTCCACCCGGATCATGGGCTTGTGGGTCGGGATGACGACCACGTCCATCCCGTAAATGTCCCGAAACTCCTCTTCCTCGGTCTTGGCCGTGCCGGTCATGCCCGCGAGCTTGCGGTACATGCGGAAGTAATTTTGGAACGTAATGGTGGCAAGCGTCTGGCTCTCCCGCTCGATCCGGACGCCCTCTTTCGCCTCGATGGCCTGATGCAGCCCGTCGCTGTAGCGGCGGCCAAACATGAGCCGGCCGGTGAACTCGTCGACGATGATCACCTGTCCGTCTTTGACCACATAGTCCCGATCCCGCTGGAACAACGTGTGGGCTTTCAGCGCCTGGATGAGGTAGTGGTTGAGCTTGAAGTTGGCGTCGTCGTACAAGTTTTCCACGCCCAACAGCTGCTCGACCCGGGCCACGCCTTCCTCGGTCAAGGCCACCGTCCGGGCCTTTTCGTCGACGGTGTAGTGGACGTCCCGCACAAGCTGGGGAACGAGGCGCGCGAAGCGATAGTAATGCTCAGTGGACTGCTCCGCGGGCCCCGAGATGATGAGCGGCGTGCGGGCTTCGTCGATGAGGATGCTGTCCACCTCGTCGACGATCGCGTAATGCAGTTCCCGCTGGACCATGTGGTCCCGGGAGCGGACCATATTGTCCCGCAAGTAATCGAATCCGAACTCGTTGTTGGTTCCGTAGGTGATGTCGGCCGCGTACGCCCGCCGCCGCTCCGCAAAGTCCTTGCCGTGGACGATGACCCCAACGGACATGCCGAGAAACTTGTAGATCGGGCCCATCCACTCCGCATCCCGGCGGGCTAAGTAATCGTTGACGGTGACCAGGTGCACGCCCTTGCCCTCCAGGGCGTTCAAGTAGATGGGCAGCGTGGCCACCAGGGTTTTCCCTTCGCCGGTCTTCATCTCGGCGATGCGGCCTTCATGCAGCACGATGCCGCCCATGAGCTGCACGTCAAAGTGGCGCATACCGACGGTGCGGCGGGCCGCCTCCCGCACGACGGCGAACGCCTCCGGCAACAGATCGTCCAACGAAGCCCCGTTGTCCAGCCGCCGGCGGAATTCGGCGGTCTTGGCCTTGAGGTCCTCGTCCGACAGCCGGCTCATTTCCGGTTCGAATCCGTTGATCTTGTCCACCAGCTCCCGCAGCCGGTTCAGCTCTTTGGGAGTGGGATCGAACAGCTTCTTCAACAGCCCGATCATCCCGGGCGTTCACCCTCTTTCAGGGCTTGCGGGCCGTCCCAGCCCGCACCGCCGCGGCGTCGTCCACCAGTATATCATGTTTCGCGTCCCGGTTCACACCGGGTCGCCTGGGGAGGGGATCCGGCGGACCGCATCCATCACCGCCCGGGCCGCGGCGAGCTCCTCGTCCCCCCCGGCGACCGATGAGCCAAGGAGCCAGTCCCCAGGCGGCGATCCCCACCGGAAGATGCTGACCACCACGGCCGTTACCGGTCCCATGGACACCGATCGAATTTCGTCCAGCTCCAATCCGAGAGCACCGCCGGTCAGTTCCTCGACGGCCGCAAGGGTCGCCGTCGCCGCCAGCCGCGGCCTCCATTGGACCGTATCAGGCCCCCGGGCCGTTCCTTCGTACAGCGCGTCGCCGGCGCGAAGCCGGACCCGGATCTGGCACACCTCGCCGCTTGTTCGGACTTCCACGCTGAACAGGTGCGGCCCCGCCCCAGGCCCGGTGCGGCGCGGCCCGGTTTCGGTTTGCGCCACGCTGATCCGGCGGAGGTCGACGGGAATTCGAAACAACGTCATCAATACGGATGCCGCATCCCGCGCGACCTGCCTGGGGCTTCGCTCCGGGGTGGCCATCACATGAACCTCAGCGGGCTCCCCGCCCGGGCCAGGCACTACCCGAGCGCACACCACGCCCCGCACCCGCCGGAGCGCTTCCTCCATCTCCCGCACGCGCTCATGCGCCACGCTCATCCGGCCCCCTGCAGGCCGGCCCCCGGGGCCCGGCCCGCCGTTGGTCCTTGCCTTTACCGCCTGCCGGAAACCGAGGGGGTGACCGCAGCCGCACCCCCGGGCGGCCGGTCTTTGGCCTCCCGCAAGGCCGCATCGAGCAGCGCCCAGACACCCCCGGTCACCAGACCGTGCCCTCCGAGGAGAACCGGTACGGCCGCGCCGGCGGCCGCGGCGGTCAGCTCCCGCAGCCAAGGATCGCCGACCCGTTCCGGCAAGCCCAGGTCCGAGTAAAACCGGTCCGCGGTCGGCACCTGCCGGCGGGCATGGGCCAAAAGCACCCGGGTGTCGAGAAACGCGGCCCGGCAGAGCGATTCCAGGCACTGCACAAATCCCCGCATCCCCAACGCTTCCAGGGCGTAGCCCAACACCGACCGCACCTCCCCGCGCTCGTCCCGGCCCAGTGCCTTCATGCCCCGCTCTTCCGAGACGAGCCGGATGCGGCAGCGGCTGTACTCATCGAGGTAGGAAAAAAGGGGCGCACCGATGCGGCCGTACAAGAACACGTCCGCACCGGGGTTCGCCAGAGCCCGTTTCGCGGCTTCATACCGGCTTGCGTCCAGGTCGAACTTGCGCAAGGCGTCCCTGACGCGCGGGCCTGTCCCGGGGTGGACGGCCAGCACCATGATGTCGCTTGGCGAATCCACGTCAAATTGCAGCCCCAGCGTGCGCGCAAGCCGCACCAGGGGCAATCCGCACTGCCGGTGCAGCGCGAGCGGCAAGGCGTTGTCGATGGCTGGCGGGTCGATGGCCAAAACGGCCCGGGCCGGGGCGAATGCCACGATGTCGGCGGAATGGATGTTGTTCGCGGCGACAAACGGTTGGCGGGACTCAAACGCTTGGGCGATCACCTCAAGATCGTCTCTGGTCGCAAGAGGTGCCGCGGCCCCGCCCATGCAGCATACCGCGTCGAGTCGCCTGTCCCGGATGAGTCGCTGGAGCCGCCGCCCGAAATGAAACGGCCCGCCTTCTTCGTCCAATTCGACCTCGGCGCCGGCGCAGGCGGCAGCCCGGGCCAGGCCGGGCCGGTCGGTGCAGACGATGACCGATTGGAACAGGCCGCTCCCGCGAGCCTTTTCGATCAGCTCGATCACGATGGCTTCCCGCACGTCCCGGAGCATTTGCTCCGGGAAGCTCGGGGCCGGCCCGCCCTCGAAGATGACCAGCACCGGTTCGGTCCGCAAGTCCGGCCCCCAGCTCCCGATCAGAACTCGGGCTCGATCAGCCCGTAATCTCCGGCCTGCCGGCGGTACAGAACGTTCACCTCGTCGGTGGCGGCATTGGTGAAGACAAAAAAGTCGTGCCCTAAAAGCTCCATCTGCAACACGGCCTCATCGACCGTCATCGGTTTGATGGCGAACCGCTTGACCCGCACGACCCGGGGCTGATCCGACTCCTCTTGCGCTTCCGGTGACGATGCGGGCTCTTCCGCCGCAGCGGCCGGCCGGGGCCGCTCCTGCAACCGTTGCTGGATCCGGGTCTTGAACTTCCGTATTTGCCGCTCAATGCGGTCTACCGCCTGATCGATGGATACGTACATGTCATCGGTGTTGCCGACCCCGCGCACGATCAGGCCGCCCACCCGCAAGGTGATCTCGGCCTGCTGCCGGTCCCGCTGGCAGGACAAGACCAAATCAGCCATAATGGCATGGCGGTCCCCGTCAAAGAATTTCAGCAGCTTTTTCACCTTGCGTTCTGCGTGCTCCCGCAGCGCCGGCGTCACCTGCAAGTTCTTTCCTGCGACGGTGAATTGCAGCGTTTCCGCTTCCGGCATGAGCCGTTCGCCTCCTCCGACGGACCGTGCTCCTGTTGTATTGTTTCCTTGGGAGGCAAGATGGATCCTGCCTAGCAACGCTGAACGGCTTTCCCGCGGAGGGGCTCTCATGGCCCGGGCGCTTATCATCACAATTACATTATATTAATGAATTTATTTAGAATTAAATGCGCAAACCTGGCAGGAATCGGAGGCGGCGCGTCCAATCCAATGTAATATGACGAACCAACCGGCTCCCGGCCGCCCTGCGCGGCCGCAAACGTACGGGATGGCCGACGTGGCCATGCGCACCGGCTTATCCATCCCTCAAGTTCGCTACTACGCGGCGTTGTACGGCGATTTCCTGGGCGCAAGCCGCTCAGCGGCCGGCGACTGGCGATTCACCCGCGGCCACCTGCCGTTTTTCCGCGCCCTGGCCGAAGGGCGCGGCCCGGCTGCGGCCTTGCAGGCCGTCCTCGGGGACCGGGAGCCAGCGCCGGCCGAAGAAACGGTGGATGGGACCGGACCCGCCGGCCCCCCCGGCGGCGAGCGGGGCGATAGCGCCCTTGAGGAACGGATGGACGAGCTGTTCCTGCAAATGCAGGACTTGTACGAAGAAACGAAACAGGTCCAAATCCTTTTGACCCGGGTCATCGAACTGCTGCAAACCGGGCAGCGCGAGCCGCCGCCGGCCGTCGGGCCCGTCGGGCAGCCGGAGACTCCGGAGCCGCTTTCGCACCCGCAACCGGCGTTTGAGCTGCCGGGCCCGGATACGGCGGTTCAGCTTCCGAAACCGCCGCCCGGCCCGGAACTGAACACCCTGGCCGATCCGCAGCAGGATCCGTTGCCTCCGGCCGACCGGCTGGCGGGCCGGAACCCATAGCCGGCCCGCCGCGGTGCGTTCTTCGGGCAACGGCGCGGGTTTTCCCCACCGCATGCTGCGCTCCCCGGAAAAACGGTATGCCGAGTCTGCCGGGAACCCCGTGCGCGGCGATCACCGATTTTCCCTGAGGGCGACGGCGATGTCCAGCTCGCCCAGGCGGGTTTTGAGCGGGATGACGAGCCGGGTGATGTTGACGGTGGAAATGATGGTCCCCCGCCCCCGGATGACGGACGGCGGAGAAATGCTGCACTGGATGCCTTGGGTTTCGAACAACACGGCGGCCCGGCCGGAGATGACGTTGCCGAGCTCCGCGATGGCACTCTCGCACGTATCGTCGTAGATGACCTTGCGCTCGCCGGTGAGCTCGTACACGATATTGACGGCCATCGCTTCGTCGGTGCCGTAGAGCACCGTACCTTCCAGCTGCCCGGTAATGGCGATCAACACCGTGACTTCCCGGGTCGTGTAGTCGGTTTCCGCTACCCACAACTCGCCCCGTTCCACTTCGAGGTTGAGCTCTTCGCGCAGCACCACCGCCGCGGCGGACACAAACGGTTGGATGTGCTCGACCTTCACACGGCTTCCCCCCGTCCCCGCACTCTATGACTTGAGCACCCGGGTGATGGTTACCGCGTGCTCTTTCGCCAGATCGATCTCGACGTACTGGAAACCGGAATCCCCGTCCTCATCGGCGGCATCCGGCTCTATCGTCTCAAGCTCCGCTGCCTCAGGCTCCACGGTGACATCCTCCGTCGCTTCCACCGTTTCCCGCCAGGCTGCCTCCTCTCCGGGCCTTCTCTCCTCCGCGGCCTTTTGCGCGGACGCCTGAGGGCTCCGAACCCGGACGTTGCCGAGAAGCCGCACCCGGGGCCGGCTAAGACCCGGCGGGCCCGGTTGGACCACCACCCCGAGTTTGCCGGTGGACAACCGGACTACCGTCCCGACGGGGTAGGCGGGCACGCGGCGGCGCAAGAGCTCGACCGTTTTCCGGTCGAACTTGGCGTCCACTTCGGCCATAAGGGCTTCTTGCGCCTCGTGGGGCAATGCCGGATGGCGGGGATGATGAAGGAGCTCCACGTAGGCCACTGCCGCCGCCATGATCCGGGAAACGGGCGCCAAGTCGTCCCCTTTCTTGCCGCGGGGATAGCCGCTGCCATCCAGCCGCTCATGGTGGTCGGCGATGACGCGCTTGCTCCACGCGTTGAGGCTGCGGATTCCCCGCACTATCTCCTCGGACGCGGTCACGTGATCTTCAATCCGCTCGCATCGCCACTGGCCCAAATCCTGCAACAGCCCGGCCACAAACAACACGCTGGCGTCGTCGGGGCTCAAGAGGTCGAGGGCTAAGCGGGCAGCAACGACCGCGAAGTTCACCGCGAGCGCCGCCCAGCGGTCCACCATCCCTCCCCAGACCGGATAGAGGAGAAAATCTCCCTTCAGACGGGCCAGTTCGTTGCAGGCCATCCCCGCCAGCTGGGTGAGATCTGCTGCCGGAATGTCGACGTCGGACAGGCTCTTGGCATGGCGAACCTGGTCGGCCATGTAAAGCAGCAGCCGGCGAACCTGGAAGTACGTCTGGGGTTCCAGCGGCTCGGTGGGCTCAATCCCTTCAAACCCCGTCTGCTCGACGAACGCGTGCCGGAACCCCCGGTTCCAAAGGCGTTCCCGCACGGGGAGGGATACTTCCTTGCCGGCGGCAAGCACGAAGGCCCCCCGCTCATCGACCAGCGGGCGAGCGAGCACCGCATCGTGGGGAATCTCCCGGATGTCCAGCCTGCGCATGATTATCCCTCCACGCGTCTGTAGAGAAATGGCGCCGCTGCTGCAAGGCCAAAGCGGGCCGGGTAAAAGATGGCCTCGGTGCTGCCGACAAGAAGGTAACCGCCCGGAACGAGGCTCGCCGCCAGCTGTGCGAAGATCTTCTCCTTGGCGGCCTCGTTGAAATAGATGACGACGTTGCGGCACAAGATCAGGTGCTGCCCGGACGGATACGGGTCTTCCAGCAAATTGTGGACCATAAAGCGCACGTAGCGGCGAATCGACGGCTTCACCTGCCAGCGCTGGCCCGGCAAGGCCGCAAAAAAGCGCTGGAGCCGGCCGGGGCTCACCTCCCGGAGCCGATCGGCCCCGAATACGGCCGCCTCTGCCTCCCGCAGCGCCTCCCGGTCGATGTCGGTCCCGAGCACCGCGTGGCGATGGTACGATCCCGGCTCCATCTCCTCAAGAAGAATCGCGAGCGAGTACGCCTCCGCCCCCACCGAGCATCCGGCGCTCCAGATGCGCAGGGAACTCCACGTTCTCCGGAGCTCCGGCAACACCGCGGCCTTCAGATGGTCAAACCGCTCAGGATTGCGGAAGAACTCCGAGACGTTGATGGCGAGAAAGTCCGTCAGCTGCTGGCGCACGCTCGGGTCCCGCCGGACCGCCTCCGCGAGAACCGTAAGATTCGCGAACCCGTACCGACTCATAAACCCGGCCAGCCGGCGGAACACCTGCTTCTTCTTATACGCAGTCAAGTCCAGGCCCGAGGCGGCTTTCAGCGCGCGCTGCAGGCGGTCGTAGCCCTCCTGGTCCATCTCTGCCGCTTCCACGGACAAATCAAGGGTCCCCCTCACGCGCAGGCGCCCACGGCCCGCACCAGCGCCCCCGCCATCGCGGGCAGACTGCGGATTTCATCGGCCAGCGCCAGCTCAGCGACGGCTCGGGGCATGCCGTATACGACAGAAGTGGCCTCGTCTTGAGCCAGCACTTGCCCGCCGGCCTTCTTGAGCTTGCGGGCACCCCGGCAGCCGTCCACACCCATGCCGGTCAGGATAACCGCCAGCACCGAACCGCCCCAGACGTCCACCGCGGACTCAAGCGTCACGTCCACCGCAGGCCGCACGCCGAGGTGAGGTGGGGCGTCGCTGAACCGCATGCGTCCCCGGCGATCGAACACGAGGTGACGGCCGCCCCGGGCCACCCATACTTCGCCGGCCCGGGGCACCCGCCCTTCAACGGCCTCCCGCACCGAAAGCGGGGACAGGCTGTCCAGCCGGTGCGCCAGCGAGGCGGTGAACCCGGGCGGCATGTGCTGGACGATGATGATAGGCCGGGGAAAGCCCGCCGGCAGGCCACTGAGCAGGGTGCTGAGCGCCCCCGGACCGCCGGTGGAGCTGCCCACGATGACCGGAGCGGGCCCCCGAGGGCCCTGCGCGCCTGCAGCGCGCGGTTTGACCGCTTCGTCTCCGGCAGCAGCACCATCCCGGTCACCCTCAATCGCTGCAGCAAGCTCGCGAGCGGCGGCCGCTTCACGGGGCGGGAAGGCCTCGGCGCTTTCCCGAGCAGGAGCGGCCTCGAAAGCGGCGACGGTTCTCGCCTGTCCTCGGGAGCCGCGCCCTGTGCCCGCTCCCGGGCGCTCTCCTGGCACCGCCCGGGCGGCAGCCCGCACTTTGGCGACCAACTCGTCCCTTACGTCGGCCAAATTGAGAGAGATGGGCCCACCGGGCTTGGCCACCACGTCGACCGCGCCGATGAGCAGCGCCTCAATGGCTGCGGGAGCCTGCCGCTGGGTGACGCTGGACACCATGACGACCGGCAGTGGGCGTTCCCGCATGAGCCGCCGCAGCATCTCAAGCCCGTCCATGCGCGGCATCTCGACGTCCAAGGTGATCACGTCGGGACTAAGCTCCAGCGCCTTCTGCAGCCCCTCGATCCCGTCCCGGGCCGTGCCGCACACTTCCATGCCCGCTTCCTCCAGGAAGCGGCTGATCATCTGGCGCATCAGAGCGGAGTCGTCAACGACCAGGACACGGATGGGCGCCATCAATTCACCAGCTTCGCTACGGCCTGCAATACCCGATCAGGCTGGAACGGCTTGACGATGAAGTCCTTGGCTCCTGACTTGATGGCCTCCAGCACGGCGCTCTGCTGCCCCAACGCGCTGCACATGACTACCTTCGCGTCGGGAAACCGCTGCCGCAACTCCTTCAGAGCGGTCAGGCCGTCCATCTGGGGCATGGTGATGTCCATAAGAACCACGTCCGCGGGCCGCTGGGCATATTTCTCCAGCGCCTCCGCCCCGTTGGCCGCCTCCACCACTTCGTAGCCCGCCTCGGTCAACAGCTTGTTGAGGCGGAGCCGCATGAACTGAGCGTCGTCAACGACTAGCACTACGGCCATAGACGGGCACCTCCCCGTACACGTACTGTTGCGGGGTCAGGATCTCGTCCGGAGCACCCACCCGGCTGACCACTGCCCGGCCGGTGGACAAGTCCCACCGCAGCGTGCGCCCTTGGGTGCCGCCGACCCGTTCTGCCACGAGGGGAATGCCGTGCTCGGCCAGCGTCTCGCGGAGCGCAGCCGCGTTGCGGCCGCCGATGTCGCCAAGGCCGCTGATGGCCAGCATGCGGGCCCCTCCGGCCATTTGGGCGTACACCGACGACCGTTCCGCCCCGAGGCGTTCCATCTGTTCAAGCAGAAAGGGAACGGCCGTGTCCGCGTACTTGGCGGGTTCGCCTGACAAGGAACGGCCCTTTTCCGGTAGCACGACATGAGCCATCGCCGAAACCTGCCGCGTCGGATCGCAAAGTATCAGTCCTACGCACGAACCAAGCCCGTAGATAAACCATTGCTCCGCCCCGGCCTTGCCCGCCCGGTACTCACCCAATCCAAGGGACACCCGTCTCAAGCCATGGCCTCCAGCCGGTTCCAGTCGGTGCCTCCCGGAATCCAGAGCAAGTACGCGGCGAGCCGCGACACGTCCGACACGAGCTCCGTTCGAACCACGGGCAGTTCCGTCCGTTCTTCGACAGCCAGGGCGCCAGCCAGAGTGGAAAGCAACGCCCCGACCATATCTCGAGCGACCTGAGGCGGAGACGGCGTGACCGACAGGTGAAATCGGTCGGCCAACTCGTTCAGAAATGCCGATCCAACCACGTTCCCCAATTCTCCCAGGGCGGAATCCGCGAGCTCCCCGGTCCCCTCCGGGTCCTCGGTTCCCGCGACCGCCAACAATTTCGACTCCATGTCCCGGGCTTCCTCGGCCGGAATGACCAAAAGCAAGTATCCGTGCAGATCCCCTTGCACTTCAAGAAACACCCCGGCCACCGGCGTCTCCTCCGGCCCGCACAGCACGGGCAAGTCCGCCAGCCGGTGCCGCGACAGCTGCACGTCGGCCGCCCGGGCCAGCTTCGTTCCGAGAAACCCCGACAGCGCCTCGGCCGAATGATCAAGCGCTCTTCTCAAAATGGCCTCCATGTCCGCGGAAGGCGGTGCCAAGCCGGCGCACCTCCTTCGTAAATCCGGTGACGTCCAGGATGAGCGCCACCGAGCCGTCGCCGAGGATCGATGCGCCGGATATGCCCGGCACCTGACCCCCCATGCCGTCGATGGTCTTGATCACGATCTCTTGCTCGCCGATGAGCCGGTCCACGGCCAGGGCCAAAGGCCCCGCCCCCGATCGCAGGACCACGACCGGATTGGACGCATCTTCCCGCCATGCGGCGGCAAACGCCGCCCCCCACACGTCGCCCGGGTTGACCAGCGGGATCACCTGATCCCGCACGGGGACCATGGGCCAGCCGTTCGCCATCCGCACCCGCTCCCCGCCGACGAGCAAGATCTCCACAATGCTGTCCAGCGGCACCGCGAACATCGTCCCCCGGATGTTGACGAGCAGCGCTTGGACGATGGCCAGCGTCAACGGCAGCCGGATGATGAATCGGGTCCCGCGTCCGGGATCGGACTGGATCGATACCGTGCCGTTGACCCGCTCGATGTTTTTCTTGACCACGTCCAAGCCCACGCCCCGACCGGAAACGTCGGTGACCTGACCGGCCGTGCTGAAGCCCGGGAGGAACAACAGTTCCAACGCCTCGGCGGGATGAAGTTGCTGCGCTTCGTCGGCTGTGAGAAGCCCCCGGGCGACGGCGGTCCTCTTCACCCGTTCCGCGTCGATGCCGCGGCCGTCGTCGGCCACTTCGATATAAATGTTGTTCTCCTGGTGGTAGGCCGAGAGCCGCACGAGCCCTTGGGCCGATTTTCCAGCCGCGACCCGATCCTGCGGCGGCTCAAGGCCGTGATCCACCGCGTTGCGGATGAGGTGCACCAGCGGGTCGCTGATCTGCTCGATGACCGCCCGGTCCAGCTCGGTATCCTCGCCGAGAATCTCAAACCGCACGTCCTTGCCCAGGCGGCGGGCCAAATCCCGGACCATGCGGGGAAACTTGCGAAACAACGTCTCCAGCGGCACCATGCGAGCCTGCATGATGGTGTCCTGCAGCTCGGCGGTGATCCGGCTGAGGTGACCGGACACAAGCTCCAGCTCCTCTTGAAGCTCCTGCAGCTGCAGATCGACATGGCCCAGCCGCGCCAGGCGGGTCCGGTCGATGACGAGCTCCCCGACGAGATTCATCAAACGATCGAGCACCCGCACGCTGACCCGAATGGTATCGGCCATCGGCGCGGCCGAGGGCGCCGCCGGCCCGTCGCCGCCGCTGCCCGGAGGTTTTCGACCAGGCCCGCTGCTGCCCGCGCCTTGGCGGCTAGGCGCTCCGCCCGCACCCGCAGGCCCTGGGGCAGGCCCGCGGCCCGCCCCTTCATCCGGCTTGTCGGACGGCCCGCCCACCGCTTCCCAGCTCACCTGGCGCAGGTGGCTGACCTCTGCAAGGGCGGCCTGCACGTCCTGCGGATTTTCCGCAGTCACCACAAGCGCCTCCAGGCGCGTGTGATCCGCGGTAGTCTCCTCGATCTCTTTCACCGTGGGGTTTGACTGGAGCACCCGGCCGTGCTCTTCAAACACCATCAGCGCCTGGTAGAGGCGGATGGACGGCATAGCCGCATCCGGCTCCACATCAACAATGAACCGGAACACCCGCTCGCCCTCCGCCACTTGCCCGGAAAGCCGCGCGAGCTTGCCGCTCTCATCCTTCCCCGAACCGTCTTTTCTCGAGGCTTCCTGCACCGGTTCCCCGGCAGCCGTTCCGGTGCTGCCTTGAGATGCCGGTGCGGCTTGCCCGGATGGACCGTCCGCGCGCCCGGAAAGCCCCGGGGTCCCGCCAGGGGGCTCTTGGGCCAGCGCCTCAAGCCGCGCGGCCAACCCCCCCACGTCCACCGATTCGTCGGTCCCGTCCTCCTTGACGGCCGCCAGGCACCGGCGAAGGACGTCCACGGCCTCAAGCAAGGCGTCCACCAAATCGGCGTCCACCGCTCGCTCGCCGCTTCGCACCAGGTCCAGCAGCGACTCGAGGGCATGGGTCAGGCGAGCGATGTTTTCCATGCCGGCGGTGGCCGCGCCGCCTTTCAGCGTATGGGCAGCCCGGAAGATGGCGGCTACCGCTTCGCTGCCGCCCTCGGTTTCCAGAGTGACCAGCAGTTCCTCCATGGTGTCCACCATCTCGGTGGACTCGGTGAGGAACAGCTCCAGCTCTTCCGGGCTCAGCTCAATTCCGCCCATCCTGTTCCGGTTCCTCCAACCGCTCTAGTTCCTCTCGCTCTCCCGCGGACAGGACCTTGTTCAGATCAAGCAAGATGATGAGCCGGTCTTCCAGCCGGGCGATGCCGGTGATGTACTGGGAATCTACGTTGACGATGTAGGGCGACGGCGGCTCGATCCGGTCTTGGTCAAGCCGCAGCACCTCGGAGACCGCATCCACGATGACGCCCAGCGTCTGCTCGCCCATCTCGACGACGACGATGCGCCGCTCCCGGTCGGCCTCGCCCGCCGGCAACCGGAACCGCTTGCGCAAGTCCAGGACGGGAATGACGCTTCCCCGCAAGTTGATGACGCCTTCGACGAAGTCGGGCGTCCGAGGGACCCGGGTCACCTCCGGAACGCGGATGATCTCCCGGACCTGCTGAATGTCAACCCCGTACAGCTCTCCGGCCAGGCGGAAAACCACCAGTTGCATCTGCCCGGAGACCGCGCCCTGCACCGACCCTGTGGCCACGTACGTCACCTCTCACGTGCGGAACTGCGCTACGAGCTGCTTCAAATTCCCCGCCATCTCGCTCAGCCCTCGAGCCGAGCCGGCCATGCCTTCCACGGAGGCGTTCATCTCCTCGGCCGACGCGCTGACCTCCTCAGAGCTGGCCGCGGTCTCTTCCGACACAGCGGAGATGCTCTCCATCGCGCTCACTACCTGCTCGCTGCGGGCGGCCATCTCCTCGGCGGCCGCCGTGCTGTCCTCGGTTATCCGGGCCACCGCCTCCACAGCCGACATGACTTGCTCCACCCGCTCGGCGATGCTCTGCGTATCCCGGGTGATGGCCTGCACCCGCTGGTTGGTGGATTCCAAAGTCGACATGATCTCGTCCAGCGCTTGCCCCGCGGCCTTGGCCTGCTCGGTGCCGCTGGCCACCTCCTGGGTGCCGGCCTGCATGGCCTGAACCGCCTCGTCGATCCCCGTCTTCATGTCGTTGATGAGACTTGCGATCTCCTTGGCCGAAGATGCCGATCGCTCTGCCAGCTTCCGCACTTCGTCGGCCACCACCGCAAACCCTTTGCCGTGCTCGCCGGCTCGGGCGGCCTCAATGGCCGCGTTGAGGGCAAGAAGGTTGGTTTGCTCGGCGATGTCGGAGATGACCTGGACGATCTCGCCCACTTTTTGCGAGTGAACCCCGAGTTGCCGCACCTTGTCCGCGGTGGCGAACACCGTGTTGTGGATGCCCTCCATGCCCGCCACCGTTTGCCGGACCGTCTGCCCGCCCCGCTGGGCCGTCTTGACGCTCTCATCGGAAGCAGCGGCCACATGGCGCGCGCTTTCGGCGACTGCCTGCACCGATTGCATCATCTCGCCGATGAGCCGACCGCCCGCGTCTACCACCCGGGCCTGCTCCCGGGCGCCGGAGGCGATGCGGTCGATGGCCTTTTTGAGCTCAGCCACCGCGCCTACGACCTCCTGGACAGTACGGCTCTGCTCGCCGGTCCCGGCCGCCACCTGCTCGATGGTCCGGGCGATCTCCTGGGTGACCCGAGCCGCCTCCTCCGCGGACGACGACAATTCCCCGCTGCTCGCGTTCAAGGTGTCGACGGCTTGGGTCACCTGTTGGACGATGCTTCGGAGACCGGCGGTCATCCGGCCAAACGCCTCGGCCAGCTGCCCCACCTCGTCCTCCTGGCCGCCGCTGGAGATTTCCACCGTCAAGTCGCCCGCGGCGACCTGGCCGGCCACGGCCGAAAGCGCCACGAGCGGGCGGCTGATCAAGCGGGTCAGCATGACAGCCAGCACAATCCCGACGACAAGCGCCACCGCTGCGGCGGCCGCGATGCGCACTTCGGCCAGCTGGGCCGCTTTCCGGGACTCCATCTGGGTGGCCTCCACCCGGCCATTCAAGTGCTCAACAAGGCTCCGAACGTCCGCGGTGGCTTGCCCGGCCAAGTTCTGGAGCTCCTCTTGCTGCGCAAACGCGGCAAACTCTTCCTGCGACAGGGCGAAAAACGCTGCATGGCTCTCCCGCACCGTGGCCAACAGGGCCTGGTCTTCGGGATCCGGCAACCTCGCGGAAAGTTCGTCCCAGGTGGCCAGCCATTCCTCCTGCATGGCCGCGATGGTGCTGGGGGGCAGGAAGTATTCGAGCACCCCGGCAATGGCGTTGGCCGTCAACAGCTCGAGCCGCTCGGCGATGACGGCCGACCGGGTGTCGGCCTCAAGCAAGCGGTCGAACGACTGAACCGCTTCATTGACGGCCCGCATTCCCAAAAAAGCGACAAAGGCCATCAACAACAAGACGGCCGCAAAGCCTCCCCCGACTTTGCCCGCAACCCGAACACGACGCCAGATAGACCGTTTCCGTGCCACGTTCATCCCCTTCCAACCCGAGGATGCCCTGTATTGATTTCTATCGGAACGCGCAGCTCAACACTTAACACCGCTCAGCCCGCGCAAGCGGGCGCTGGAGTATGTTCGTCCCACCGGGACGGTCCGGCAAGCAGGGGGTCTCAGGAAAAAAGTCCCAGGAAAAAATCAGGACCGCAGACCCACAGGAAACGGCCGCGCAACGTCCAAGCTTGCATAACAACACGAGCATCGGGGTTCTGAGCCCCGGGCTGGAAGAGCCCCCGCGGGCGCGGTTTCCAACGCTGTTTCCCCCACCCCCCCAAGGCCGAGGAACCCGCGCGGCGGGGGTTTCTTCTCAAACGGGGGCAAAGGGCGCGCATATCCCGTTCGCCTCGCACCCGGCCGCTCCTCGCGCGGCCAAGTCGCGGGGGATGACCGGGCCCTTCCCGGTGCTAGCCTTTCCGGTCGATAAATCGGGATTCGCCGGGTTCAAGCGCTGGCTGGCGGTATGAACGAACGGCCCGGCGGGTCGTGCGGGTTTCGGTGAGCTCTCGCCTCAATCCCCGCAGCCGCTCCCGAAGCTGTCGCTCCGTGGAGGCTTCGACTTGCTCCAGTTCCCGGATGACCGCCTCAAGGTCGGCGAGCAACGATCGCAGCTCCGCCACGGCCTCATCCACGGCCGGTTCGGACCACTTGCTTTGCGCCCGGGCCAGATCCTGGAGCGTGAGATCCGGCGAACCCAAAGCTTGCCCCAGCCGTTCCCGGCATTCCCGGACCCGCTGCTCCAATTCCCGGACGCGGGCAGCCACCTCGTCTTTTTCCGCGTGCAGGCGCAAAAATCCGTCCAGGTCTCCTTGGTCCAGGCGTTCCTGGGCCCGGCGGGCCAGGGCCAGCCACTCGCGGTAACCTTCCAGCTGGCCGGTGTAGCCCGCAACGAGCTGCTCGAGGGCGCTGACCGCCTCTTCAGGCGCGCGCTGGCCGGCCATGGGCCGAGCCTCCCTCGCTTTGCGCCACCGCCTGCCAAGCCTCCTGCAGTTGTTCGAGGAGGCCGGCGACTTCCCGCAGCGGTTCCGGATCTTTTCGCACGTTCCCTTCGATGAGCCGCCGCTGCATGTAATCGTACAGGCGGTGCAAGTTTTCCGCGATCTCCCCCGCACTTCTGTCCAGGGCGCCGTCGAGCTCCGCTAAGATGTCCTGAGCCCGGAGCAGGCTGCGGTGCGCTTCTTCAAGCTTGTTGCTCTCCACTGCCGCCGCCGCCTGGTTCACAAACCGGATGGCGCCGTCGTACAACATGAGCACCAGCTTCATCGGGCCGGCGGTGGACACCTGGGTCGTCCGGTATTGCCGGGCCGCCTGTTGCGCGTAGCTTACTGACATGGCCGTTCCTCCCGGCGGCCGTCAGCTGCGGCCGCTAGATTGATACCCGGAAAATGCGGACAACTGCTGGAGTTGCAGGCTCAGCCACGATGACTGGGCCTGCAGTGCGGCCAACGCCTGCTCCATGGCCAGAAACTGGCGCCGGAGGCTTTCTTCCCGCATCTCCAGCCGCATTTCCATCCGCTCGATCGAGTCGTCGATGTCGTCCATGCGCTGGTCCAACATCTGCTGCCGGGAAACGAGGGGCCCGCTGCCCGATTCGAGCCAGCCCGAAAGCCGCTCGCCAAGCCGCACCGCCACCCCGTCGAACCCGTCTTCCTCTTTGGTGCCGGCAAACAGCCGCCACACGGCTTCGGGGCTTTCGGCCAGCGCCTCCCGGAGCTTGGCCTCGTCCAACGTCATCGTGCCGTACCGGTCCACCGTGACGCCTATTTGAGCCAGCTGGTTGAACAGCGCATCCGATCCGGCATCTACGGCCGCGGTGGCACTCTGCCGCAAGCCGGACTGGATGCGGACGAGCAGCCCGTCTCCCTGAAGGACGCCGCCCTTGCCCGCTTTCTCCGAAATGAAGGATTGGACGGAGTTGTACTGGTCGACGAACGCCCGCACCCGATCGACTGCGGCGGCCGCGTCGTGCTGAACGTCGATCTGAGCGGTGCCGGTATCGTACAAGGTCAGGGTGACGCCCTCGATGACGTCATCAACGGTGTTGGAACGCCGCTCGATGGAGAGGCCGTCCACGACCAGCCTCGCGCTCTGCGCCTCCTGGACGACGGTCATGCCGAGATCTTGCCAGACGCCGGTTTCATCGGAAGCGACGATCTCAAAGCCGGTTTCGTCTGTCGTGAGCACCAGCCTACCATCGATGATGGTGGCGGTGACGCCAGCGGCGGCTTCGTTGATGGCATCGCGGATCGCGACCAGCGAATCGCCGGTTCCGATCGTGATCTGAAAGGTCGTCTCCTCCGAAGGATCCGTTGAATCCTTTGGGCGGACGGTGAGCTCCAATGTTCCGCTGATCCCGAGCGAATCGGTGACTTCGACATCAAAGGACTTTGACGCCACCCGCTGGGACTTTGCCACCTGTTCGACCGTGATTTGGTACCGGCCCAAGACCGCGTCGCGGTTGGCCGTCGCTTTCACCACCGTTTCATCGGACGACTGGACCGTCCGGCTGAGAAACGCGGACGCGAGCTTCAAGTCCGCGACCCGGTCCTGCAAGTTGTTGAGCCGGCTGTTGATGTCCCGCCACGCATCCTTTTCCAGCTGCAGCGCGTTTTTGCGGTCTTGCAAGAGGACCACGGGCCGGCGCTCGATGGCCATGAGCCCTTCGATGAGCCCGTCGATGTCAATCCCTGATGCGAGGCCGGAGAAATAAATGCTCACCCGGCTTTCCCCCTCGTAACGCCTGTTGTCTTGCCGGTCACGCCCACTCGTCAATCAAAAGCCCGATCATTTCCTGGATGCGGCCGATGAGGTCCAGCAGTTTCTCAGGCGGGATCTCGCGGATGACCTCGCCGGACTCCCGATCGATAACCCGCACATACACCCGCTCGGTCTCCTCGTGAACGAGAAACCGCAGCTGCTTGTCGACGGCCTCGAAAGTGCGGTTGAGACCGTCCGCCACTTGCTCCAGCGTCGACCGGTCCGCCTCCCGGGTCAACGGCCGGGCCCGATCCGCTTTTGCCGCCCGCACCGGCAACTGGTCGTGGGCAGAGCGGTCGGACACCACCGGTACCGGCCCGCGACCGGCCGGAGACGGCAGGCCGCTTACGGCAGCCACGCCTTCCACCTGCACCGCTGCTCCCTCCTCTTGCGTGCCGGCAAGAGCCGCCCGGCGGGAGAATGGGGACACCGTCCAGCCGCCAAGCGGCTCGTCCCGCTATTCCGTTCATCGGTGGGGCTGGCGCGGATCTTTAGGCTGCGGTGCAAAGTGAGCCAAGTGCCGCAATGACCGGCGAGCGCCGCACACGCTGCTATAAGTTATTATTTTTCTGAGTTTTTATATTGGCATTGACTGGCATCGTCCCAGTTTCCTACGATTGGGCTGACGCCTGGACCGGTATGCGGATCGTACCGGATGGACGAGGGGGACTCGCCATGGCGCAAGCCGGAAATGTCAGCATCTGGGGCAGGATGCCGATTTTGGCCAAGGTGGCCGTCGGCTTTGGAGTGACGCTCTTGGTCTCGGTGGTCGCGGTGACTGTCGGGATCGTAAGCCTCAATCGCATCGCCGCCCAGTTTGACCAGGTCCTCCGCGGCGACGCGGAGGCCACCATCACGTCGCTGCAGCTGGACATGATCGCCGATGAAACCGTCGGCCTTCTGTGGGATTACTTGCTGGATCCGGACGCGTCCGCCTTATCCGAGTTTTCCGCCCTGCGGCAGGAGTGGATGTCCGGTCACCAGCGGCTGGAGCGCATGGCCGGGACCGACCAGGAGCGGGTCATCCTTGCCGATCTCGCCAACCGCCAGGAGCAATTTTTCGACCTGGCGGCGGAGATGCTGGCCCTGGCATCAGCAGGACGGCTGGAGGAGGCACTGGCATTGCGGCCCGCGGTCCGGCAGGCCGCAGAATGGGCCACCGGCCGCTCGATGGAATTCATCGGCATTCAAAAGGCCCGCATGACCGAAGAAGCCGAGGCGGCCCGAGCGAGCGTCCGGTTTGCAGTTACCGGCGGCATCGTCGCCGCCGTCGCCGCCGCGCTGGGCAGCATCGGCCTGGCGTGGGCCATCGGCCGCAGCGTGGCCGTGCCCTTGCGGCAAGTGGCGAGGCTGGCCGGACGGGTCTCCGGCGGAGATCTTACGGTGCAGCCGCTCAAGCTGCGCCAGTCCGATGAAGCGGGTCAGGTGGCGCAAGCGTTCCACGGCATGGTCATCCAGCTGCGGGACATGATCCGGGCGCTCGAGCAATCCACCGACACGCTGCAGCAAAACAGCCGGGACTTGTCGTTGAGCGCCCGGGAAACGGCCAAGGCGACCCAGCAGATCACCAACACCATCGGACAAGTCGCGGCCGGCACGGCTGAGCAGGGCCGCTCGGTTCAAGAGGTGGTGGCGGCCGTCAACGAGCTGAACGAGGCCATGGCCCGGATCGCCCAAGGAGCTGGCGACCAGACCCGGGCCGTCGACGCCGCGTCCCGGCTCGTCGCCGATATGACCGCCGCAATCGAGCAGGTGGTGAAAAGCGCCGGCGAGATGGCGGCGGTGTCCGAGCGGAGCGTCGCGGCCGCGCGCGAGGGCGGCGCGGTCGTGCGGGAAACGATGCAGCGCATGGAAGACATGCATCAAACGGTGCTGCAATCGGCCGACCGGGTTCGGGGACTCGGCAAACACTCCCGCCAGGTCGGCGAGATCGTGCAAGTCATCTCGGACATCGCCGAACAGACCAACCTGCTCGCCCTCAACGCCGCGATTGAAGCAGCCCGGGCCGGCCAGCACGGCAAGGGCTTCGCGGTCGTCGCGGACGAAGTCCGCAAGCTCGCGGACCGCTCCGCCGCCTCAGCCGGCGAGATCAGCCGGCTTCTGAGGAGCATGCAGGCGGAGATCGAGGAAACGGTGGCAGTCATGGGATCGGGCACTGAAAAGGTTCAAGCCGGCATGGAACGGGCGCGGGTCGCGCGCGCAGCCTTGGAACCCATCTTAACGGCCCTGGAGACGACCAACGGGGAGCTGCAAAGCGTCAGGGACACCGTCGGCAATCTCTCCGAAGACGTCCAACAGGTGACTGCCGCCATGGACGCGGTGGCCCGCATTGCTGAAGACAACGCCCGCATTACCGAGCAGATGGAAGCCCAAAGCCGGCGGGCCGGCCAGGCGGTGGAAAGCGTTGCCGCGGTCCTCGAACAGACTGCCGCCTCCACCGAAGAGATCAGCGCGGCCGCCGAGCAGATGAACGCTTCCATGGAAGAAGTGTCCAATGCCTCCCAGGTGCTGGCCGAGATGGCCGCCGAGCTGCGCAGGATGGTGGGCCGGTTTCGGACTTGATCCCAGGCGGTTTGAGGGCTGGCAGACGGAACCCAAGCGGGAAACCGGGACCAGGGAAACGGATTCCAAGATGTGACGGCGTCCGGGCGCCCGCATAACAACGGGCGCCCGGATAACAAAACAATGCGCGCGTCGAGGCTCCATAAAGGACCCCCGGCGCCCGCCGCTTATCGCTTTATATCCGGAACCGGCCGACCAGCTGGGCCAACCGGTCCGCCATATCCGTCAGGGTAGCGGCCGCGCCGGTCACATCCTGGGCTGCCGTCTTGACCTCTTCGGCTGAGGCCGCGACCTCCTCCGCGGCAGCGGCCGTTTCGCTGGATACGGTGGAGATGTGCTCGACGGCCTCGCTCACCTTGTGGCTGGAGGAAGACATCTCCTCGGACGCTCGGGCGTTTTCGCCGGCGATGGCCGCGACCTCCTCCACCACCCGGGCTATCTCGGCACTGCTGTTGGTCACCTGCTCGGCCGCGGCCGCGATCTCCTGCGCGCGCTGGTTGCTCTGCTGGATGCCTTGGACGATCTGCTCCAAGGCCTCGCCGGCGCGCCCGGCGAGCACGGCGCCATCCTCGACTTCCTGCGTTCCGGTCTGAACCGCTTCCACCACGACCTTCACGCCCGCCTGGATGCTTTCAACGAGCTGCGCCACCTGGCTGCTGGACTGCGCCGAGCGTTCGGCCAGCTTGCGCACTTCTTCGGCCACCACGGCGAACCCGCGCCCGTGCTCGCCGGCCCGGGCCGCCTCAATAGCCGCATTGAGTGCCAGGAGATTGGTCTGTTCGGCGATGTCGCTGATGAGCTGCACGATCTCACCGATGCGCTGGGATTGCTGCCCCAGCTCCCGGACCCTGTCGGCCACCTCGTTGACGGTCGTGCGGATGCGGCCCATCCCTTCCACCGTCTCCCGCACGGCCTGGCCCCCGGCCCGGGCCGACTCCAGATCTTTGGTCGCCCCTTCGGCGACAACGCGCGCCGACGCGGAAACCTCCCGGAGGGACTCGACCATCTGCAGCGCCAGCTCGCTCATCACTTGCACTTGCTGCGCTTGTTTCCTGGCTCCGGACGCGATCTGATCGATGGACCGCCGCAGCTGGTCCATGGAGCCGACGGTCTCATTGGCGCTTGAGGCTTGAAGATTGGCCCCCGAGGCGACTTGCTCGATGGCCGAGCTGATCTGATTTGTGGCCGACGACGACTGCTCGGCCACGCCGGACAGGTGCCTTGCCCGATCGGCCAGCTCGACGCCGGTTTGCTGGATGTCCCTCATTATCTCCCGCCAATTGGCCACCATTTGATTGAACGCGCTGGCCATTTCCCCGACTTCGTCCCGGCGGTCGATCTCGAGCTTTTCCAAGGTCAAATCCCCGTCGGCCATGCGGACGGCCGCGGCCGCGATCTGCTGGACCGGCCTGGAGATGCTGCGCCCCATAAACACGGCCATGAACACGACGACAACGGCCATCCCCGCAGCCAGGACCACCGACTTTTGCAGCAGCGACCGGCTGGCGGCCAGCGCTTCGCCCGCGTCCATCTGCGCGACGAGCACCCACCCGAGATCTCCGAAATCAAGCGGAGCGAAAGCCGCCAATACCGGCCTGTTGCGGTAATCCAAGCTCGTGCCGGCCCCGGTCTCCCCCGCCAAGGCGCGGCGCACCGCTTCGGTGTCCACCCGGGAGCGCAGCAGCGATTCGCCTTCCATCAGGTGAAGGCTGGTCCGGGGGGTCATGTCGGGACCGACGAGAAAGGTCTCGCCCGTCTCCCCAAGACCGGACCTCAGGCCCATGATGGATTGCAAGTCATCGGGGGCAAGGGCGAGGGCCATATAGCCCAAGACCATATCGGTTCCGTCCTTAACAGGATGCACGATGAACATGAGCGGGACATTTCCCGCGGGCGGGTAGAGGGACATGTCGGTGACGACGGTCGTCCCCCGCTCTTGAGCCCGTCTCAGGCCGTCCGCCAAATGGGTGTTGCTGTAGACACCGTCCAGCAAATTGGTCCCCATGTCCTCTTCTTTCGTTGTGTTGTAAAGGACCAACCCGTCCTCGGCAATCAGATACAGGCCCCGGTAGCCGTAATCCTCGACAAAATTGTTCAAGTAACCGCCAATCTCGGCTTCCAAGCCGTTCCAGAGGAAAGAGCCGATCCCGCCCATTTCGAGGGCGCTCTGAAAAGCCGGCAAGCCGTCCTGCACACTGGGCGTGTTAGACAGGGCGCTCGCGTGGGCGACGCGGTCCTGCAAGTAGCGCTGCACCATGTCTCGTTTGGCATCCCGCATGGATGTCAGTTGCGCCAGGACCTGCTCCTCGATGGCTTGGGCCCCGTCGCCGTAGGAAATGATGGCGATGATGCCCGCCGGAATCAGTCCGACAGCGAGAAAACTGATGACCAACAATGCTGCGATGCTGCGGGAACGACTCCTTGCCACGTATTCGCACTCCTCCACTCGTCCTGAAGTCCGATCCGCCAGGGCTGGCGGTGGGGTCTCAATCCCGCGCTGGAGCGCGCACAGCCACACTTAAGGCCGGGGTAGGTTGTGTTAGATTCTCCCAGCTCTTGCATCGGCACAGTGCAGCGAAAACTTTATCGGCTCGAGAGGCGGGCTCTAGGATGCGCGCAACGGCAGAAATTCGCCGGGCATCTCATCGAACTTGTTCACCCCGGATGATGCCGGACCTGTCCGCCACCGACTCGTTTTGCTCCCGCGCCCGCTGGCCTTGTCTTCCGTGCACGTCATCTGATACTCTGACATTGGCGTACTCCTTCTAGCGCCTGGGGCTCGGTCCGGGCCTCTCAAGCAGAAGGTTACGCCACCTTTTTTGCGCACCTTGATATGAGCTCCCCGAAGCCGATACGACTGTCCACGTTATGTACCCAGCCATTATTCGTCGCAGCATCGCTTCAACGCAACCAGTTAGGGGGGGGCTGATGGATGATACAGCTGCTTCGGGCCATCCTTGCGCTTATCTTCGGGATCGGGGCCATTAGCCTTGTTGCAGACGGGGAGATTTCGTCGGCAGCGATGGCGTTGCTGATTTCGTTTCTTGTCTGGCCCCGCCGAAAATCGATCAGTCTTGCGTCTTTCTTCGCTGCTCTCATTGGCGTGGCAGCACTCGATCTATGGCTCAAGCAGGATGAATCCGCTTTGGCCATGACCATTCTGGCCTTTCTCTTCTTTGCGTGGAGCTTGCGGGGCCGCTCTGCCGGCACCAATCGGCGCTTCACGCGTTCAGACGCTCAATCACCCCACACATATAAACGAACGCCGATTCCCAAAGGAGTTCGTTGGAAAGTGTTCGCCCGGGATAACTTCACCTGTCAATACTGCGGCCGAACTCCAAAGAAACACGGCATCACCCTGGAGATCGACCACAAGATACCGGTATCGAAGGGCGGGACGAACGCACTGGAGAACCTTGTCACCTCATGCTCGGATTGCAATCGGGGCAAAGGCGCGTCTGCATACTTTGGTTGATCAAGTTTGAACCGCTCGAGGGTCAAGAAGCATTGAGATCACCATCGCCGATAACCTAATCCGCTACCGTCAAGCGCCCTGCCGTCTGTAGCTAACAGGCCGGCTGCCCGCTGAAGCTCAGGGACACCGTAGTAACTCCCTTAAATGCTCGATATAGTGCTCATCTGACTCATCGGGCATCAACTGAATCAAGACAACTTGATCTCCTTCATCACTCACTGTCGCCCTTTCCGCGTCTTTTGGGTACAGAACAATCACCTCACGCACAGCGTACTTGAGAACGTCATCTAGTCGCTTAATCTTGTCTCGATAGTCTTGAATTTGCCGCATAACCGGGGTCCACTTGGAAAAATCCACTGATTTATCCTTAGGCCAAATATTCCGCGACTTCCTGTACTTGGCCTCAACCACCACGGAGTACTCGTACGCATCCGCTTTATAGTAGTCCAGTCTAATGTCTGGCCAGTTATTGTTTCCAAGTACGTAAAGCAGCGAACCACGCAATCTTGCACTCTCTTTATCCTTGGGCAACCTGACCAAGTAGTGAATTTCCACACGCTCATCGTCACGACGCATCACTACCTTCGTCCCTTCCGGAATCGTTGGGATGAAAACCCGGTCCGGAAAACTCCACGTCTCATCGAAAATCCACCCACTGACGGGTTCGAAGCCAATCACACGGAGCGCCCGAATTGTCCGAACAAACGCCCAATACTCCCATAGCAGATCTGTTTTCTTCCACTGGTACTCAAAGGACGCGTTAACTTTTACTTCGCTATGTATAATGAGATCCCACCAAAAACGATAGAGTGTCCTGTACCGCCCATCCCGTTGCATGGCTGGGGTATACGGCAAAGGCCCGTAGACATCCTGGACCTCCTCAAACAGCGGATGAGCCAGTATAGAACGCAATCTGGCCTGTAGTCGCCGCACCTGCCCAAGATACCGAGATTTTTCGTAATTCAAGCGAGATGCCATGGACCAATCAGAGTGACTCAACCGTTCAATGGAGTCGGCGATGTCATCCATAATGGCTATGAGTTGCTTCAAGATGCGTTTCACCCACCGGTTCTCCGGCAGGTCATATCGAACGGTGCTTAGTGGCGCCAAAGCATAAAGAGGCTTCGATCGAACGTCAGAAAATCGGTTGCGCGCGTAACCAGCAGCCGAATGCATCCACTGATACGATTTTTGGTCTTGGCGCGTGATCCGATGAGTCGGGCGGATGGTATGGGTACGCCACACTTCGTGTTTTGGCCGCCTAACGATATCCTGTAATACAGCGTACAAGACTGGGAATTTATCCTCCAACAGTTGGTACTGGTAAAATCGGAGTGGAAGATGGTGAGCCAGTTCCGAGTCCCCAAATCCCTGGGCGCGTCGTATCAGGTCCAGTGTCAGACCGACCACATATCGCTCCAGCTCCTCTCGCATCATGCGCAATTGATCCATCGTCATGTCCTTGGGGCGCACCTGCAAGACGGTGTAATACGAACGTCCGCCCCAGCGCACCTCCACCCGGTAGTTGCCGGGAATCCAAGGAAAGCGGGCATCGTCGGGCCGCTGGATTTCGACGGTAGTGCCACATCTGATGTAGATTCGTTCGTCATCCATGGCAAGCCCCGGATCGGCCAGCGCATCTAAGCGGTCAACATATAAGCGCGCGTCCGCCGGCACATCAGGTTCCAGTGCGGCGAATTCCAGCGAACAGGGATGGTACTCAATGAGATAAGTGTCGTCTATATCCGCTTCCTCAATCTTATCTGTGAAATTGCGCAACGCACGCACTTTCGATCCGTCGAGCGACGCAAAGTGCAATCGCACTTCAAACGGCAGCTTACGAGGCGTAACCATAAGCCTTCAATTCCCTAGCCTTCTGTTTGATCTCCTGCCTGCTCAGCGTAAAGCTGCTCAGGTCCTGGAATTCGTCCATCAGAGCGATCAAGGAGCTCCCTTGCACCACCTTCTGTACGACTTGCAGATCAAACGCAAGCGAGCGTTCAATGCTTGGACTGTCGTCATCATCGAGAGGGATGTTTTGCAGGTAGGTGTCGATCTGCCGCACGGTACGGTGGCCTACACCTCTTTGTAGATCAACGCTTTGCAGTTCGTTGTGCAGTCGTTCCAAGAACTCCAGCTCACCCTGGGACAGCTTGATATCGGCAGGCAAGGTGCGCCAGGCGTCGTAGGTTGCAAAGGACACAGGCGGAGTTTTCACTGGTTCGGATATCGTTGCAGCATGGGTCAAGCCGTCGGAAAACGGCAGTACTCGCAGACGAATTACCTGCGCCCGGTCCAGCACCCTATCACTGAAAGCGTAGGTGGATTCGTCGACGTTCACCGTCCCCACGAACATCACGTTCCTCCCCACCGGCACTTTGGATGGGTAATGCGACGAGTTGTAAACCCGGCCCTCCATCGCCGCGGTGTACAGGCTGATGAAGCGATGATCCGGCTCAAGCTCCAAAGCCGAAATGAACTGCGAAAAATAGTGCTCGACCCGAGCCAGGTTCATTTCGTCAAAACACACCATATACAGCTTGTCCGGATTCCGGTAAGCGCGGATAAGCAGATCAACCAATCCACTGTCGCTCGGTCGATAGATGCCGTTGGTGAGGTCCAAGAAACCCAACACGTCGCTGTCGTCGGTCCAGGTCGGACAAACGGAAATCATAGCAAACTGTTCGTCATCCATACCCAAAGCGTCTGCGTACAATTGCACCAAGCGCGACTTTCCGGTGCCTGACATACCTGCCAGGAGCACCAAGTTGCCCGTCTTGAGCGCGGTATGGAAGTTGACTAGGTCCTCTTCGTCGTAAAAAAGGCGTTTTGCATGCGCTAGGCGCTGTAACCGCCTTAGGAAGGCCGCCTCCGACAAGCTTTTCTCCGGCGACAGCTCGTGTTCGAGTTCAGAATCCTCCTGACGAAACCTGACGTACATCGGCGTCACGACATCAACCGCGGTCCGGCCATCAACCATTTTTTTCTTGCCTGTCGCGGCATCGAGCGTAGGGCCTCCTGAAGTAGCGGTGCGAGATTGAACCTCCATATCCGGCTTTTGCAACCGCATTCCCTCGGATTCAAGACGGTTCACCAACACTTGTTCGTAGGTATTGGTCTCGATAAAGACAATGTTCCGGTATGGCAAGATTAATGTTCCGAACTCCGTGATATTTACCTCGATTTTCCGCACTGATTCACCCCGAAACATCCAGCCACCATACACGGCCCGCATGACATCAAACGGACCGTACAACCAACTCCCGACCCACACCGTAATGGGATTGGGGATAGGCATTTCCTTGGGGAATGTGCGATTGTACGGCCCTCCCACCGGATGCCGCCCAAAGAACCTCTGTTCAAACTCCTCGGGCATAAAGTCGGGCAGATAGAGAATAGGCACAAGGTGTGAGTGTTCGCCCAACGCCTCAGGCGCGTCCAACACTGTGATGGGTTGGGCAAGGTTCCATTTCGTGTCCGGGGTCGTTCGCTGCACCGGCTTAAATAAGATAATCTTTCCATCTAAATATCTGCGCAGATTCCTAATGCGCTCATCGTTATCGGCAAATATATCGTCCTGAAAGTCAGGCAGATGATTTGCCCAACAGGTAAAATTTTGCACTCCGCTTATCACATCGGGTGCATCGGACATCACCTTGATCGAAAATTGGATGCTTCGCTCCCGATTAATAAAGACCGAGGAATGCCGTACATCGGGCATTTCATCGTCCGAGGCCAATCGCCCCGCCAAGACGCACTCCCATTCTCGTTGAGGCACGCTCATCATTCCTCCAATCCCAACTCATTACGCACCTGGGCAAGACTTGGAATTTCCGTCACGCCGCCAAGTTGCCCGTACACACTCAAACGAAAGGCATACGGGCACGAGGAGAGCAAGAAAACCCTGTTATAAGCAGCACACCTTTGGATCAGCTCGCGATCAACTTCTCCAGGAACTTCAATCCCTTCTATATGGACCAACTTGCCGTTTACCTCGAACGCCTCCGTTGGGAATCCAGCTCCCAGCACTAATACCTGCATATCAGGCGGGGCGTCACCGGGATCCCGCCGCTTCGCCATTGACCCATATAGGCGAGTCAAATGCTGCCGTTCAGCCAGCGCTCGTTTGTAACCGTTGATGCGCCGCTGCAACTCGTTGATGGCCTTGTCTCGATTGTTGATATCTAAAAGAACCTGTTCGAGCTTGGTTTTGCATAAGTGAATTTCCTTCTCTTTATTCCAAACCAGTTGTTGAAGCTTATCGAACTTCTCCTTCCACTGCCCAATCTTTTGTTCGGCATCCACTTGCACCTTATCGAGTCGTTTTTGCAACTCGTGGTTTTGTCGTTGCAGTTTCCGGTTTTCACCGGTGAGGATCCCGTTTTCGCGCCGCGCAGCGTCCAGTTGCCGCCTCAGCTCCTCGAGCTCTTCCTTTAATTCACTGACCTGACGGGAAAGATCATGTAATGCTGTATCCGTTGCTTTCGCCCTCAGCCTCTCTTCGTGCTCATTCAGGGTGGATTCCAACGACGGAAACAGTTCAGGCCGGAACATCGCTAACGCCATGCGGACAATGGCCGGGGGCGTGTCCTCCACTAGCGATGGAAGCTTCTTTTCCACAGCGTCACCAGAGTCGTTTTCCAGAACCAGCACCAACGAGCTGAAGCGCTTACGGAACCACTTCATGAACCGCTTGCCGTTGTGTTGGCCAGGTTCGGCCTCTAGGGTTGAACGAACTTTTTTGTCAGGTATCTTGGCACCTCGGCGGAAGCCCGGCACCGCGAGCCCCATATCAGTTAGCAGTTTCCTGCGCCCGTCCTCGCTGAGCGAGTCGATAAAGTCCCTCCAATAGGCAATCCACCCTTCGTGAGAGCCAGATCGGGGTACCACATTCATCGCGCGCTGGTCCTCAACAACACGCACACCCTCGCCTCCTCATGCCACCTTGTTTGTAGGGGAGTCCGCTTGGGCTCGCCCCAGCGTACAGATCCGGTAGTTTTGCTCCAAAATTGCATGGTGCAGCAGTGTTGTGTGAGACCCTCCGTCATACTGGAGAGGAGGTGTGAGCTACCTGCCTGTTGGGCGCGGAATTGGTTTAGTAGTATTTTCTTCTTGAATTCCAGATGAGTGTTCCTGCCCCATGCAAGGATGAACCCCGGCATGCCCGCCGCAGCCAGGTTGAATAGATACTGTTTCTGCCCGGTCCATAGCCCCCAGGACGGCAGCGAGGGTCAGGCTACCTCAGATGAGGATGCGAACGGCACCCATCCGTGGGTGGACAGGGATGGCTCTCACCCATAGGGGCCAGAAAATCATGGAACTGGCGCACGTCAGAGAGGTAGGACGCAATGGTCGTGGGCTGGAGTCCCTACTCGAACAGGTATTGTCTGAACCGGTTGAGGTGGACGTCTTTTGTTTTTGGTTTTGTTTTTGGTGGGGAGTCCGTCATGACAAGGCTCGTCACGGCGTGATGACCTCCCCGAATTCGGCTTCCGCTTTCAGCCAAGCGTCCACTTCCTCATCGTGGCTGCCGACGGTGTAGAAGAACATCATGTAATCGTTGTTATAGAGGACGCCGACGCGATAGAGCTCGATGCCGTCCTCCAACCTGACGCGTTCGACGTACTCAGCCAGCGAGCCCAAAAGGCCTTCATCCATGCGATGCAGGCCGACTTCCCGACGGTCCCGGACGTTGTCACCGGGCTCGAGCAGGACGATGTAGCCGTGGTCGTAGGGGTCGAAGGGGGTGGCGTCGTTAGGGTCGCGTAGAGCTTCCTCCAGCTGGTAAAACTCTTGGATCAGATAGTTGAGCACGGCTTGAGGGAGGACTCGTGGGTACCCACCGTACGAACCATCCATGATTCTCAATGTGCCGATGTATGCCTACGCTGTGGTCGTCTACTCCTCCAGAAAGATCGAACGACGCATTCGTGAAGACGTAGCCTTTCGATACGTTGCCGCGGAGAACTTCCCTTTGACGATGCAACCGGCGATGACCATGATCTTCGACGTGTTGCGTAGCGTCTACATCCTACATATTGCCTGCCCCAGAGGGAGGCGGTTCCTGCCCGGGGACCTGGACCGGAGGGCGTACGAATTCTTAGACCTGATGATTTCAAATGCCGACGTGCACAATACTTTTTGGACCTTGTTGTCGTTCAACACCTACCGGCGCAATTTAGAAAGAAACTCTTCGCTCCAAAATCCACCAACTCAGTCTTTGCTGTTTTTCTTGCGTTGGATTACGAGCCGCCGGTTGCGCCCATTACCATGTATGCTCCGTCTGACGGGAAGGGCCTTGGCGTCGTCGTTCCATCGAAGGTGGACTCTTCCCTCACCCCGCCTGGGCATCACGTGATGATGATTATGACCCTGAACCCCCAACCCGAGGCAACAACGTGGCGGCCACGCCCGCTACGGTGACGCGCTCCACCGGATCGCCCGATGGGGCGATTTACGGCTCCGCACACCATATGACACGGCTTCACCATCAGACGCCGATTCGCCATCTATACCTCGTTGGTGCAGGGGCATTCCCGGGTCCAGGAGTCGAAGCCGTGGTGATTTCCGGGGTTCTCGCAGCCGATGCCATTACCGAGGGCAGCGCCCGCCATAACCAGTTGGTCTAATGGCTCACTGTCCTGGAAATTGGAAAATAGGTTTAGCACGACCACTCCTGTCACGATGAGCGCGATACCCGCTAATGCGGCGAAGTCCAGTTTTTTCCCGTACACCACCCAGGCAATGATAGTTACAGGGGCTACGCCTCTGCCAGCCCAGATGGCATAAGCGACATCCACTGCAACCGTGCCGAGCGCGAGCGACAACAGAAAAAACGCGCTGGCGTATCCGGCTACGACGACCAACGAAGGCACAAGACGCGTGAATCCCTTACTGGCTGGAAGCATCGAAGTGGTGATGATCTCTGAGATATACAGGGCTTGCCGCCGCTGCTGCTGTTGCCGTTGCTCAGCGTCCTTGCGGGTTTTCCGGCCTTTGGGTTGTAGCGCATCGGGCACCGCCTCGACAGGTGCCGTGTCCTGGACGGGAAGCGCCGGGACCAAGAGGCCAGCAAGCACGCGCTCCGCATCGCACACCCTTGCGCCAGGCCCAATCGTCGATGCCGACCACACGGAGGTTAGCTGCAGGCATGAGTTCCATGCGGTTAAGCAGGCGCAGAATCGTGTCCGGGGTGACGGGGGCACACTGGTCCTGCGAAAGCCGGGCGCCGGCCGCGCCGCACTACCCAAGAGGACACCGATACGGGTGAGCAGGCTCTCTAGCCGTTCCGTGTGACGAGCATGGGGACGGACGAGTTGGGGAAAGCGTTCAGCAAACACGCGCCGGCGACAGACAGGATTGGCACAACGAAATCGTGGCACCGATAGCTGAATGTTGACCGTCCGGACGTCAGCGGGTAGAGCCATCAGCATCCGGGTATAGCTGCTGTGACGGCGACGGGACACACGACCCCACGAGGGACACGGGGCACCGGTTCTGGCGCTCTGGGTGGTGATGATAAGGAAAATTCCTGCTGCCGGATGGCCAGACCGATGAGTCGAAGAAACCCCCCACATATCGCGAAAACCCCGTCCCAAGCGGTCGCGAAGGGGTTAGCGACTGCGGCGCTCCATCGACCTGCCCGAGGAGGAGCGAACGTGTGCCCACTACCACGGCGAGCTTCACGGGATGAATACGCAGGTGCGCCGGGAGCTGAAAGTGGTCCCGGACCACGTGAAGAAAGTGGAGCATGTGCAGGTGATCTACGATTGTTGCCGGTGCGGTCAGGAAGCCGAAGCGACGCCGATCGTGACGGCGAAAGCGCCTCTTCCCCCGATCCCCGGAAGCCTTGCTTCTCCGTTGGCATTGGCGCATGTCATGACGCAAAACTTCGTGGGAGGCTGCCCCTCTACCGCCAAGAGCAGTACTTTCAGCGCCTTGGGATCCCGCCCTCCCGACAGACTATGGCCAACTGGATGATTGAGAGTGCCAAACGATGGCTGGTTTCCCTCTACCGGGCGATGCGTCGAAGGCTCCTACAAGAAGAGATCCTGCACGCCGATGAAACGACGGTGCAGGTGCTGCACGAGCTGAATCGTTCGGCGCAGATCCAGTCGCATAACTGGGTGTACCAGACCGAACGCGACGGACTGCCGATCGTGCTTCTTGACTATCAGCTCACGCGGTCGGCGACCATCCGAAAGCCATTTTGTCCGGGTTCCAAGGCTACCTTCACGTCGACGGCTACAGCGGCTACGATAGCTTATCCGACGTTACCTTCGTGGGATGCTGGGCGCATGCCCGCCGGCAGTTCGACGAGGCGATCAAGGTGTTGCCGCCCTCGGCGCGCTCGAAAAGGCCGGTGACCGCCGAGGAGGGCCTGGCCTACTGCAATCGTCTGTTCCGCGTTGAACGTTCTCTCAAGGGAATCGACCCCAGGACCGCCAAGCGGCCCGCCAAGTGCGAAGCGTGCCGACCTTGAACGAGTTTCACGCCTGGTTGAAGAAGCAGGAGGCAGCGGCTCTTCCCAAGAGCGCCTTGGGCAAGGCGGTGCGTTACTGCCTCAACCAGTGGGAGAGGCTGACGGCCTTTCTGAAGGACGGCCGACGTGAGATTCACAACAACCGGACAGAGCGCTCCATCAAGCCGGTTGTTATCGGGTGGAAGAACTGGCTCTTTGCCAACACGTCGCGAGGCGCTCTCTCCAGCGCCGTGATCTACAGTATCATCGAGACGGCCAAGGTTCCAAGGCGCTCCTGGTTGTTGATGGCGTCAAGCCACTGTCGCACGGAGGAGGATAGATTCCCGACCTCACCGTTG
>JACDOI010000024.1 GCA_017656145.1 Bacillota bacterium | reverse complement strand
CACCCCGACGCGGGCGGCGGGGTTAGTGGAAACGGGGGTGAAGCCCGCGGCGGCCAACGCGGAGAACAACCACGACATGAACCCCGACGAGCTGTTGATCGCTTCCGCGTACGTGGATCAGGGACCGTCGCTGAAGCGGATCATGCCCCGGGCCCGCGGCCGGGCCGACCGGTATCAAAGGCGGATGAGCCACATCACGGTCGTGTTGCGGGAGCGCCAGTGAGGAGGAGTTGACGGTGGGGCAAAAAGTGCACCCCTACGGGTTGCGGCTTGGGATCATCAAGGACTGGCAAGGCCGGTGGTTCGCCAACAAGAAGGACTACGCGGACTTGCTCCATGAGGATCTTCGCCTCCGCAACCACATCAAGCGCCGGTTCTACACGGCTGGCGTATCCCGGGTGGACATCGAGCGAGCGGCCAATCGGGTGAAGTTGACCATCCACGCGGCCCGTCCCGGCATGATCATCGGCAAGGGCGGCGCCGAGGTGGACCGGCTCCGCAAGGATCTGGAAAAGGAGACAGGCAAGCAGATCCAGATCAACATCATTGAGATCAAGGTGCCGGAGCTGGACGCGCAGTTGGTGGCCGAGAACATCGCGTACCAGCTCGAACGGCGGGTCTCATTCCGGCGGGCCATGCGCCAGGCCATGCAGAGAGCGGTGCGGCTGGGTGCGCAAGGCGTCAAGGTGATGGTGTCAGGCCGGCTGGGCGGGGCCGAGATCGCTCGTACCGAGTGGTCGCCGGAAGGGTCCATACCGCTGCAGACGCTCAGGGCCGACGTGGACTACGGTTTCGCTGAGGCGAAGACGACGTACGGCCAGATCGGTGTCAAAGTTTGGATCTACAAGGGCGAGGTGCTGCCCGAGCGAAAGGCCGCTGCCGGATCCGCGGCACAGGGAGGCGAGTAAGGCGTGCTGGTTCCTCGGAAATTGAAGTACCGAAAGCATCATCGCGGCCGGCGCCGGGGCGTGGCCCATCGGGGCTCCACGCTGCAGTACGGCGAGTTCGGGTTGCAGGCGCTGGGCGCGGGATGGATTACCAGCAATCAGATCGAGGCGGCGCGCGTCGCCATGACCCGCCACATGCGCCGCGGCGGGAAGGTATGGATCACCATCTTCCCCCACAAACCGGTCACCAAGAAGCCCGCGGAGGTCCGGATGGGCGGCGGCAAAGGCTCCCCGGAGTTTTACGTGGCGGTGGTGAAACCGGGCCGCGTGATGATGGAAGTCGCTGGGGTGCCGGAAGAGGTGGCCCGGGAGGCATTGCGGCTTGCTTCCCACAAGCTGCCGGTAAAGACGAAGATCGTTGAACGGGCCCGTCTCGCGGGTGGTGAGGCGACATGAAGGCCAAAGAGGTCCGGGAGATGAGCAACGAAGAACTCGACCGCAAGCTGGCCGAACTGAAGGAGGAGCTGTTCAACCTCCGGTTCCAGCTGGCCACGGGCCAGCTTGACAACCCGATGCGGGTGCGGGCGGTTCGCAAGGACATCGCGCGCATCCATACCATCCGGCGGGAGCGGGAGTTGAACATCCGCCGCTAGCGGGGGACGGAGGAGGGCACGTCGGTGACGGAGACACAGCGCGGGATACGGAAGACGCGGGTCGGGACCGTTGTCTCGGATAAGATGGACAAAACGGTCGTGGTCGCGGTGGAGCGGATGGTCACCCACCCGCTGTACAAGCGGACCATGCGCCGGACGAAGAAGTTCAAGGCCCACGACGAGGAAAACGCGTGCCGTACGGGGGACGTGGTCAAAATCATGGAGACTCGTCCCTTGAGCAAGCAGAAGCGATGGCGCGTCGTGGAGATCATTCGCCGGGCCCAGTGAGGGAGGCCAAGAGCGGTGATTCAACAGGAGTCGAGGCTCAAAGTGGCCGACAACTCCGGCGCCAAGGAATTGCTGTGCATTCGCGTCTTGGGCGGCGGTTACCGCCGCTACGCGCGGATCGGGGACGTGATCGTGGCGTCGGTTAAGGAAGCTACGCCGGGCGGCATCGTCAAAAAGGGGGACGTTGTCCGCGCCGTGGTTGTGCGGACGCGCCGGGCGACGCGGCGACCGGATGGGACGACCATCAAGTTTGACGAGAACGCCGCGGTGATCATCAACGACCAGGGAAATCCGCGGGGTACCCGCATCTTTGGCCCGGTAGCCCGGGAATTGCGGGAACGGGACTTCATGCGAATCGTTTCGCTGGCCCCTGAAGTGCTCTGAGGGGCTAGAGGGGAGGAGTCGGGATGCCGGCCAGGGAGCACGCGAAACCCGTGAAGATGCACGTCAAGAAAAACGACACCGTGGCGGTCATCAGCGGCGACGACAAGGGCAAGACGGGAAAGGTGCTTGAGGCCCGGCCCCGGGAAAACCGGGTCGTGGTGGAAGGGGTCAACATTCAGAAGCGCCACATGCGGCCGACCCGCACCAATCCGCAAGGGGGCGTCATCGAGCGTCCCGGGCCTATCGCCGCCTCCAACGTGTTGGTGGTCTGCCCCCACTGCCGCCGGCCGGCGCGGATGCGCCGCAACCGGACCGGAAGCGGTGTGGTGCGCCAGTGCACCCGCTGCGGCAAGACCATCGATTGAGCGGAAAGGAGGGGCGAGATTGTCGCGGCTTAAGGAGAAATACCTCCAGCAAGTCGTGCCCGCGTTGAGGGAGCGGTTCGGCTATCGGAGCATCATGGAAGTGCCCCGGCTGGAAAAGATCGTGCTGAACATGGGCGTCGGTGAGGCGGCCCAGGACGGCAAAGCCCTGGATGGGGCCATGGAGGATCTGACGCTCATCAGCGGACAAAAGCCGGCGGTGACCCGGGCCAAAAAGTCCATCGCGGCCTTCAAGATCCGCGCTGGGATGCCCATCGGCTGCAAGGTGACCTTGCGCGGTCAGCGGATGTACGATTTTCTAGACAAACTGATCAACGTCGGCCTGCCCCGGATTCGGGACTTTCGCGGCGTGTCGCCCAAAGGGTTCGACGGGCGGGGCAACTACAGCCTCGGATTGCGGGAGCAATTGATCTTTCCGGAGATTAAGTACGACAAGGTCGACAAGATCCGGGGTCTTGACGTCGTGATCGTCACGACCGCGGAGACCGATGAGGAAGCTTACGCCCTCCTGGCCGAGCTGGGCATGCCGTTCCGGGCGGCGTGAAAGAGGTGAGAAGATGGCCAAGAAGTCGATGATCGCCAAAGCCAAGCGGCCACCCAAGTTCAGCACCCGCCGGGTCAACCGCTGCCGCATCTGCGGTCGCCCCCGGGCATACATGCGGCGGTTCGGCATGTGCCGCGTGTGCTTCCGCACCCTTGCCCACCGGGGTCAGATCCCCGGCGTGGTCAAGGCCAGCTGGTGAGGGGAGAAGGGGTGGAAGGAAAATGGTGATGACCGACCCGATCGCGGATATGCTGACGCGGATTCGAAACGCCAGCATGGTCTACCATGACTCGGTGGACGTCCCGGCTTCCAATCTCAAGAAGGAGCTGGCCCGGATCCTCAAGCAAGAAGGCTTCATCCGCGACTATCGCGTCATCGATGACGGCAAGCAGGGAATCGTCCGGCTGTACCTCAAGTACGGCGCCGACAAGCAGCGGGTCATTTCGGGGCTTAAGCGGATCAGCAAACCCGGGCGCCGGGTCTACGCCCGCCGGGATCAGATCCCGCGGGTGCTTGGGGGACTCGGCGTGGCGATACTCTCCACGTCCCGAGGCGTCATGAGCGACCGGGAAGCCCGGCGGCAGGGCGTCGGCGGCGAAGTCATCTGCTACGTCTGGTAGCTTGGTCGCGCCCGGACGTGAGGCGCGAGGGAGGTAGGGCTGGTGTCACGGATCGGAAAGCAGCCCATCCCCATCCCGGCCGGGGTGGAGGTGCGGCTGGAAGGCAATGTGGTGCGAGTGAAAGGGCCGAAGGGCGAGCTCTCGCGGGCGGTTCATGAAGCGATGAAGCTGGAGCTGGTGGACGGCAAGGTGGTCGTCCGCCGTCCCTCAGACGAGCCGGCTCACCGGGCGCTGCATGGCCTGACGCGCACCTTGGTGGCCAACATGGTTCAAGGTGTGACCGAAGGATTCGAGAAAAGCTTGGAGATCAGCGGCGTCGGGTATCGCGCGGCCAAGCAGGGCAACAAGCTGGTGCTCAACGTCGGCTATTCCCATCCGGTGGAGATCGTCCCACCGCCGGGGATCGACATCGAGGTGCCCGCAGCCAACCGGATTTCGATCCGGGGTACGGACAAGGAGCTCGTGGGCGAGATGGCCGCCCGCATCCGCCGGGTGCGGCCCGCCGAGCCGTATCTCGGCAAGGGTTTGCGGTACGCCGGCGAGCGAATCCGGCGGAAGGCCGGTAAGGCCGGAAAGGTCTCCAAGAAGGGTTGATCCTGGAGGGATGGGTAGATGGCCAGGCTGACGCGCAGTGAGGGTCGCCGGCGCCGCCACTTGCGCCTGCGCAAGAAGGTGCAAGGCACGCCCGAGCGGCCCCGCCTGTGTGTGTACCGCAGCTTGAAGCATATGTACGCGCAGATCATCGACGACACGCGGGGACATACCTTGGTGGCCGCTTCCACCCTGGATCCCGAGCTCCGCGGGAGCTTGGCCAGCACGGGGAATAAGGACGCGGCCCGGGAGGTGGGCCGCCTCATCGGGCGGCGCGCGATGGAGCAGGGAATCCGCCGGGTCGTGTTCGATCGGGGCGGCAATTTGTATCACGGTCGGGTCCGGGCGCTGGCCGAGGGCGCCCGCGAGGCTGGACTGGATTTTTGAGAGGGGAGGTGCAGGCCGATGCGCAATGAGCGTTCCCGGCGAGACGGCGGGCAGGAGCTGGAAGAGCGGGTCGTCTGGATCAATCCGGTATCCAAGACGGTCCAGGGCGGTCGGACCCGGCGGTTTGCGGCGCTGGTGGTAGTCGGCGACGGTGCTGGGCGGGTCGGCGCTGGCGTGGGCAAGGCCCGGGAAGTGTCCGAAGCCATCCGCAAGGGGGTTGAGGCCGCCAAGAAGGAAATGATCTCCGTGCCCATGGTGGGCGGAACGTTGCCCCACGAGGTCAACAGCCGCTTCAGCGGTGCGCACGTGTTCCTTAAGCCGGCCTCCCCCGGGACGGGGGTCATCGCGGGCGGCCCGGTAAGGGCGGTGCTTGAGCTTGCGGGCGTCAAGAACGTTTTGAGCAAGTCGCTGGGTTCCAACAACCCCATCAACGTGGCACGGGCCACCATCAAGGGGTTGCGGGAACTCCGGACTGCGGAGCAGGTGGCGGCCCTGCGGGGCAAGAGCGTGGAGGAGATCGTCGGTTAGGGGGGCTTTCCGTGCCCGGGCAATTGAGGATTACATGGAAGAAGAGCGCCATCGGCTACGGACGGGACCAGAAAGATACGATCCGCGCGCTGGGCTTGCGGCGGCTGAACCACACCGTGGTGAAGGAGGACACCCCCACGGTGCGGGGGATGGTCTTTAAGGTTCGCCACCTGGTCGAAGTGGAGGAAGTGTGAGATGAAACTGCACGAGCTGCGTCCGGCTCCCGGGGCCCGCCGCAAGGCTAAGCGCCTCGGGCGTGGCATCGGTTCTGGCAAGGGCAAGACCGCGGGCCGCGGTACGAAGGGCCAGCTGGCCCGCTCCGGAGGCGGCAAAGGTCCTGGATTTGAAGGGGGCCAGACGCCGCTGCAACGGCGGTTGCCCAAGCGGGGGTTCAACAACAAGCGGTTCCGCCGCGAGCTGGCGGAAGTGAACGTCCAGGCGCTGAATGCGTTCGATGCCGGGACCGTGGTCACGCCTGAGCTGCTGTTGGAGCGCCGGGTCGTGCGGGATCTCAAGGACGGCGTAAAGGTGCTGGGCGAGGGAGAATTGTCGCGGGCCCTCGTAGTTCGCGCCCACGCCTTCAGCAAGTCCGCGGCCGCCAAGATTGAGGCTGCCGGGGGCAAGATCGAGGTGATCTGAGTGCTGGAAGCGGTGCGCAACGCGCTGCGGATCGCGGACTTGCGCCGCAAGATCCTGTACACGTTTGCCCTGTTGGTGGTGTTCCGCATCGGGTCCTTCGTGCCGGTTCCCGGGGTAGACGCCGCCGCCCTCGCCCAGGAGCTGGGCGTGACGGGCGGCAACATTTTCGGTTTCCTGAACCTGTTTTCTGGCGGGGCCCTCGGCAGGTTCACCGTGTTCGCCATGGGTGTCAACCCATACATTACGGCGTCCATCATCCTGCAGCTGTTGACCATTGTCATCCCGCGGCTGGAGGAACTGGCTAAGGAAGGGCCCGAGGGACGGAAGGTGATCCAGCAGTACACGAGGTACGGGACCGTCGCGCTCGGGATCGTGCAGGCCATCGGCATTACGGCCTTAGCCCGTAGCTGGGGCGTGATCTCGGATCCAAATCCGCTGACATTTATCACCATCGTGGTGACCCTGACAGCGGGCAGCACGTTCCTCATGTGGCTCGGCGAAAAGATTTCGGAGCATGGGATCGGCAACGGCATCTCGCTGCTCATCTTCGCAGGGATCGTGGCCGGCGTGCCCGTGGGAGCGTTCAACATTTTCCAGGCGGTGGGGGAAGGCGGGATCAATCCGTTTAGCCTGCTGTTCTTCGCGGTGGCCGGGTTGCTCGTCATCGCCGCAGTGATCATGGTTCAGCAGGGACAGCGCCGCATACCGGTCCAGTACGCGCGCCGGGTGGTCGGGCGGCGGATGTATGGCGGCAGCAGCACCCACATCCCGATGCGGATCAACCAGGCGGGCGTGATTCCGGTCATCTTCGCTTCGTCGGTGTTGTTTTTCCCGCTCACCATCGCCCAGTTCGTTCCGTCCATCGCCCCGTTCGTCGATCGGGTGATAGGCATTGGAACGGTTGGCTACAACGTGCTGTACTTCATCCTGGTGATTTTCTTCACGTACTTCTACACCGCGGTGACCTGGAACCCGGTGGAGGTCGCCGACAACATGAAGAAGTACGGGGGATTCATCCCGGGTCTTAGACCGGGCAAGCCGACGGCCCAATACTTGGATCGGGTCCTCAGCCGGTTGACGCTGGCGGGGGCGCTGTTTTTGGCCGTGATCGCCGTTATGCCGTATGTCATGGCGGCCATCACCCGGATGCCCACGTCGTTTTTGTACTTCGGAGGCACCGGACTGCTCATCGTGGTGGGCGTTGCGCTGGACACCATGAAGCAGATCGAGGCGCAGCTGCTCATGCGTCACTACGAAGGTTTCTTGAAGTAGAGAGCCCGATCTGGATGGGGGCGATTGCGTGCGGCTGGTGATGCTCGGGTTGCCCGGAGCGGGGAAGGGCACCCAGGGGGAATTGCTGGGCCGTCGCCTGGCGATTCCCCGCATCTCAACCGGTGATATGTTTCGGGCTGTTCTGCGGTCCGAGACCGCTCTGGGACGGCAGGTGAAGGAATACGTGGAACGGGGAGAACTGGTTCCGGATCATCTCACTGTGGCGCTGGTGGAAGAGCGGCTGAACCAGGCCGACGCCGGCCGCGGATTTGTGCTGGACGGATTTCCCCGCACGGTTCCGCAGGCCCGAGCGCTGGACGAAAAACTACGGCAGATCGGAAGACCGCTGGATGCGGCGGTGTTCATCCACGTGCCGGAGGAGGAAGCGGTCCGGCGGGTCTCGGCCCGGCGGGTATGCGAGCAGTGCGGCGCCACATACGGCCAGGCCCAGGTTGAGCAGTCGGGGGGACGGTGTCCCGCGTGCGGCGGGCCCCTTGTGCAACGGCCCGACGATTCCGAGGAAACGGCTCGTCGCCGGTTGCAAGTTTACCTGTCCCAGACCCGCCCGGTGGTCGACTATTACAAGGAACGGGGAATCCTGGTAGAGGTCGACGGCCAGCAGCCGATCCCCGACGTGCTCGAAGACATTTTGCGGGCGTTGGGGCAGCAGGGCAACGCGGGGGTTTCGGGCGGCTGATGATCATTCTCAAGTCGGATCCCGAAATCGCCGCGCTGAGGCGGGCGGGCCGGGTGGTGGCTGAAGCTCATCGAATTGTGCGGGACCGGCTGCGCCCCGGTGTAACCACTGCGGAAATCGACGCCTGGGTCGAGGAGTTTTTGCGCAAGCGGGGGGCGATTCCCGCCTTCAAAGGATACCGGGGCTATCCGGCCAGCTGCTGCACAAGCGTCAACGACGAGGTGGTGCACGGTATCCCGGGCTCGCGGGTGCTTGTGGAGGGCGACATCGTGTCGGTGGACATCGGGGCGTTCGTCGACGGGTTTTGCGGCGATTCGGCTTGGACGTATCCGGTGGGGACGGTGTCGGAACTGGCCCAGAAGCTCTTGCGGGTCACCGAGGAGGCGCTGTACAAAGGCATTGAGCAGGCGGTGGCCGGCCGGCGGCTGTCGGACATCGGCCACGCCATCCAGCAGCACGTCGAGGCTTCCGGATTTTCGGTGGTCCGGGACTTCGTCGGTCACGGCGTGGGGCGGGCGATGCACGAGGCACCCCAGATTCCCAACTACGGCCCGCCGGGGCGGGGCGTCCGGCTCAAAGAGGGGATGACGCTGGCCATTGAGCCCATGGTCAACTGCGGGGATTACCGGGTTCGGGTGCTCGAGGACAATTGGACGGTGGTGACCGCGGACGGCAGCTTGTCAGCCCACTTTGAGCACAGCGTCGCTGTCCGCACCGGCGAGGCCGAAATTTTGACGACGCTGTAGGGCGGGAAAGGCCGTGCAGTTGGAACCGGGAAGGCTTGTCAGGTCGAAGGCCGGCAGGGACGCCGGCAAGCTGTTTCTGGTTTACCGGGTGCTTGAAGACGGGTTCGTGCTGGTGATAGACGGCGACAAGCGCCCGGTAGCCCGGCCTAAGCGGAAAAATCCCCGGCATTTGGAGGCCTGCTCCGCGGTGGCGGACGGGCTCGGCGCCCGGTGGGCCCGGGGAGAGTCGGTCAAGGACGCCGAGGTGCGGGCGGCACTGGAGCTCCTCGCGGCGAAGGTGAAGGAGGCGGGCTAGAGGCCATGGGGAAAGAGGACGTCATCGAACTGGAGGGCACCGTGATCGAACCCCTGCCCAACGCCATGTTTCGCGTGCAGCTGGAAAACGGGCACAAGGTGCTGTGCCACGTATCGGGCAAGATGCGCATGCACTTCATCCGCATCCTGCCCGGCGACCGGGTAACGGTGGAACTGTCGCCGTACGACCTGTCACGGGGCCGGATCACCTACCGGAAGCGTTAGGAGGCGAACGTTCATGAAGGTGCGGCCATCGGTGAAGCGCATCTGTGAGAAGTGCAAGATCATCCGGCGCCACGGGCGCGTGATGGTCATCTGCGAGAATCCGAAGCACAAGCAGAAGCAGGGTTGACGACGGGCGGGAGGTGATGAGCAATGGCAAGAATTGCCGGCGTTGATTTGCCCCGGGACAAGCGGGTCGTCATCGCGTTGACGTACATCTACGGCATCGGCCGGACCCGGTCCCAGGAGATTCTTGCGAAGACCGGTGTGAACCCGGATACCCGGGTGCGGGATTTGACGGAAGAGGAAGTCAGCCGCCTGCGGGATTTCATCGATAAGAACTACCAGGTGGAAGGTGATCTGCGCCGGGAGGTGCAGATGAACATCAAGCGGCTGATCGACATCGGGTCGTACCGTGGCTTGCGCCACCGCCGGGGGTTGCCGGTGCGGGGCCAGAGAACCCGGACCAACGCCCGTACCCGTAAAGGTCCCCGGCGCACCGTGGGCGGCAAGCGGAAGAAGTAGGAGCACACCTTAGCCCGGGCGCCCGGTTGGGGCGCCGGCATTAGGAGGCGGTTGGAGTGGCCAGGCCCAAGCGAGGTGCGCGGCCGCGGCGGCGGGAACGAAAGAACATTCCCAGCGGCGTGGCGCACATCCGATCCACGTTCAACAATACGATTGTCACCATCACTGACAAGCAGGGGAATGTCATCGCCTGGGCATCCGCGGGTGTGACCGGTTTTAAGGGGTCCCGCAAGGGAACGCCCTACGCGGCGGGTCAGGCAGCCGAAGCGGCGGCTAGGGCCGCTATGGAACACGGCATGCGGGAGGTCGAGGTCTGGGTCAAGGGACCCGGGTCCGGCCGAGAGGCCGCCATCCGCTCGCTGCAGGCGGCGGGACTTGAGGTGAGCCTCATCAAGGATGTGACGCCCATCCCCCACAACGGGTGCCGGCCGCCCAAGCGCCGGCGCGTCTAGTGCGGGCCGGCGGGCCGGGCTTGAGGCTGGGAAACCCGCCAGGAGGAGGGGTACAGATGCTCGAGATCGAGAAGCCGCGCATCGAGACCGTGGAGTCGGGGGACACCTACGGCAAGTTCGTCGTGGAGCCGCTGGAGCGGGGGTACGGCATCACGCTGGGAAACTCCCTGCGCCGCATCTTGCTGTCCTCGCTTCCGGGTGCGGCGGTGACGTCGGTGCGCATTGACGGCGTGCTGCATGAATTTTCCACGATACCGGGCGTGGTGGAGGACACCACCGATATTGTTCTCAACTTGAAGCAGCTCCTGGTCAAAATGCACACCGACGGGCCCGTGACCTTGCGCATTGAGGCGGAGGGCGAGGGCGAGGTGACCGCCGCCGACATCCAGCACAGCTCCGATGTGGAGATTCTCAACCCCGACCTCCACATCGCCACCTTGGACAGGGGCGGACGGCTGTCCATGGAGATGACGGTGGAGCGAGGGCGCGGCTGGGTGCCCGCGGAGCGGAATAAGAAGCCCGACCAGCCCATCGGGGTTATCGCGGTCGATTCCATCTTTTCGCCGGTGAAGAAGGTCAACTACCAGGTCCAGAACACCCGGGTCGGCCAGGTGACCGACTACGACCAGCTGGTGATGGAGGTGTGGACCGACGGCAGCATCCACCCGGAAGAGGCGGTGAGCTTGGCGGCCCAGGTCCTCATCGAACATCTGCGGCTGTTCGCGAACTTGACGGAGGCGGCCGAAGGTGTCGAGATCCTCGTTCGCAAGGACGAGGAGCCGAAAGATCGGGCCCTGCAGATGACCATCGAGGAGCTGGACCTGTCGGTTCGATCGTACAACTGCCTCAAGCGGGCCGGCATCAACACCGTCGAGGAGCTGACCCGCAAGACGGAGGCGGACATGCTCAAAGTGCGCAACCTGGGCAAGAAATCGCTCCAGGAAGTCAAGGAGAAACTGGCCGCGCTCGGCCTTTCGTTGCGCCAGCCGGATGAATGAGGGGAGGGAGTAGGCATGCGACTGCAGAAACTGGGTCGGACCAGCAGCCACCGCCGCGCCCTCCTGCGGCATTTGGCCACCGCCGTGATCGCAAAGGGAAGGATTACGACTACCGAGGCCAAGGCCAGGGCGGTGAGGCCCGTGGTTGAGAAAATGATCACCTTGGGCAAGCGAGGCGATCTCCACGCGCGCCGGCAGGCGGCGGCGTTTCTTACGGACCGCGCGGTGGTTCGCCGGTTGTTCAATGAGGTGGCCCCGCGCTACGCGGAGCGCCCGGGCGGCTATACCCGCATCGTGAAGCTGGGTCCTCGCCGGGGCGACGCGGCGCCCATGTCCATCATCGAATTGGTGTGAGGGCGTATCGAAAGCGGGATCATCGAACTTTTGGGCGCCGGCTACACGTATGCGGACGGCGAGGAACCGGCCGTAGCCGGCGCAACCATCACCATACACCGAGGCGAGTTCGTCGCTGTGGTTGGGGCCAACGGATCGGGCAAGTCCACGTTGGCCCGTCTGTGTAATGGACTGCTGTTGCCGACTGAGGGTGAAGTGCGGGTGGCCGGGCGGCCGACATCGGATCCCGACCTCGTCTGGGAAGCCCGCCGTCGGGTCGGCATGGTGTTCCAAAACCCTGACAACCAGCTGGTGGCGGCCACCGTCGAGGAGGACGTGGCCTTCGGTCCCGAAAACCTGGGTCTCGCCCCCGACGAGATCGGGCGGCGGGTTGAGCGGTCACTGGCAATGGTCGGATTGGTCGCCCATCGGCACCGGCCGTCCTACAGCCTTTCGGGAGGACAAAAGCAGCTGCTGGCCGTTGCAGGGGTGCTCGCCATGGAGCCCGACTGCCTGGTGCTCGACGAAGCCACCTCGATGCTCGACCCGAAGTCCCGGGAGCAGCTGGTGGCGGTGAGCCGCCGGCTCTGCCGGGAACAAGGCGTGGCGGTCATGCTGATTACCCACCACATGGACGAAGTGGCCGGCGCTCACCGCGTCATCGCCCTGGAGCGGGGCCGGATCGTGTTCGACGGATCGCCTGCCGCCCTGTTTGCCGAAGAAGCGCTGATACAGCGGATTGGATTGGATTTGCCCCCACTGGCCCGCATCGCCCGGGGGCTTGCGGCCGGTGGGTTGGACGTGCCCCGAGACTGCCAGCAGGTGGAAGACCTGGTGAATTGGCTGTGCCGATAGTGGTCCGGGATTTGCACTACGCGTACGGCGAAGGCACGCCGGTGGCTGTTGCTGCCTTGCGGGGCGTCAGTCTGACCGTCGGCGACGGCGAATTCGTCGGCCTCATCGGTCCAATGGGTGCAGGCAAATCAACCCTGGTGCAGCATCTGAACGGTCTATTGCGCCCGCCCGCGGGCACGGTGTTCGTGGACGGCGAAGATCTCGGCGGGCGGGGCGTGAACTTGCGAGCAGTCCGCCAACGGGTCGGACTTGTGTTCCAGTATCCGGAGCGCCAGCTGTTTGCCGAGTCCGTCCAGGCCGATGTCGGCTTCGGCCCCCGCAATCTGGGACTGGACGCGGGCCAGACGGCGGCCCGGGTTCGGGAAGCGATGGAGGCCGTCGGGCTCGACTACGAAGCGCTCAAGGACCGGCCGCCGCTCGCGTTGAGCGGCGGCCAACGGCGCCGGGTGGCGCTGGCCGGCGTTCTGGCCATGCGGCCCAAGTACTTGGTGCTGGATGAGCCTACCGCCGGACTGGATCCGGCCGGCCGGCGGGAGATTCTGGAGCTGGTGGCCCGCCTCCACCGGGAACGGGGCATCGCGGTGGTGCTGGTCACCCACCACCTGGAGGATGTAGCCCGCCTGGCGGAGCGGGTGGTGGTTCTTGCCGGGGGGCGGGTGGCGATGGACGGCCCGCCGCGGGAGGTACTGTCCGCCCGGCGCCGCGGCGAGCTGGAGCGGCTGGGGCTTGAGGCTCCCCTTGCGGCCCGTCTCGTGGATGAGCTCAACCGGCGGGGTTGGAATCTCCCCGGCGATGTGCTCCTGGAAGAAGAGGCGGTCGCGGCTATTCTTGAGGCGGTCCGGGCCCGGGGCGCTCCCGGGTCGATGGGGGGGACTGCCGGTGCTTAAAGACATCACCTTGGGCCAATACGTGCCGGGGCGCTCCCCGGTGCACCGCACCGACGCCCGGGTCAAGCTGCTTTTAGGCATGGCCCTGGCGGTGTCGGTGTTTCTTGTCGACGGTTGGCCGGGGTACGGGGTGATGGCGGCGTACGTGTTGGCTGCCGCCGCCTTGTCGGGCCTTCCGTTGTCGTACGTCCTGCGGGGGATTAGGCCCGTCGCTTTCCTGGTCGTCCTGACGGTGGTCTTACACGTGTTGTTTACGCCGGGAACGCCCCTGTGGCGCTTGGGCCCGGTGCAAGTGAGCGCTGAAGGGCTGGATACCGCCTTGCGGCTGGCGGTGCGGCTCATCCTGCTGGCGGCGGGCTTGTCGATCATCACGTTGACGACGTCGCCGGTGGCCATGACCGATGCGCTCGAGTGGCTGCTTGGCCCCGGACGGCGCCTGGGCGTGCCGGCGCACGAGATCGCTATGATGACAACGATCGCGCTGCGCTTCATCCCGACGTTGGCCGAAGAGCTGGATCGCATCATCAAAGCTCAGATGGCCCGCGGCGCCGATTTCGAAACCGGGGGACCCCTCCGGCGGGCCCGGGCGCTCGTCCCGGTGCTGGTTCCTTTGTTTTTGAGCGCGTTTCGCCGGGCTGACGAGTTGAGCGTGGCCATGGAATCCCGCTGCTACCGGGGAGCGGAGGGACGAACCCGGTGGCGGAGCGCGGGCCGGTTCGATGCCCGGGATTGGGCGGTCCTTGTCGCATCGCTTTTGGTGATGATCGGAGCTGGATGGGCATGGCGGTGACCCACGTGCGGTGTGTCGTCGAGTACGACGGCACCGGATTTCTGGGATTCCAGCGACAGCCGCGGGGCCCGACGGTGCAAGGGGCTTTGGAGGAGGCTATCCTGGCTCTTACGGGCGAGCGGGTTCGGGTGCTGGGCGCCGGGCGGACCGATGCAGGCGTCCATGCTTTGGGCCAGGTTGTGAGCTTTAAGACGGAGAGCCGCATTCCGCTGGACCGGTGGCCGTGGGCACTCAATTCCCGCCTCCCCCAGGCGGTGGCCGTCAAACAGGCCGACGCGGCGGATCCCGGGTTCCACCCCAGGCGCGACGCGATCGCGAAGGTGTACCGCTACACCATATGGAACGCCCGGTTTCCGTCACCTTTTTGGGCCCGCTACGCCTGGCATTTGCCGGCGCCCCTGGACGTCGACGCGATGCGCCGGGCGGCCGGGTATCTTGTGGGCCGGCGGGATTTCGCGGCCTTTCGCGCTGCCGGGAGCACGCCGGTGCGGTCGACAGAGCGCCACCTGATGGACCTCGACGTGGAGCGTCAAGGCGAGGGCGGCGAGCGGGTGGTCATCACCGCCCGGGCCGACGGATTTTTGTACCACATGGCCCGCAACATCGTCGGCACGCTGGTGCTCGTCGGGCAAGGCCGTCGCCCGCCCGAGTGGGTCGGCCAGGTCCTGGCCAGCCGGCGAAGGGAGCTGGCCGGGCCGACCGCTCCTGCCCACGGCTTATGCTTGCTGCGCGTGGATTACGGTTGACACGGCCATAGGCCTGTATTATTATCAACTTTGGTCGCGCCTTGTGCCCAGGAGGGGCCGGGCGTCGCCGGAAGGAGCTAGAGTTGCCATGAATCGGACGTACATGGCCAAGCAGGGCGAAGTGGCGCGCCGGTGGTACGTGGTGGACGCCAAAGGCAAGACGCTGGGCCGCCTGGCAAGCCAGATTGCCTACGTGCTGCGGGGCAAGCACAAGCCCGAGTTTAGCCCCCACGTGGACACCGGCGATTTCGTCATCGTCGTCAACGCGGACCAGGTCCGGTTGACGGGGAAGAAGTGGGACGACAAGATCTATTACTTTCAGCGGTCTCACCGCCCCGGGGGGTTGCGCCGGTTTACGGCCCGCCAATTGCACCAGCGCCGCCCGGAGATGTTGATTCGCCAGGCGGTCTGGGGAATGCTTCCCCATAACCGGTTGGGGCGGAAGATGTTCGCCAAGTTGAAGGTGTACGCCGGGCCGGATCATCCGCACTCGGCCCAACAGCCCCAAACGTTTCCGTTCCCCTTGGGCTAAAAGCCTGGGTGGATGTCTTCTTGAGGCTGCGCGTTTGGAAAGGAGGTGCCAGGATTGACCCCACCGGCACCTACGGCTGAACTGGAGCAGTACCCTGCAACCGGCCGGCGCAAGACAGCGGTGGCCCGGGTTCGCCTCGTGCCCGGCAGCGGGCGCGTGATCATCAATGGGCGGGAAGTAAGCGAGTATTTCGGTCGCCCGGTTCTTGAACATTTGGTGCGAGAACCGCTGCGGGTGACGGAGACCGAGGGCCGTTTTGATGTCTACGCAAACGTGACCGGCGGCGGCTGCACCGGACAGGCCGGGGCAGTGCGCCACGGCATCGCGCGGGCGCTGCTTGAGGTGGACCAGTCGTACCGGCAACCGCTCAAGCAGGCCGGCCTGCTGACGCGGGACGCCCGCATGAAGGAGCGGCGCAAGTACGGTTTGAAGAAAGCCCGCAAGGCGCCGCAGTTTTCCAAGCGGTAAGCGTAATCTCAAGATGGACCCGGTCCGTTGCCTCTGGCGTCCGGATTCGGCCTGCCCTTCGGACCGGGCGGCAAGCGCCGGCCAAAAGACGGCCGGCGCAAGACAGGCCGTTTGGAGGCCGGGCGAAACGGGGGTGGACCGGTGGCCGGCAAGCCGAAAAAGCGGTCGCAGGCCAAAACGACCCGGCGAGCCCGGCTTCCATGGCCGTGGGTTGCGGGCATCGGCGTGACGGCCCTGCTCGTATTGCTCCTCTTTTTGGCCAACCGCCCGCCGGGGTCGGACGGGTTTTACCGCTACAGCACGCCAGACGAGATCCAAGAGCTTGTGCAAATTGGGGAGCCGGTTCTCGTCTACTTTCATTCGCCGACCTGAATCTACTGCCGTCGAACCTCGCCGGTCCTGGCGAGGCTGACAGAAGAGCTGCAAGTCGTCCTGTACGTCGTCGATGTCAACCGGTACCAGTCCGTCTGGTGGGAGTACGACATCCGGGCGACGCCTACGGTAGTCCGGTTCGAAGGCGGCCGGGAGACGGCCCGGATAGTGGGAGCGCAGCCGGAAACGGTGTGGCGGCAGCTTCTTGAGGAGCAGCGGGCCCGGGTGGAGAGTGCCGGGTAAAGCCAGGCAATGCGCGCCGGCGATCCGAACCGAGCCGCGGTGGGGAGCGGGACCCCTCTGCGCGAAGGAGTGGGGGCCGTGGGTACCGGGGTGTCGCTGAGCCTGAGCCTCCGCTACGGAGCGGGGTACGCGGGCATTGCCATCGTGACCCAAACGGTCCTGGTCTGGCTCGCGTACTTTTACGCGCCGCCATCCGAAACCGGACTGCCCGCGCTGGTGCCCATCGGCTGGGTTGGAACCGCGATGTTGCTTGGGCGAATCGTCGACGCGGCGGCAGATCCGCTGGTCGGAGCCTGGAGCGACGCCGCCCGTACCCGGTGGGGCCGCCGCAGGCCCTTCCTGGTATTCGGCTCGCTGCCCTTGGCGCTGAGCTTTCTCTTCCTCTGGTGGCCGCCCGCGTTTTTGACGACGCTTGGACTGGCCGTGTACCTGGGGATCATGGTCTCCCTCTTCCTGTTCTGCTTTACTGTCTACACTGCCCCGTACCTCGCCCTCTTGCCCGAGCTGGCTCGCACGCAAGCTGATCGGGTGCGGCTGGCCACATGGCAGGCGGTCTTTCAGATCGCCGGCCTGGCCGTGGCCATGATCGGGTCGGGCTTGCTCATTGACCGGTTCGGCTTCGGTGGCATGGGGCTTGTTCTGGCCGCGCTGGCGCTGGTTGCGTTTCTTGTGCCGGCAGCGTCGGTACGGGAGGAACCGGCCGCAGGCCCGCGGTCGCCGGGGCTTATCCCGTCGTTGGTGCTGTGCTTGCGCAACCGCCCGTTTTTGTACTACGCGGCCAGCCAGATGCTGTTTTGGATCGGGTTAAACGCCGTCGTCGTCGCGGCCCCGTACTTCGTGACCGTTCTCATGGGCGGGACCGAGGCCGACGCGTCGGTGGCGCTTGGGCTTTCCTTCGCGGTGGCGGTCGCTTCGTTTCCGCTTCTCGGCAAACTGTCCGCTGCCCGGGGGCTGAAGGGGGCGTTGCAGCGGTCCATGGCGGCTTTGGTCGCTGCCTTGTTGGGATGGGGCCTGGTGGGGCGTTTGCCTTTGCCGGTGCCGCCGTTTGGGCAAGGGCTTGCGGTGTTCGCTGTCGCGGGCTTGAGCGTCGCGGGGTTGTTTGTGCTGCCCAATGCGATGATGGCCGAGATCGCGGACTACGACTACCGGCTGAATGGGTTGCGCCGGGAGGCGATGTTCTTTGGAGTCCAGGGCCTTTTGGTCAAGGCGGCCATGGGTCTGTCCTCGTTCCTGGTCGGATGGCTCATGGAAACGCTAGGCTTCACCGCCGACCGGCCTGCGGGGCTGGTAGCGGTGGGTCCGCTGGCGGCGGCGTTCGTGGCGGTTGGCATGTTGGTCTTATCCCGGTATCCCGAGCAGGCAGTGCGGTCGGGCACACGCGTTCAGACGGTACCCCCTGCATCTTCCAGTATTTGAACGGCGCGGTTGACGCGATCTTCCTCGGTCACTACCGTCACAAGCCAAGTGTTTTGGCCGGCACTCGGCTCATTCAGCCCGCGGTCGAGTCCCGGCGCAACGACACCCGAAGCATCCAGGAAGGCCCGAGGGTCTTCGCCCGTGGCGTCTCCCACCGCCGCGGGGTCCGACAGGGTGCCGACTTGGCCGGCTAAGGCGTGTTCCCGTTGCCCGGTTTCAGCGCCGGGATAAGGGCTTGCCCGATCCAACTGGACCGTGAATCCCTCCCGGCGGAGCGCCCGCATCGCCTGCTGCGCGTCTTCCCGGCGGTGAAACGACGCTAAAATGCTGCGGCCGAGAATGTCCATTCAACGATCCCTCCGGGGCGTACGGCAAGCGTAGCGTTCCCGGAAGCCCTAGGCCCCATGCGCGCCCGCTTCGGCCGGCTGCGATCGCCCCTATCTGCCCGCCGTTTCACAAGAGCGCCCGCGCCCGGCGTTGCCGCCTAAAGCTACTTCCACACGACGCGGCCGCCGTCGCAGGTCAGTACCGCCCGCTTGCCGTCCAGTACGGTCTCCAGGTGAACGGGCCGGCCCCATATCCGGAAGACGTAGGGCAACGTTCTTTCCGCGTATACCCGGTCGAGTTGTATACCTTCGTAGCGGTGCTCAAGATACAGCTCGCCGCTTCCCCGCCAGTCGCCGTCGGCAACGACGATGACCGGAACGCCGCAGTTGGTCATCTGTTGCACCAGCTCGTCCCGGACCCGGTGCCAGTCTTTGTCCGTCACGACCCACTCGTCGCCGTCTCGACGGTAGACGAAAAGATCGAGCTTTTCCACGAGTTCCCGGGTGAGGTAATTGCGCACTAGAGACAAGTCGGTCTCGGTTTCCCGGATTTCGAACAGTTTCTGCCAGGCCGCATCGCCGGGCTGGCTCATCCCAGGGCCGCTGGCCCCAAACCGCTGCTCGATGTCCAAAAGGATGTGGTATCCGAGGTCGTACGGGTTGACGTGGGTCCGGGAGCGGGCCAGGACCGACGCGTGCAGGCGGGCGAACTCCACCGCTTCTTCCTCAGTCAACTCCATCTCCCGCATCAGCCGGGCGTGCCAGTAGGTGGCCCAGCCTTCGTTGAGCACCTTCGTCTCCATCTGGGGCCAGAAGTAGAGCATCTCTTCCCGCACTATCGTCAGCACGTCCCGTTGCCATTCGGCCAGTCCCCGGGCATGTTCGGCCAAAAACAGCAACAGGTCCCGGCAGCCTTCCCCGGGCCGGGAGTTGCTCCCGTCAACCCGGGTCTGCTCGCCTCGGGCCTGAGTTGACAATTCGTCCAGCTCCCAAAGGTCGTCGTACGGCGTTGAAGGGCGAAGCGGCGCCTTAGAGGCCTCATCCGGTTCAACCGGCGGTGCTCGCCGAAGGGCCTGGTGCGGGTCTACCTGCTCCTGAAGAGCCAGTGCAGCGTCCAACAGGGCTTCCACCGACTCGCGGCCGTAGCGCATCTCATAGCGGCGGATGCGGGCCGCGTGGGCCGACATCGTTTCGACCATGTTCCGGGACGTTTGGGCGAACCGGTAGTTGTGCTTGAAGAAATCCGAGTGGGCCAGGACGTGGGCGACGATCACCTTGTTTTGCAGCAGGCTGTTGCCTTCCAACAGAAATGCGTAGCACGGATCGGAGTTGATGACCAGCTCGTATATGCGGCTGAGGTTGTAGTCGTACTCCGTCTTCATGCGGTAAAACGCCTTGCCGAAGCTCCAGTGGGAAAACCGGGCGGGCATCCCGTACGCGCCGAAGGTGTAGAGGACGTCCGCCGGGCAGATCTCGTACCGCATGGGAAATCCATCCAGCCCCATGCGACGGGCGTGCTCGTGGATGGTTTCGATCGCTTCCAGCAACTGAGCCAGTTCCCGGTCGTCCATGGGCGCGCCTCCTCTCAGCCCGGACCCTGGGGCGGGCCGCCGTGAAAAAACGCCTTCAGGGCCGGGTACACGTCGCTTTTGTCCCGTATGGTCACGCACGTAAACCGCGGGTCTTCGATGCTTGAGAGCGCGGAGCGCAAAGTGGATCCCGCGCTCGACCGGTGGGCCGCGACCTCGGCGTAGCCCACCGCCGCGCAGTGGCTGAGCAGGCGGCCGACCAGCTCAACACACCGGTCGTTGTCCGACGGGAGGTTGTCGCCGTCGGAGAAGTGAAACGCGTATACGTTGTGCTCTTCCGGAGGATACCGCTCGCCGGCGATCGATAAGGCCAATTCGTATACGGATGAACAGCGGGTGCCTCCGCTTTCTCCTTTGGTAAAAAATTCCTGTTTGCTCACTTCCCGGGCCCGGCTGTCGTGGGCCAAAAACACGATCTGGACGGTCCGGTACCGGGTGCGCAAAAACCGCACCATCCAAAAGAAAAAGCTGCGGGCCACGTACTTCTCAAAAGCCCCCATAGATCCCGACGTGTCCATCATGGCCAGCACGACGGCGCTGGCGTGGGTTTCCCGGTGCTCCTGCCACGTTTTGAACCGCAAATCATCCCGCGTGATGGAAAGGCGCACCGCCGAGCGCTGGCTTCGCTTGATGGCTTCCTTGAGCGTTCGGCGGCGGTCCAAGTTGGACATGGCACCGTGACGGCGCACGTCGTCGAAGCGGGGGGCATCTTGCTGCATTTCGGGGCGGCCCTTCGGCTTCAGGTTGGGCAGCCCCAGGTCGGCGAAAATCAGGTCCGCCAGTTCATCGACGGTGATCTCGGCTTCGTAGTAGTCGACACCGGGCATGTCGCCCGCACCGCCGCCGCCCGAGCCATGTCCCGGCCCCGCAGCGGCCCGGCCGATTGTTTCGCCCTGCCGGGTGTTGCCGTCCCCTTGGCCGATCCGGGAACGCCGGTCCGGGTCGTAGCGGAACCGGTACTCCTCCAGGGAGCGGATGGGCACTTTGATGACCGTTTGGCCGTCGGACAAGATGATGCTTTCCTCAGCAACCAGGTCCGCCAGGTTGTTCCGAATGGCTTCCTTGACCTTTTCCTTGTGCCGCTGCTGGTCCATGTGGCCTGTGCGGTGCAGCGACCAGTCGTCCCGAGATACGGCAAACATACGGCTGCTCATCGTCGGGCGGCCTCCTTCAACGGTTCAACAGGCTACCCGCGTAGCGAACGAGCTCGTTCGCGCACACGTCGCAGTAGCCGTGGCTCTCCACCAAGCGGGCGATGACCTCGTTCAGCCGTTTCAGCTGGTCGGGGTCAGGGTTGGTGGTCGACGTAGTGACCCGGATAACGTCTTTCATGTCAGCGAACAGCTTCCGTTCGATGGCTTCCCGCAGCCGCTCGTGGGAGTTGTAGTCGAACCGCTTTCCACGCCGGGCGAAGCTGGAAATGCGGATGAGGATCTCTTCCCGGAACGCTTTCTTGGCGTTTTCCGACACCCCGATCTGTTCCTCGATGGAACGCATGAGCTTCTCGTCCGGTTCGACTTCCTCGCCGGTGACGGGGTCTTTGATCTTGTGCCAGTTGCAGTACGCCTCCACGTGGTCCAGGTAGTTGTCGAAAAGGCGCCGGGCCGACTCTTCGTACGAGTACACGAACGCTTTTTGCACCTCGGTTTTGGCCGTTTCGTCGTATTCCCGGCGGGCGATGGCGATGAAGTTGAGCAGCCGTTCCCGCTCTTCTTCGGACAAGGACGGGTGCTGGTCCAGGCCGGTCTTCAAGGCCCGCAGCACGTCCAGGGGCCCGATGCAGTCGGCCTTGCGGCTGACCAGCGCGCTGGAAATGCGGTTGATCACGTAGCGGGGATCGATGCCGCTCATGCCTTCGCCCGGAAACTCCCGCTTCAGCTCCTCGACGTCCTTCCGCTTGAATCCGTCGACCGCCTCGCCGTCGTACAGCTTCATCTTTTTGACCAGGTCCATGCCCTGCTTCTTCGACTCCTTGAGGCGCGATAACACGCTTACCATGGCCGCGGCCCGCAGGGCGTGGGGAGCGATGTGCACGTCGCGGAGCTCGCTTTGGCGGATGAGCTTCTCGTAAATGCGCACCTCGTCGCTGACTCGCAGATTGTATGGGACAGGCATGACGATGATGCGGGAATGAAGCGCCTCGTTTTTTCGGTTGGACACAAAGTGGCGGTACTCTTCCTCGTTTGTATGGGCGATGACCACCTCGTCGGCCGAAATCAGTGCGAACCGGCCGGCCTTGAAATTTCCTTCCTGCGATAGGCTGAGCAGGTGCCACAAGAACCGCTCGTCCATCTTGAGCATTTCCTGCATCTCGAGAATGCCCCGGTTGGCGATGTTGAGCTCGCCGTCGAAGCGATACGCCCTGGGATCGGACTCGGACCCGTACTCGGTGATCGTCGAGAAGTCGATGCTGCCTGTGAGCTCCGAGATGTCCTGGCTCTTCGGATCCGAGGGCTGGAACGTCCCGATGCCAATCCGCTTCTCCTCGGTCAGGGCGACCCGCTTGACCAATACGTCTTCGATTCGGCCGCCGTACTGCTGTTCCACCATGACCCGGCAGGCGGGGCACAACGAGCCTTCGATGGTGACGCCCAGCTCCCGCTCGACATCCGGACGCAGTTCCGGCGGGATTAAGTGAAGAGGCTCTTCATGCATGGGGCAGCCTTTGATGGCGTATACCGCCCCTTCGTCGGTGCGGGAATATGCCTCTAGACCCCGCTTAAGCAACGTAACGATGGTTGACTTGCCGCCGCTGACCGGCCCCATAAGGAGCAGTATTCGCTTGCGCACATCCAGCCGTCGGGCGGCAGAGTGAAAATACTCTTCCACCAGCCGTTCCAGCGCTTCGTCCAGTCCAAATAGATCTTGCGAGAAGAACCGGTACCGCTTGCGGCCGTCAACCTCCTCTACCCCGTGAGAAACGATCATGTTGTACACCCGGGCATGGGCGTGCTGGGCAATGCGCGGGTTGGCCCGGACGAGTTCGTAGTATTGGACGAACGTGCCCTCCCACGCCAGCTTCTCCTCTTGCTGGCGGTGCTTCCGGAGCTGCTCCAACAAGTCCACGGCGCTCCCCTCCCAGAGAACGACTGGTACCGAAAATTCCGACGACTAGCTCGGCGGACAGGAATTGGCAGGAACTTCATTCCAGCTGCTGGCAGGCGGGTATCTCTGTTGTCTACATTCTATTAGAAGGCCGGGATCGGATACCCCCGCGGAAGGACAATTCGTGGGCGCACCCCGGCGGTCAAAACTCGGTGAACACGCCTACCGACGGCGTGACGTCCGACCCCGGGCTGCCCCAGACGATTTGCCAGCTGGGCCCGCCGGCGTGAGGTTCGGCCCGCACAAACAGGCCGGGAAGCCATCTGCCGGGATCCGGCTGGCGGAGGCTCACGCTCACCGTAAGGGACAGGTCATCATTGAGCAGCTCATAGTCGAGCGCCATGCGGGGCTCAAATCCCGGGCCCGCGACCGACGCAACGGTCATCGACAATTGGGAGTACGGCCCTGGCCGGAAGCGGTACGCAGTGCCGAACACGGCCCGCACTTCGCCCCGCATCACCGCGGCCCCGGCCTTGCTGAGCAGCCATCCGTCTCCCGCCCGCACTTCGGCGCCGCCCGCAAACAGGACGCCGGTGGCGCCAGCCGGCCCGGGCCGGTCAGACCATTCGAATTCCCGGATGAGGATGAGTTCCCGGTTGGGTTGTTCCCGGATTTCGGCCCAAAACCGGGAGCCGCCCGTTCCCCCACGGGACAGTTCCGCGCGTAGCGGATCGTCCCAGGGGACGGACGGAAAACCCGGCGCGAGCGTGTCGAATTCGACCGCCCCGGTGACGTTGCCGAGCACCCCGCGCCCCGTCACCGAGATCGCCGGCACCATGGGCCCGCTGCCCGTCTGGCGCCAGTCCAGTTTGCCGGCCAGCTCATAATAGCCGAAGAAGGACACCGGTTGAAACCATCGGGCGGAGGCGCCGGCCGCGAGCAAGGGCGCCCGGCCGTCCGGCCCGATGCCGACCGCGGCGGCCAGTTTCCACTCCACATCTTTGATCCGGCCGTCCCACCCGGCGCCGATGACGTACACCGGCTGAGGGATGCCGCCGGCGTAGCCTACGCCGGCCAGCAATTGGATTCCCTCCCCGCCGGATTGGGCCGCGGTCCCGGCAGGGAAAAGCCAGCTCACACCCAGCGCCACGAGGGCTGCCCCGACCCGCGCGCCGAGCTGTCCCCGGAGGTCCGGGCGATGGGGCCGGCGTCCCTCCATCAGCACGTACATGGCCGGCACCACCAAGAGGGTGAGCAGCGTCGAAGCGATGAGACCCCCGATGGCCGTGATGGCGACGGGAACCTGGAACTCGGTGCCTTCGCCCCGCCTCAGCGCGAGCGGCAGCAAGCCTGCCACCGTGGTGCCCGCGGTCATGAGCACCGGCCGCAAGCGGGTTACGGAGGCATCCACGGCCGCGGCTAGGAGGGGGACGCCGTCCCGGCGGAGCTGGTTGATCCGGTCCACCAGAACGATGCCGTTGTTGACCGCAATACCGCCCAGCACCATGAGGCCCAAGAGCGACGCGACGCCTAGGTTTTGGCCGGTGAGGCGAAGGGCCCAGACCGCGCCCATGCCCGCGAGGGGGACGGTGACAATGATGATCAAGGGATGACGCCACGATTCGAACTTGGCCGCCATCACCATGAACACCAGCGTCAAGGCCCACGCCAAGGCCCTCAACAAGTCGCTGGTCGACTCAGCGATGAGCTGGCGCATGCCTGCGGTGCGTATCTCAAAGCCCGGCGGCACCTCAAGGCTCGACACGGCCGCGTCCACCGCCTGATTGACCCGGCGCATGTCGGACCCGGCCGGCTGGACGCGCACTTCCACCGCCCGGACGCCGTCGATGCGGCGAATGGCCTGCTGGCCGGTGGTTTCCACCACCTCCACCACATTGGCCAGCCGGATCGCGGTGGCATCGCTTGCGTCTACGACCACAGGCGAAGAGATCCGGTGGTTGAGCAGTCCGTCCAGGTCTGTGATCTCCTCGGGTTTGGGACGCAAAACGACCGGGATGACCCGCCCGTTTTCCCGCACCTGGGTTACTTCGACGCCTGACAGGACGTTGCGGACGGCCAGGCTCACCTGGGCCGTCGTCATCCCCCCGATCAGAGCCCGGGACTGGTTGACCGCCAGGTACAGCTCGGGCTCGGGCTGGCCTAAGGGGACGTAGGCATCGGCCACCGCGTCGCTTTGCCGCAGGCGGCGGGCCAGCTCCTCGGCCAGCCGGTGCAAGGTTTCGAGGTCGGGCCCCTGAACCTGGAGCACGATCTCGTTGGAGAGGACACTGCTGGTGGAACTCCATTCCTCCCGGACCGAGATGCGGGCTGCGGGCAAATCCGCGAGGGCATTGCGGATGTCAGCGACGATGGCCGCCATATCCCGCTGCTCAGACGGCGGCGCGAGGAACAGCGTCAACTGCGCGGTGTTGGGCCGATACTCGCCCAAAAGCGAGATGAGATCTTCCTGGCGCTGCTCGCCCACTTGCGCGGCTACCGAGCGAACTTCGGGCACAAGCAACAGACGGCGTTCCGCCTCCCGGGCCGCCGCGTCGGTTTCGGACAACGGCGTGCCCGAAGGCATCTCCAGCGTCACATGCAGCGTTCGCGTGTGCATCCGGGGCAGGAACTCGATGCCAAGACCGGGCACCAGGGACGCGGTGGCGATCACCGCGAGTGCGGCAACAACCAGCACGGTTCCGGGTCGAGAAACCGCCTTCTCAAGAAACCGGACGTAGGAGCGGGCAAGCACTCCCCGGTCCCAAGAATCCCCTGCCGCAACGTTCCCGGCGCCGACCAGCCGAGCTGCCGCGGCCGGAATGACGGTCGCCGCGACGGCCAGCGACGCGACCAAAGAGAGCGACACCGTCAAGCCCAAGTCCTTGAGCAGTCGCCCCGCGAATCCATCGAGAAACAAGAGGGGCAAAAAGACCGCTACAGTGGTCAAGGTGGCGCCCGCGGCCGCACCGATCACTTCCTGGCTGCCGTCAATGGCCGCGTCGACCGAAGATTTGCCCAGGCTCCGGTGCCGGGCGATGCTTTCGAGGACGATGATCGCGTTGTCGACGACCATTCCGATTCCCATGGCAAGACCGCCGATGGTCATGAGGTTCAGATCGAGTCCGAGGAGGTAGAGGACGATGACCGCCGCCAAAACCGACAAGGGTAGGGAAAGGGCTACGACGAAGCTGCTTTTCCAGTGGCGGAGAAACGCCAAGAGCACGAATACCGCCACCAGGCACCCGTAAAGGCCCGTGGTCGCCAGGTTGGAGAGGTGAAGGCGGACGGTTTTCGATTGATCCATGATGACCGTGAGGCTCACGTCTGCAAGTTCCGCTTCCAGTTCGCCGAGCGCCTGGCGCACCGCGTCGGCCACCGCCACGGTGTTCGCGTCCGATTGCTTTAGAACCTGCAACAACACCGCGGGCTGGCCGTCAATGCGGGCGTACCCGGTCGGAGGCCGGAGGGTGTCCACCACCTCGGCCACATCTTTGACGTGAAGCAACGGGGGCCAAAGGGCCGCCAGGCCCTGAACCGGCAACCGGTTTTCGCCGATGACCAGATCCCGGATTTGCTGCGCTCCGGAGAAGTGGTTGCCCACCCGCAGCTGATAGCGGGTGCCCCCGTCTTCGAGGGTCCCTGCTGGGATCGTGGCGTTTTGCAAGGCCAAAAGCTGCTCGAGCCGGGCCGGGGTCAACCCGTGCTGCTGGAGCTTTTCGCTGTCATACCGAACCTGGATCTCCCGCTCGACGCCGCCGAGAACGGTTACCTGGGCCACGCCGGTGATCCGGGCCAGGCGCGGCCGTATGATCTGCAAAGCCGCCTCGGTGGCCGCCTCCGGTCCCTGGGGACTTGCGACGCCTATGAGGAGGGAAGGAAAGTGGTTCGGATCAAGCCGCATCACCACCGGCGCCTGCGCCTCCGCAGGAAGCGTGAGGGCCAGGGCCGCCAGTTTGGTCCGGATTTCCTCGATGGTGTCGCCAAGCGGGGTACCCCACCGGAACTCGCCAAACACCAGCGACAAGTTCTCCATGCTGAGCGACTCGATGCGCCGCAGGCCCGGGGTCGTCGTCAGGAGGCCTTCGATGGGACCGGTGATTTCTTCCTCAACGGTCGCCGGATCGGCGCCCGGATAAACGGTGGCCACGGTGACATAAGGAAGTTGCAGGTCGGGGTACAGTTCCAGATTTAGGTTTTGCCAGGCCGCGACGCCGAGCAAAACGGCGCCGATGGCAAACATGCTGACCGTGACCGGATGCCGGACGGCCCATTCAGACAACCTCACGGGTGCTTCTCCTTAGGCAGCGGGCGGACCGGCCGATCACCGGTGCCGGACGGCCGCTGGCGGCAACCGCCGGAGCCGTTCCTCGGAAACGCCGTGGTTGATGGTGACGTCAGCCAGCCGGCCCCGCAAAAGCAGGCGGCCGCTTGGATCGTAGTAGCGGAACTCTTGCACAAGCCAAGTCTCGGGATCGACGAGAAATTCATACAGTTGCCCGGGGTCCCCGTGAGGGCGGGCCAGGACCGTGTAGTACGCCCGATGGCCCTCGACTGCTGGTTTCCCCAGCTCCAGCGCGTAGTCGCCGGCGTCGGGCAACGTGAGCCAGCGGTCCACGTCTTGGCCGAGGTTTTGTTCCTGGGCGAGCTGGTCCCACTGCTGAACGATGATTTCCTCCCGGACGGGGTTATACTGCCGCGCTTCGTTCCGGGCCCGGTCGATGAGCAGGATCGACCCAGCCATCATGTCGGGCAACAGCCAGTCAAACCGGAACAAGTCGGGAACAAGGGCCCTGAGCCGGCCCCGGCCGGAAGTGACGGCGCCGTCGGTCGGGTTGTACTGCTCCAATTCCACGATGACGTCGAGATCGTCGATCTCGTTCCAGGCCGCTTCCACCCGCGCCGCGACATCTTCCAAGGTCAACGGTGGCAGCAACGGCTCGTCGCCCGCCGCGGCCGGCAGCGTGGCACCGAGCACCGCCAGCAACGTCGCCCAGGGCCAGAGCTTATCGATCATGGACAGCCAACGAAACATCAACCGCCGGGTGCCTCCTTGCGGCGCAGCCCGCGCCGCGCCTCCCCGACCGTTTCAACCCCATACGCGGGTAGCACTTCGTCCCATGGAGCGGGTTTCCTGCCCTGGTCCGCACGGTTTTGCCGGGCCGCCCGGGTTTTTCTACTGACAAGCGAGATCCAGGAGTGGGAAATTTTGCGTGTTGTCATTGACGGGAGGAATAGTGGAGCTATGACCGAATATATAGCACCACCTCTCGTGGAGGGGATCGTGAGACCCTCATGACGTCCAAAACGGCCTGCATATGATGGTGTCGAACCGCAGGTTGCGGGACGAGGATCCACAGCTAGCCGGGGTGATGGCCGTGACGTCCAAGATGGAGGCCATAGCTCGTTTCGCTCGGCTGCCGCTGAAAGTTCCGGTGAGCAAAGTGATTCTTCAGGCGCTCCTGGACGATCCCGAGTTCGTGAACCGCATCACGTTCGTAGCCAACCGGGAGTTCCTGGCCAACACCATGGTCGTGTCGGAGCAGGGCAGCGACCGGGTCGGCTTCGAACTCGAATTGGGGGCGTGCCAGCGGGAGGAGGTCTCTATCGTCAACGGTCGATTGGTGCGACAGGTCCACCGCAGCAGCTCCTTGCGTTTGCATGATCCTCTGGAGGCGTTGCAAGCGCTGAGGGAGTTCCGCAGCCGCCTCTACGTGATGTTTTGCTTTGCGGGGGAGCCGCCGGCGTGGTACCGGGCGGTGGTGGAGCCCAACCCGGCTTTGGCGCCGCAGTCCGAAGCCAAGGAGAGCGTTGATCAACTACTGGATGAGATCATCCGGGAGCAGATCGATTTGGCCTTGCTGGCCATCGTCCTGCACGAAGAGATCGACCAGGCCCTGGCGCGCCGGGACGAAGCGGCCTTCTCCCGGCGGGTAGCTCTGTATCGGGAAGTGGTCAATCGCTGCCTGTGGGAGTTTTGACCGGCGGCCGGCGTGGGGGTGATCCGGCGAGTCATCCTCCGGCACCGGGTTGGGGCAAAGATCCACAGGGAGCAGAGGAGGATTTTTGCGGCCCGCAACCGAAGTCGCGTGAAGTATGGCACTCCGTATTCTTAGCATTGGTTTCAAACGCGGAGGTGGGCGCAGGTTGCGGTCCGTCCCCGAGACCCGTCCCCGCAAGTCGCCGTTGCGCGAGTACGTCGAAACCTTGGTCGGCGCGGCGGTACTCGCCGTGTTCATCATGACCTTCGTGGCCAGGGCATTTACGGTCGAGGGGCCGTCGATGATGCCGACGCTGGAGGATGGACAACGGCTCCTGGTCGACCGGCTGACGTACCGGTTTCGGGAGCCCCAGCGAGGAGACGTCGTCGTCTTCCGGTATCCCGCCAACCCGCGGGAGCATTTCATCAAGCGCATCATCGGGCTTCCCGGAGACGAGATCCGGATTTCCCGGGGGCGAGTGTTCGTGAACGGCGTCGCCCTGGAAGAGCCGTACCTGGCTGGGCCCATGTTTGGCTCGTTCGGGCCGGTTGTGGTGCCCCCGGGCAGGTACTTTGTTCTAGGGGACAATCGCAACAACAGCGAGGACAGCCGGGACCGGCGGGTTGGATTCGTACCCCGGGAGAACCTGGTCGGGAGGGCGATCTGGCGCTACTGGCCCATTTCGGACATGGCCATTCTCCGCCCTCCCGAGACGTTTGAGTTGGTGCCTGCCGCCGCGTCGCCCGCCTCCCCCTGATCGAAACCGGAGCCATCCTCCGGAAACCGGCTCTCCGAGGGCCTCTCCGGATCGCCCCGTTGCGCCTCACAAACACAGATGCGCTCCCCGTTTGTGGGACGTGCGGATGGGGATCCGTCTCGACCGGCAAGCAGCCGGGTTCCCGCTTGAACGGCACTAGTGCCAGCCTTGCGCCGGGCCGGGCGCCAAGGAGATGGTGCCGGTGCCGTCGAAGGGAGGGCAACGGTCCAAAGCAAGTGAACGGGACGCCTCGCGGGGGGCGAGTTTCATGCACAAGAAGATCTGCCCCTATTGCTGCAAGCCGAGCTATTCCTCTATAGCTGAGACCCAGCGTTGGGAATGCCCGTATTGCGGTAAGCCGTTTTTGGCCATAGAGGGTGAAGAACGCGGCCGGCCGGTGAACCACGGCTTTGATCCGATTTCCCGGGCGCCTGGAGATTCGGAAGGGGGCTTGCGGGTCCCGACCGCGAAGCACGGGGAGGCGGTGAACGTGGAGGTGACCGTTCGAACCTTTGCGGCGGTGGCCGAAGCGCTCGGCTTCCGTACGATGGCGCTGGAGCTGCCCGAGGGCGCTACGGTGGCCGATGCGTGGCAGGAGATGGTCCGCCGGTTCCCGCAACTGGAGGTGTTCCGCAACCGGGTGCTGCCGGCGCTCAATCAAGAGTACGCCGCGTGGCAAGCCCGTTTGCAGTCCGGGGACGAGGTGGCTTTTCTGCCCCCGGTATCAGGCGGCAACGGCGCCCCGGTCGGGTGCATGTGGGAAATCACCGAAGAGCCGCTGTCGGCGGACCGGCTCATCGATCGGGTGCGCCATCCGGAGGCCGGAGCCGTCACGCTGTTCGCCGGGATCGTGCGGGAGTTCACCGGGGGGCGTCGTACGGTGCACCTTGAGTACGAGGCTTACCGGGACATGGCGCTGAAGGAGATGGCTCGCATCGGGAATGAGGTCGCCGAGCGGTGGCCTGGGGTCCGCCTGGCCATCAGCCACCGAATCGGTCGGCTGGCAACGGGCGAGGCCAGCGTCATGGTGGCTGCTGCGGCCCCTCACCGGTCTGAGGCGTTCGCTGCGGGCCGCTACGCCATTGACCGGCTGAAAGAAATCGTCCCCATTTGGAAGAAAGAGCGCTGGGAGGACGGCGAAGAATGGGTGGGGCCCCAGACAGGCCCGTGAGGAGAACCTCGCCCGGAAGGGGTTTCCCTGCGGCTATCGAACGATACCGCGCGATGGATGCCCCGAAGGGAACCCGGTCATTGGCGGACGGAAAAGCGGTGCTGCAGGCGCAAGAATTCGAGCGCCGGCGCATCGCGCGGGAGTTGCACGACGGCGCCGCGCAAACGCTGACCAACCTGGTCCTGCGGGTCGAAGTGTGCGAACGGCTGCTGGCTACCGATCCGGACCGGGTACGGGATGAACTCCGGCGCGTGAAGGAACTGCTCAGGGCCAGCCTGCGGGACATCCGCCAGATTATCGCCGACTTGCGGCCGCTGGTCGTGGAGGAGAGCGGCTTAGAGGAAGCGTTGCGGCGGTGCGCCGTGGAATTCGGGGACCGGACAGGGATCGCGGTTCGGCTCCACTTCCCGCCCTCGCCGGTGCCCGTCGATTCGGATGTGAAATTGGCCGTCTATCGCAGCGTGCAGGAGTGCTTGAACAATGTCGCCAAGCACTCCGGCGCCAGCCAGGCAAGCGTGCGGATCGAGACCAGCGATGCTGAGCTGCGGGTCGAGGTCCGAGACGACGGCCGGGGTTTCGAATGTCAGGAGGTCCAGCGGGCCGGCCGCCGGTTTGGGTTGCGGGCAATGCGGGAACGATTGAGCCTGCTCGGCGGGTGGCTGCAGGTGGACACCGCTCCGGGCCGCGGAACCGCGGTCCGGTTCGGCATCCCGCTGGAAGAACATCTCGGCGGCCAGGGAGGAATGTGACTTCGGGGCCTCAGGCAGCTTTGTCGGGCGCTTCTTTTTGCTGACCAGCCCGCCGCTTTACCGGTCCAAGCAGGGGGGCGGCTATGGACGCCGGATGGGAGCTGCTGCAACAGCGGGGAATGTGGGCGTGGCAACGGGGCCTCTTGTTCATGGCGGAAGAGTCCTGGTCGCAATGGCGAGCAGAAGCCCGGCGCACCGGGAGCCGGCTCCAGGAGGCCCGGAGCCTGAATGCGCTGGGGTGCGTTGAGTTTGCGCTGGGCCGCCTCGAACAGGCCGAGGCCATGTGGCTGAGCGCGTCCCGGCTCATCGAATCCGACCCCGGGGCAACACCGGTCGACTGGGTCCAGGTGATGACGAACCGGGCCCTCGTCGCATTCCGGCGCGGGCGGTTGGCGGATGCGAAGCAATATGTGTTCGCCGCTCAGCGATGTTGCGACCAAGTACATCCGGAATTGGTCGCCCGCGTTCAGCAGTCTGCCTCCTCTATTCTCGTAGCCCTTGGAAGTTGGGAAGAGGCCGAGGCCACGGCCCGCCAGGCGCTGCGGCTGTTCGAGGAAACCGGCGACCGGGTTCGAGCGGCGCATCTCCTGTCCAATCTCGGATCGGTCGAGATTGAGCGCGGAAACTTCGAAACTGCCCGGCAGTATCTGGAAAACGCTCGGGACGTCCTGCAAAGCGCAGGGAGAGAAACGGACCTGGGGTGCACATATACAGAATTGGGTCGGTTGTGGTTTGTTGCCGGCGATGTGAACAAAGCGGCGGCCTGCGGCAGCGAAGCGTTGCGGCTGCTTTGGTCCAACGTCTTGTCTGTTCACAAGATGGAGGCGGCCAGGCTCAGCGAGCTTTTCGGGGCCATTGCGCTCGCGGTCGGCGACCGGCACTCGGCGCTGATCGATCTTCAGAGGGCCAGCGCCTATTTTGCCCAGGCGTCCATGTGGCGGGAGTGGTCGCGGGTGAACCGGCAGCTCGACGCTCTACTGGAGCAGCGGTCCGGGCCACAGGAGGTGTTCGTCTCTGGGGCTGGGATTCATCCCGAGTGCAACGAGCGATTGCGCTATTTGGCGACCTTGCTCGACCTGTTGGACTCCATCGAAAGCCTCTATCCTGAGCTGCGTTTTCGGGCGGAGCTTGCCGCTTGGTACGCGCTGCTGTTGGGTGAGGCCTACGGGTTGGACCAGGAGGAACGGGAAGCGCTGGCCCACGCGGCCAAACTTCAAGACGTCGGACTCGCTTCCCTAGAACCCGAGATCATGGATGGGAGCCGGCCGTTGAGCCGGGCCGCCCAGGATCGGGTGCGAGCCCATCCGACATTCGGGGAGCAGATCGTCAGCCTGTTCCCGGTGCCTGCCGCGTGCCGGGACGCGATCAGACATCATCACGAGCGATACGACGGCCGGGGTTATCCGGACGGGCTGGCGGGCGAGGATATCCCGCATTTGGCCCGGATCATCGCCGTCGCCAGCACGTACGTGCACGATGCCGTCGAATGGGGCCACCGGCACGCGATGGAGAATCTCGTCCGGCAGCGAGGGAGAGCTCTGGACCCGGTGCTGGTGGACCACTTCATCGCTCTGCATGAGGGTGCCTGCAATCCCCGGGCAACGGGAGCAAGCGGCCCTTCTCCGTTGCCCGGCGCAGGCGGATTGGGGGCGCAGGGCGTGAGAACGTTCGGGCGCGCCTAACCGCAAGCCCGGCAGGCCACAATACCCGTGCGGGGGTGTTGGCGTGAAGATCCGGGTTCTCGGTGCCGGGTACGCGGGCGTGCGGGCCGCTCTCGACCTCGCTCGGCGGTTTCGCGGGCGCAGGGATGTCCGTATCAGCCTCATCAACCAGGATGGGTACCACCAACTGGTCACCGAGCTCCACCGGCCGGCCGCCGGCTCGGTCACCGGCCGGGCGCTCGCCATCCCGTTGCGGGACATCTTCGCCGGCACCGGCGTTGAGCTGATCCGCGGTACGGTCACCGACATCCGCTGGACCGCCCACCAGTTCGTCTTGGACCGCGAGCGGGTCTTCCGGTATGACCGATTGGTGGTGGCCTTGGGAAGCGAGCCCGAGTATTTTTCCATCCCGGGAATGGCCGAGCACAGTCTGACCATCCGGAGCCTCAACAGCGCCGGGGTCATCCGCCGCCACATCGCATCCATGTTTCGGGAGGCCGCCGGGCTACCGTCGGTCCGGGATCGCCGCCCGTACTTGACCGTCGTCGTAGCCGGCGGCGGTTTCACCGGCGTCGAGTTCGCAGGCGAGCTCGCGGACCGGGTGCGGGGGCTGGCCCGCCGGACCGGCGCACCGGCCCGGGAGGTTCGCATCATCACCGTGGAGGCCGCGCCCGACATTTTGCCGGGATTTGACGATCCGCTGGTTGAGGCGGCTGTGGACACATTGGTGCGCAAAGGTGTCAGCCTCATGATGGGCGTTCCCATCGCCGCGGTGGAACGGGGGGCCGTGGTGTTGCAGGACGGCAGAGGATCGAGGCCCGGACCGTCATCTGGACGGGGGGAGTGCGGGCAAACCGGCTGGTGGAACGGTGCTTCACCGCGCGGGCCCGGGGGCGGGCGGTGGTCAACGAGTATTTGCAGTCCGTGGACAGCCCGGATGTATACATTGTCGGCGACGCGGCGCTGGCGATCAATCCCAGGACAGGACAGCCGGTGGCTCCCACCGCGCAGCATGCGGTCGGCCAGGGCCGGCTTGCGGCATATAACATCTGGGCCTCCGCGTCCGGACGGCCGCTGCGGTCCTACTCGGGAGCAAGTCTCGGTGTCGTGGCCACCGTAGGGCGGGACATGGGAATCGCCCGGATCGGCGATCTCAAGCTTGCCGGGCGCCTGCCCGCGGTGCTGAAGGATGTCAACTCGTGGCGGTATGTGTACTCCTTGGGCGGAATGCGGCTGTTTATGAAACTTCTGTTGCGCCTGGCGCCCGGGTCCCTCGCGCGGGCATAGTGCTGCGCTGGGCCCTTGCCAATCCTGGTGCCTGGGTGGTAGGTTGGAGGTGATGACGGAGCCTGGGAGGGTGACGGGATGGACGTCCGCGTTCCCGAAGCCGGAGCAGCCCTTATCATCGTCGACGTTCAGAACGATTTTTGTCCCGGAGGCGCTTTGGCGGTGCGGGACGGGGATCAGGTGGTGCCCGTGTTGAACCGATGGATCGAGCGGTTCCGCGAGGCGGGCCTGCCGGTTGTCTACACCCAGGACTGGCACCCGGAAGACCACTGCTCGTTTGAGGCCCGGGGCGGTCCGTGGCCGCCCCACTGCGTACAAGGGACAAGCGGCGCAGAGTTTCATCCGGCCCTAAAAGTTGAAGGCCCGGCGTTTCGCAAGGCGTTTCGCCCGGATCAGGAAGGTTACAGCGGATTCGAGGGACGCCTGGCGGAGGGCGAGGGGATCCGGGAGGATGCGGATCTAGCCTCTTGGCTCAAAGCCCGCGGGGTGAGGAAGGTCTACGTCGGCGGATTAGCTACCGATTATTGCGTACGGGCTACCGTCCTCGATGCCCTGCGCCATGGGTTTGCGGCTGTCTTGATCCGCGACGGGGCCCGGGCCGTCAACGTGCGGCCGGATGATGAGGCGCAAGCCGTCGAGGAAATGCGGCAGAAAGGAGCGGAGGTCGTGTGACCTCCGCTGCCTGCTTGCTGGCACTCGCCTTTGTTTGCGGTCTTGCCTTTACGCGCCGTCCGGCTCGCTTGGTTCGGCCGGTTCGTCATCTCCTGCAAACAGGTTCAGCGGGTCCCCGCTGAGCACCAGCACGACTTGAAAGCCCTTGGCCTTGGCCCGGTTGTACAGTGTGGCAACGGTTGCCGGCGACACACCCAGCCGCCGGGCCACCGACTGGTTGCTGTGTCCCAGCTCCTTCAAGGCCACGACCTGCCGTTCCCGAAAGCTCAACCGTTCTACCCCGCGAATCTCGATTTGCACCGGCCGGATGCCTCCGTAGGTCGCCCGTTATCCACAGCCTGTGGACAAACTGTGGACAGATTTTGTACATTCTGGGGACAGCCTGTGATTCGTTCACCCAGTTCGGAGGACGCTGAGTCGGATCCTTCCGGCGCGCTGGACGCGACAAATCGACGACAAATCGCGCGCGGGCTGGCGAGCAACCGGGCTCCCGGCGGGAGCCTGGCCCGCTGTCACGCGGATTGGGAATTGGCAAAGCGGCAGTAGGGGCGGATGGGACACGCCGTACATTGGGGCCGGCGAGCGGAGCACAGCGCCCGCCCGTGGTGGATGAGCCAGTGGTGGGCTTGGCTCCAGAGCTCCTTCGGAATGGCATCCATGAGCTGGAGTTCGGTGGACAAGGGATCGGAAGCCTCAGCCAGGCCGATACGGTTGGCTACCCGGAACACGTGCGTGTCCACCGCGATGGCGGGAACGCCGAACGCGTTGCTCAGCACGACGTTGGCGGTCTTGCGGCCGACGCCCGGCAGTTTCATCAGCTCTTCCCGGCTCGTGGGCACCTTGCCGTCGTAATCCTCCAGCAGCCTCCGGGAAAGCTCCACGATGTGCCGGGCCTTGTTGCGATACAGGCCGCAGTCCCGGATTTTCTCGGCCAGCTGTTCGGGAGCGAGGGCTGCAAAGTGCTCCGGACTGTTGTAGCGGGGAAACAGGCGAGCGGTGACGATGTTGACCCGCCGGTCGGTACATTGAGCAGAAAGAATGCACGCCACCAAAAGTTCGAACGGCGTCGAATAGTTCAGTTCGCACCGGGCGCCGGGGTACATCTCCGCCAGCCGCTCGAGGATGGCGCGCACGCGGTCTGGGGATGCGCTTGTGGGGCTGGGCTTGGCCATACGTGTTCGCCTCCGCCCACCAGTATACCATGAACTCCGGCGCCAGGCTCGCCGCGCGCACAGCGCCCGCCGTCGCACTTTGTCCAGTTTAGCCCGGCGATACGTATGAGTCAATAGTTCTGGGGCAGACCCTGGGAAGAACAGGGAAATTGACAGAC
>JACDOI010000023.1 GCA_017656145.1 Bacillota bacterium | reverse complement strand
CGGCTCTACCTATGAGGGATTGAAACCCAGCGCATCGACAACGAACTGGCCGAGCGGGCGCTGTTTCGGCTCTACCTATGAGGGATTGAAACGTGGCGCGGTGGCGGTGGAGGAGGGGACGACGAACGTTTCGGCTCTACCTATGAGGGATTGAAACACCTGACGGTTATGCAGCCTCACCATATCGCCTCCGTGGTTTCGGCTCTACCTATGAGGGATTGAAACTCAGTGCGCATGAGTCACGACTACCTCCCGCACACCGTTTCGGCTCTACCTATGAGGGATTGAAACCAGAGACACCTGCGTGGAGCGACATCGTCAAGCGGGTTTCGGCTCTACCTATGAGGGGTCAAATAAATGGCGGCAATTGTCCTATCCAGCTCCGCCCCGCGACGACTTTTCCGGGATTCGCACCGTATCGGGTAATGCCCCCCGCCCCATCAGCTTGAACAGCCAGTCGGCGGTAGGACCCGTCCCCAGGGCGACGGCGGCCGTGCCGATGCCCACCGGTCCTCCCAGAGCCCACCCGATCAGGGCGACGCACAGTTCGAGGGCGAGCCGCACGCGCCCGACCGTCAGAGGCAGTCGCTGGCTGAGAACGAGAATGAGGCCGTCCCGCGCTCCAGCCCCCAGCCCGGCGCGGGTGTAGACAACCGTCCCGCAGGCGATCAAGAATACGCCCAACGCGAGAAGCAGCAGCCTCAACGCGAGGGGGCGGACCTCACCGATGCCAAGCCTCACGAAGAAGTCGATGGCGAGCCCGACAAGGACCGTGTTGACCAGCGTTCCCCAGCGCACGGCCCAGGCGCCCCCGAGCAACAAGGTGACGCTTATGATCGCCAGGCTCGTTGCAATGCTCGCTTGACCCAGGGAGAGGCCCGTTCGATGGGCCACGGAAAGATGAAATACATCCCACGGCGCGGCACCGAAACCAACCTGCACCGTCAGGACGATGCCGAGACCAAGCAACATGCAACCGCCGATTAGCCCGCTGGTGCGGGCGAACACCTTGCGGTGCACACGCCGTCGTAAACCGGAGGCCGTAGTTTGCAACATAAAGTTCCATCTTCGGCCCGGCAACGGAAAACCCTTGCTCGTAATGGTAGGAGACGAACCGCCGAATCAAACTGAACCCGTCCAACAAGTTCCAGCACATCCGTTCGCGCCAAACCCGCCGGCTGACCATGTCCGTCTCGCCCGGACGGCGCGCTCCGGTTTCCGCTGTGCGTTTCGGAACGCGAAAAACCGGACGAGGGTGGCGCCGATTCACCCAGCTATTCCCATGGTAACCGTCGCGTTAGCCACCACGCTGTCATTGCCTTCTTATGCATGCCGGCCGCCCCCCCAAGAGCTCGGTTAGCGTTGCCTCCAACGCTGGCACCGGCATACCACGTGCCGCTTCGCAGGCCAGTTGCTCCCAGCCGCGACTAGTGGGGCGATCGGCTCCTGCCCTCGCCATGCGGTACTACGTCGTTGATACGCTCGTTCTATCTCGTTGGGGACTTATTTTTCTCTTAAGCAGGTGGATACGCCATCTCTTTCTACGCCCCGAATCAGCTGAATCACGATATATCGACAATCCACGGGCTTTCGCAGCGTTCCGATCAAGCCAGCCTCACCGTACCGTCTCGTTCGATGCCCTGAATACCCTCGGCCTCGTAGGCCACTGCGACAAGGTCGGTTTCGACTACCTCATTCGGTTTCAGGACCAAGGCCGTGCCGTTATTCACCGCATTCGCGACGCCCGCGGGCGGCCAACTCGTGAAAGGTTCTAACGCCACATTATACGTCCGCCCGTACCAGGGATAATCGTCGTGTCCTCCGTAAACTTGCCACATCCATAGGCACTGGAACAGTCGCTTATCCCATGCCATGCCGAATCCAACCCGACGACGCTGGTTTGTCAGACCGTACCAGCCTTCTTTCAAATCCCAGAATGAAACGACATCCACGGAACCCGTCTCGCGCGGCCGGATCCGGGTAATATCCTCCAACTGTCCCGTTCGGCGATTGGGAACAAGGGGAAACTCGAACTCACCGCGCTCCCACAATCCGTTGCGGTGAAACTCCATGACTTTCACTCGTCCAGCGGTTGTTTGAACGATGCACGAATCGTCCAGGAACGGCTCGCCGATTGCGGGATGATGGCCCCACATGACGGCGAATTCTCGGGGCGCCTCGTTGATCAACCGTTCCTTGATGTGGAGGATCGCCCGCTCCTTCCGCAACCCCATAGTCCTCTCCAGCCTCAGCGGCGATCGATAACAACGGGTCGACGCGGTAATGAAAACTTCATCTGGCGTATCATCGACGACGCGCACCTCGAAAGGCAGTAGGGAAACCTCACCGTGCAGCCCCTGGTAAGCACCGAGGTACGGTTCCGCTGCCCAACCCGGCAGCGATTGCCTCTCTAGGGGACCGCAACCGCAGCCGACGTCCTTTGAATTCAATCACTCCGTCCACGAGAGGCTCCAGTCCAAAAATGGCTCGCGCGATCGCGGTGCGTCCGGAGCCAAGCATTCCTGCCAGGCCCAAGACCTCGCCTCGGTGAACCGTGAACGTGGCGTCCGTCACCCCAGCCGCGGTACGTAGTCCACGAACTGTCAAGAGGGGTGTATCACTGGCATGGTGTTCTTTGGGGTAGTACTCTTCGATCTCGCTGCCCACCATGAGTCGTATGACATCACGATGGGTCATGCCCGAATTTGGCCGGGTAGCAACCACTCGTCCGTCCTTGAGAACGGTAATACGATGTGATACCTCCAACACATCGTCCAGCCGATGCGAAACGTACAACACGGCACGCCCATGACTGGCCAGCGTGCGTATTAGCTTGTGCAGCCGTTTCGTTTCCGGAAGACCAAGGGCCGTGGTCGGTTCGTCCATGATCAGAAGAGTCGCGTCAGTGGAAACCGACTTGGCTATCTCCACCAGCTGCTGTTCAGCAACGGAGAGATTGCCCACCACGGAATTCGGATCGATCTCGAGTCCCAGCGTTTCCAGGATCCTGTGGGCTCCCTCACGCATCGCACCCCAATCGACCAACCGTCCCCTCGTCTGCGGCAAACGCCCAAGGTAAAGATTCTCGGCGACCGTAAGAGATGGGACTAGCGAAAATTCCTGATAGATGGTCGCTACGCCCATCAGCTGTGCCGCGTGGGGGTTGGGCAGCACAACGCTCCTGCCCCGATGGAGAAGGATACCCTCGTCTGGCTGGTGCACTCCTGAAAGGCACTTGATCAGAGTGGATTTACCGCTGCCGTTTTCCCCTACCAGACCATGGATCTCCCCTGGGCGGATCGTCACGGATACGTCGTCTAGTGCTTTAACACCCGGAAAGTGCTTAGAAACCCTGCGCAATTCCCAAAGGGGCTGTGTGTTACCCGCCCATGCCACTACCACCAGGCCTCCCGGCGGAGCGGTCGTCCCTGGCCCACTTAGGTTGTGGGCCAGGGACTATAGCCGCGCTCGTATTACGTTCAACCACATTCGTAGGTTTGCGCCGGTTTGGGATCAAGCTCTTCAGGCCGGCACAGGTATTCCATGACGTTGGATTGGTCCACGATCACAGTAGGCGTCTCCACATAACCGCCGGCAAATTTGCCGTTCAGGATGTCCAGCACCACGTGCAAGGTTATCTGGCCCATGACGAACGGAGTGGTATTGACGGTGGCCGTGATGGTTCCAGCCGCAATCTCTTCGAGCGCCGCCGTGTCGCCGTCATTGCCGAGCAGGATCAGCCCGTGCTTACCGAGCGTCTGGGCGGCGCGGGCAGCACCCATGATCATGTAGTCGTTGGCCGCGAATATCAGGTCTATATCCGGATGAGCCTGCAACATGTCCATGGCTGCCGCGTTCCCACCTTCAACGTTCCATTTCCCGTCGAGGCTGGACACGACCTGAAAGGAGCTGCCCGCAATCGCATCGAGGAATCCGCCGACCCGCTCCGTGGAGTGGTATCCCGGAAGGCCTTCAATGATGCCGACCTTGATCGGTTTATCGCCCACCAGGTTTAGCGCATACTCGCCGATCTTGCGTGTTCCGGCCCGCTGATGATAACCTACAACTGCGTGGACCGGGGAGGGGAAATTGGGAATATCGGAGTTGACAATGACCACGACGATTCCCTGGTCCACGGCCCTTCTCACGAGAGGCGCTGCAGCAAACTCGTCATGAGTCGACAGAATGATCGCGTCGACTTGTTGGCTGATGACATCCTGCAGCATTCCCATCTGGGTGAGGATGTCCGAACCGCTCAGCGGGGCCAACGTGAACGTATCGACCCCGGTTTCCGCCGCCACAGCCTTGATCCCCTCGCCAATTGCCATATAGTAGTTGAATTCCGTGGCAGGCGGCATATAAGCAACGCGCGGCGTGCGTCCAGGCGTGTACGCCAGGTTGTCAAATTGAGCCTGGGCTCCCTCTTCGAGTTCGTGGACGGTCAGGATTTGACCCTTGAATTCATACTCCCTCTCCTGACCATGCGCGATCCCTGCGAACGCCCCCACGCCCACACTTATCAGCAAACCGACCACCAGCGCCGTGAAACCGGGGAACAACCGTACATAAGCCATAATTTACCGACCTCCTTTACTTAGGAAATTGATTTAATTCAACAAATCTTGTCTGACATTAGAGCCGGCCGAATTCGGCCAGCAACTCGTCTACCGACTTCCCCTCCCGAATGCGCTGACGCGTTTCTTCCTCCTTACGCGCCTGCTCGCGCGCCCTTTCTAGGACCTCTGCCGCTTTGTCTTGCGGCACGACCACAACACCGATCTCATCGGACAGGACCACATCGCCGGGGTTGACAATAACACCGCCGCATGTAACCGGCCCGTTCACTTCAATGGGGTCTAGCCTACCCGAGTAGGGCGAGTGCGTGGAACGAGGAACGACCGCCCGGCTGTAAAGAGGAAAACCGAGATCCTTGACTTCGTCGATATCCCGCACCGCACCGTCAACGACAGCTCCCACCACCCCCTTGTGTTTGCATAGACCGGCCATCAAACCGCCCCACACGGACGTCTCAGTTTCCCCACACGCGTCTACGACAATCACATCGCCCGGCCCGGCGACTTTCAGAGCCTCAAGGCAATCTACGAGGTCGCCCGGGTCAAGCTTCACGGTCACGGCTGGACCGACAAACCGTCCGGGAGCAGCAGGCTTGATCGCGCTGTGCATGACCCCTTGGCGCTCCAGAGAGTCCGCGACAACACATGAAGGGCTGTAAATTTTGAGCAACTCCCGGTATCCACTAACAACCGACTCCGGAACACCGGGCGTTTTAGGGTGAATAATCTTCATCAAGAAAGTCCCTCCTTAATGGGTGCCCCTTGTGCACGAGCAACAAGTTGGGCGCGGTATCCCAGCTCCTCAGAAACGCGTCGAGCTGCGTGCTGAACAGGCTCGACCAGCGCTTGGGCACGTTCCGGCGTCATGCGCAAAGTGGGACCCGCCACGCTGATGGACGCGATCACCTTACCCGTGTAGTCTCGCACCGGCGCAGCCACACAGCGAATCCCGGGCTCGTGCTCTTCGTTATCGAAAGCAACCTCCTGGCTGCGAATTTGGGCCAGGTGTCGCTTGAGCGCCTCTTTGTCTGTAATGGTGTTTTGTGTGTATCGCTTCAATCCATGCTGTTCTATGATCCGGTCCAGCTCCTCGTCGGACAGGTAGGCAATAAGCGCCTTGCCGACCCCCGTGCAATGAACGGGCGAACGCCGTCCAATGCGAGAGTACATTTGAATCGTGTGCTTGCTTTCGACCTTGTCTATATAAATCACGGTACCTTCATCGAGAATGGCCAGATGGATGACCTCTCCGGCAAGCCGCCCCAACTCCTCGAGAAAGGGCCGTGCAACACTCGTCAGACTGACGCGGGCCAGCAAAGAGCTTCCGATTTCAAACAATTTCATACGCAAGCGAAACTCGCGGGTCTCCGGATCTTGCTCCACGTATCTCTCATGCTCCAGAGTGGCTAGAAGCCGAAGGACCGTGCTTTTATGAAGCCGCAGCCGGTTTGCTATCTCGGTAACGCCCAGGCTCGGTCTCTCGGCAAACGCCAGTGTCTCGAGAATGCGGAGCCCGTTGATAAGCGTGTTTACCAGGGGCATCTTTGTTTCTGTCATATCATCGACACCACCAGACCCTACCGAAGCGAAGTTGCGTTCTAATTAGAACAATGTTCTATTATGTCTTAGTATCCGAATTCGACACAATGCGTTTCACTTCCTCTTTGACCACGGAAACCAACCGAGTTGCAACAGATTGGACACGGCTCGGATCGAGTACTCCATCTGCGGCTTGAGTCAGGGCCCCGCCGATTCCTGCGCCGACCGCTCCCGCCCGCAGAAAATCAGCGAGGTTGGTTATCCCCACTCCTCCCACCGCCAAAATTTCTAGTTTTGGGTACGGACCCAACAGAGCACGAATGTATTCGGAGCCAACTGCAGCAGCCGGGAACAATTTGACGAACGCAGCTCCCAAATCCACCGCGCGGGCGATCTCGGTGGGGGTTAGAGCCCCGGCGATCACTGGGATCCGCTCTCGTGCTGCCAGTTCGCACACAGGCTCCGCCACGTGCGGCGTCACGAAGAACTGTGCACCTGCTCCCAGTGCCCGCCGCCCCTGCTCGGCGTCGACGACTGTCCCTGCACCGACCGCTGCACGATCTTCCATAGTGAGACGGAGTCGTTCCAGGGCCACGAGCGCGTCCGGAGTACTGAGTGCTACCTCCATAACGCGAATCCCCCCCTCCAACAACGCCTCGCCCATCTCTACAATCCTGTCTGCCGGCACGCCCCGAAGGATGGCCACCAGGCGATGGCGGCGAACCAGGCCTGTCACGCAATCGACCATCGGCTATCCCCTTGCCTGTGGTCTGACCGGGCAACTCAGCCTTCCAAGTCGCGAGGCGCCTTAGAGAGCACCTCGTGTCCGGTCTCGGTGACGACGACATCATCTTCCAGACGCAGTCCGCCCAGGTCAGGGGTGTAGATCCCCGGCTCAACGCTGTGTACCATTCCTATGTCAAGGGGCGTTTCTACCCCGGGCAAAAGAAAGGGCGGGCCGTCGTGGTATCGAAAGCCGACGCCGTGACCGGTCAGATGAACAAACGCTTGGCCCAACCCGCGCCGCCTGAACACATCTCGTGCAGCCCGGTCAACCTCCCCGGCAGCTACTCCGCGACGTATCACCGCAAGGGCCGCTTCTTGTGCTGCAACGCATGCCTCATAAGCTTCCCGCTGCGCTTCAGTAGCCTTTCCGACGACACGCATGCGTGCCAGATCGGCGAAGTACCCATCGGCAACCACTGACAACTCAACCATGACCAAATCGCCCGGTTGCAATCTGCGATCGGTATTGGGCGCCACGCCCCAGCCGTGGCGGTACAGACGCTCCACACCAGAGAACACGAAGGCTTGTCCACGGGCGTGTAGGGTACCCTTGTATCCGGTGCCTTCCCGCATAATGGCCGCTTCGATATCAGCGGCGAGGTCCGTTTCGCGCTTGCCCTCTTCCACGCCCTCCCGGAAAGCCCGCAGACCGAAGTCAGCAATTTCACAAGCGATTCGAATGCGTTCGATCTCGAATTCCGTCTTGCAGATACGCTGTTCGGCCAAATGCGGGGAGATGTCAATCCACTCGGCTCCACCGCTTGCACGCCGCAATAAAGCCCACGTCTCGCCTGAGGGAACCCAAGGTTCCAGCACTTTTTGGGTCGGCGAAATGTCCCCAAACGTTCCGTCAAACCCCAGGCGACGCCCGGCCAATCCCTTCTCCTGCAAAACGTCAGCCACCATCCTAGCGAGGCTCTCAGGCGGTGGAGGAGCATCCAATTTGAACACCGGAAATGTACGGACGTCCCGCACTGTTGCTCGCTCGAGAGCCCGCTCGTCAAGCACAGGCGCGACAATTACCGGGTCACCCTCGCGCGGATATATTACCGCTGCGTGACCGATAACCGGCCAATAGCCGGCCAGGAGCACAAGGTTCTCTGGCAATAGGCAAATCAGTCCGTCCAGCCGAGTGTTGACCAGCATCTGCCGGATGCAGCCTGCACGTTTCTCATCGTAGGTCATGGGCATACAGAGTCCCACCTCACCACGTTTCAAGTTGAGCAGTCAGACCGCCGTCAATGAACAACAGTATACCGGTGACAAAAGTCGACTCATCACTGGCCAAATAGAGGGCGCCGTAACCCACGTCCTCGGGAAGACCGATACGGCCCACTACCTGGCGCTCGGCCACGGCTCGCTTCATGCCCTCATAATCACCGGAATTTCGAAAGATGCCTTCAGTCAAGGGGGTAAGAATCCAACCCGGGCAAATGGCATTAACACGAATTCCGTCCTTACCATAATCAAGGGCCATCTGACGGGTGAGTGCGGCCACTCCGCCCTTTGAAGCGGCGTACGGCGCGGTTCCAGGGACATTTTGCACGGAGTGAACGGAGGCAATGTTAACAATCGAGCCCGCTCCTGCACGGCGCATGTGCGGCAGGGCGTATTTCGAGCAAAGAAAGACACCTGTTAGATTGACCTTCAGCGCTCGCTCCCACTCCTCCCGGGAAGTTTCGAGCAGGGGCTTGTAAACTCCCACACCGGCGTTGTTTACCAGAACGTCCAGCCGGTGAAAACGCTCAATCGTGAAGTCGATGAGCCGCTGCACCTGGCGCTCATCCGCCACGTCCACAGGAAAGGCTATCGCCGTCCCACCCTCGGAACAGAGCTCAGCGGCCGTCGAGTTCGCAGCATCTTCATCGATGTCGGCGACAACTACCCGAGCTCCTTCCCGGGCGAAGACCCGGGCGATTCCCTGGCCAATGCCCATCCCACTACCTGTAACGATTGCAACTTTTCCCGCAAGTCGCGGCACTCGCTCGTTCCTCCTTTTACTGTCTTCTCAAAACGTGGCTTCGTACACAGTCCACCGGCTCAACGCCATCCGCTGTGTCGACGGTCTATTAGTGCCTGTACGGTCTCGCGGTTTACCCAAGCTACGTCCCCGTAATAGGTGTGCTTGAGAGCTGCCATAGCGAGGCCGAGTTGGAGACCGTACGAACTACCCTTAGATAACCACCCGCTGAGGAATCCTGCGACAAACGCATCCCCAGCGCCGATGCGATCCAGAACATGCAGCTCGTAACCAGCTACGCTGAATGCCCCCTCCTTCCCAGAAGCACTCGCACCCTGAGCGCCGTTGGTAACTACCGCCACCTCAGGAGCGTATGTTTCAAAAAGTGCGTGGGCGACCTGCTCAGCCGTCCCCTCCACGTTAAGGACTGCCTGGGCGTCTTCGAGCGTGGTGATGAGCACATCCACGCGCCCGAGCACGGCCGCCAACGCATCGCGCGCCCGTTCTGGGGACCATAACTTGTGGCGGTAGTTGAGGTCAAAACTAACCTTGAGCCCGCGACGGCGTGCCTCGTCCAACCCTCGAAGTGCTACCGAGGCGTTGACTGCCAGCGTAATGCCCGTCAGGTGTAGCAGCGTCGCTCCGTCCATTACCGACCATTTGAGCGTTTCAGGGTCTGCATTCGCAAAGGCAGAGCCCGCCCGGTCGTAAATCACCTTACCGACCCGCGGCGCCACACCCAATTCCAGAAAATAAAGACCTGCCCGGCCACCAGGCACAAACGCCAAACCGTCAAGATCCACTCCCTGCCGGCGCAGTTCTCCGGCTATGAATCGACCCAAGTCATTGTCCGGCAGCACACTTAGGTAGGACGCGCTATGACCGAACCTGGCAAGACCGATAGCCACGTTGGACTCAGCTCCTGCCGCCTGGATATTCAAGTAAGGCGGTGCTTCAAGCGAATATCCGGATGGAACTGATAGCCGGATAAGCGTTTCTCCGAGTGTCACAAATCTAGGCAAGATGGCTCACCTCAACAGGTGCTGCAATGACATACACAGCAACAATAATAAAATCCTGTTCTAAATAGAACGGCGTCTCAACACCATATGATTGATTACATGTCAGACACTATAATTCCTGCTAACATCAAATGAATTTCGCGAAAATGTTTTTCTGCAGTTTTTCCTAACGCGAATACTAATCGCCTGGCGTCCTTTCCGCGGCCCTTCACTATACCGCCGGCTCTAAGGGCATATCGAGGAAGGCGCCATCCATTACAACAAGAGGGCGGCGACATCTGGACGGACGGTGCGGCATCGGGTACAAGGCATCCCTACCCTCACACCGCCAGACACAATGGAGTTTTCGTTGCATGCGAATTCTTACAGGTCGATAACCCAATCAAGGTGCGGGAGTAAACTCCAAATGACCTGCATCCCCAACTGGCAGTCGAACATGGGTAGCCGGTTTTCCGGAGAACCAAACCTTCTCGCTGGCGTAAAATGCGAAAACCGGAGGATGCCCCGACGTCCTTCGATTGTTCCTCCGACGCACTTTCCCGAATCCCCGCTCCAGCAGGCTCGCTCCACGTCAGGGAATCCGGTGGGCGAAGCGAACCTTCAGGTCGTTCGCGCTTGCATCCAGGGCGTCCTGGAAACGGCGAATCACCGATGGGCGCACTCTGCGCGTCGATACTGAATTCTGAACAAGCCGGCCGGCTGTGGGCTCAGCTCTCGCCGGGTTCCACGACGAGCAAAAGATCGCCCGCCTGGATGGAGTCGCCCGCTTTGACGAGCACCTCGGTCACGGTGCCCGCTCGTGGCGCCTGGATCGTCTGTTCGACCTTCATCGCTTCGGTAACGACGAGGACTTGGCCCTTGGCGACGGCCTCGCCCTCTTTGACGAGAACGTTGACGACGTTGCCCGGCATCGAGGCGCCGATGTGACCCGGGTTGCGCCGGTCCGCCTTGGGCCGTTCCACCTTTTTGACCTTGGCGCTCTCATCCGGCACCCGCACCTCGCGGGGCTGGCCGTTGAGCTCAAAGTAGACGATGCGGGTCCCATCCTCGAGGAGCTCGCCGACGGCCGTGAGCTTGATCACCAGCGTCTTTCCGGGCTCTATCTCGATGCGGGTTTCCTCGCCCACCCACAGCCCGTAAAAGAACGTGGGCGTGTCGATCACCGACGTGTCGCTGTAGGCCGTGCGGTGCTCCATGTAGCTTTTGAAGACGGACGGGTAAAGGACGGCGCTGAGCACGTCCCGGTGCGTGATAACGCTGCCGTACTCCTCCTCCAGATCCTTGCGGACGGCATCGAAATCCACCGGCTCCAGCAGCTCGCCCGGGCGGCAGGTGATGGGCTCTCGCCCTTTGAGCACCTTGCGCTGCAGCTCCTTGGGGAATCCCCCCATCGGCTGTCCCATGAGTCCCTGGAAAAACGCGACGACCGACTCCGGGAAATCCAGTTCTTCCGCCCGAGCCAACAGCGACTCTGCATCCAGGTTGTTTTGGACCATAAAGAGGGCAAGGTCGCCCACGGCCTTGGACGACGGCGTCACCTTGACGATGTCGCCCATCAGCTTGTTGGCGGCCACATACGCCCGCTTGATCTCCTTCCAGCGGTCCTCAAGCCCCAGCGCCTTGGCCTGCTCCCACAGGTTGGAGTATTGGCCTCCCGGCATCTCGTGGACGTACACTTCGGGCGTGCCCGTCTTAAGTCCCGATTCGAACGGCGCGTAGTACTGCCTGACAACCTCCCAGTACTCGTCAAGCTGCACGAGCGCCTCGAGATCGAGGCCCGTATCCCGCTCCGTCCGCTCAAGGGCCGCCACCAGCGCCCCGAGGCTCGGCTGGCTGGTCAGGCCGGACATGGAACTCGTCGCGGCATCGACGATGTCAACGCCCGCTTCGACCGCCTTGATGAGCGTGGCGATCCCATTGCCGCTCGTGTCGTGGGTGTGCAGGTGGATCGGGATGCCGATCTCCTCTTTCAGGGTGCGGATGAGCTTTTCCGCTGCATACGGTTTGAGCAGGCCGGCCATGTCTTTGATGCCCAGGATGTGGGCTCCGTACGACTCGAGCACCTTGGCCAGCTCGACGTAGTACTTCAGGCTGTATTTCGTGCGGCTTTCGTCGAGAATGTCGCCGGTGTAGCAGATGGCGGCCTCAACCACCTTGCCCGCCTCCAAGGCCGCCTCCATGGCGACGCGCATGCCTTCAGCCCAGTTCAGGCTGTCAAAGATGCGAAAAATGTCGACGCCCGCCGCCGCCGCCTCTTTCACAAATTCCCGCACGACGTTGTCGGGGTAGTTGGCATACCCGACGGCATTGGAGGCGCGCAAAAGCATCTGGAAGCAAATGTTGGGGATGAGCGCCCGCAGCCGCTCAAGCCGCTCCCACGGGCATTCAAAGTTGAAGCGAAGGCACGTGTCAAAGGTGGCGCCGCCCCACGTCTCCAGGGAAAACAGCTGCGGCACAAGTTTGGCCGTGGCCTCGGCGATGCGGAGCATGTCGTAGGTGCGCATCCGGGTGGCCAGAAGCGACTGGTGCGCGTCGCGCAAGGTCGTGTCCGTCAAAAGCACCCGCTTTTGCGCCTTTACCCATTCGGCCAGGCCCTTGGGGCCCTCCTTGTCGAGGATGTCCTTGGTCCCCGGGGGGTAGGGAGTCTTGACCGAGACTTCGGGAACGACCGGCTTGCGGAAAGCCTTTTTGTCCACCTTCTTAAACTCCGGCGGCAGATTGACCGTCCGGTTGGCGATGAAGGTGAGAAGCTTGGTCCCCCGATCGCGCCGGCTGTGAAACTCAAAGAGCTCGGGGGTGGTGTCGATGAACGTGGTCGTGCACTCCCCTTTGAGAAACGTCGGGTGCTGCACGACGTTTTCGAGGAAGGGGATGTTGGTCTTGATGCCCCGGATGCGGAACTCCCGCAGGGATCGGAGCATTTTGAAGGCCGCGCTCTCAAAGGTCAGCGCCCACGTGCTCACTTTGACCAGAAGGGAGTCGTAATACGGTGTGATCACCGCCCCGGTGTGGCCGTTGCCGGTATCAAGCCGCACGCCGAAGCCGGCCGCGCTCCGGTAGGCCGTTATCCGGCCGCGGTCGGGCACGAAATTGTTGGTCGGATCCTCGGTCGTAATCCGGCACTGGATGGCATAGCCCCGCCGGGTGATGGCTTCCTGGCCCGGGATGCCGATCTCCGCGAGGGTCTGCCCCTCACTGATGCGGATCTGGGCCTGCACGATGTCGATGCCGGTGATGAGTTCGGTGATAGTGTGCTCCACCTGGATCCGCGGGTTCACCTCGAGGAAGTAGAAATTGCCCCCGGCATCGTAAAGAAACTCCACCGTCGCGGCGTTGACGTATCCGGCGCGGCGCATCAAGCGCAGCGCCGCTTCGCAGATCTCCTGCCGCTTCTCCTCGCTCAACGCGATGGCCGGTGCGATCTCGACCACCTTCTGGTGGCGCCGCTGGACAGAACAGTCGCGCTCAAACAGGTGCACCATATTCCCGTGCTGGTCGGCCAGGATCTGCACCTCGATATGCTTGGGGTGTTCGATGTAGCGCTCAAGAAACACGGCCGGATTGCCGAAAGACTTCGCCGCTTCGGAGCGGGCCCGCTCAAGAGCGCCTTCCAGCTCCGCGCGATTGCGAACCACCCGCATTCCCCGCCCGCCGCCGCCGGCCACCGCCTTGACGATGAGCGGGTAGCCGTGGGTCTTGGCAAAGCGCAAGGCCTCCTCCAAGGTGTGGACAGGCTCGGGCGTCGCCGGAACGAGGGGCAGTCCCGCTTCTTGAGCGAGGGCCCGCGCGGCGACCTTGTCGCCGAAGAGACTCAGGTGCCGGGGGGTGGGGCCGATAAAGATGATGCCCTCCTCCTCGCACCTTCGGGCAAACTCGGCATTTTCCGCCAGAAAGCCGTATCCGGGGTGGATCGCGTCCGCCCCGGTCCGTTTCGCGATCTCGAGGATGCCTTCGATGTCGAGGTAGGCTTCGACAGGCCCCTTGCCCTTGCCGACGAGGTAAGCCTCGTCCGCCTTGTAGCGGTGCAAGGAGAGGCTGTCCTCCTCCGAGTAGATGGCGACCGTCTGTTTGTGAAGCTCGGTGCACGCGCGAAAGACCCGGATCGCGATCTCGCTGCGGTTGGCGACTAGGACCTTGTTGATCGCCGGCAATCTCATTCACCACGCATCCGAAAGTGCATCCGTATATCATCCATAGAGGGTTTTCGGTAATCTGGTCAAGTCCCAATCGAGAGTCGATTCGTTCTTCAACTGAACGGGCGGGGGCTAGCACGCTCAGCCGGCGAGCCCAGTCCCCCGTAGGGACCCTGTTCCCACGCGCCGAAATTGACAACGAACACCTGTGGTAGATACAATATCAGGAGCTGCTGTAGCAAATCGTCATTGTGAGCGATGTAGACGGTGTCGAGCCTTTTTGCCAGCGTGATGCTCCCATTCATCCTGGCGCCTTGGGTACCGGCCCTCTACCGCAAGGCAGGCCGGCGCGTTGGGTTTCTCGTCGCTGTTGTGCCGGTTTCCCTTTTCGTGTATTACTTGGGCTTTCTGGGAGAGCTCGGCAGTGAGCCGGTCGGCTTCCGGCTTCCCTGGATTCCGCTTTTGGGCGTAGACCTCTCCTTTGCATTGGACGGCTTCGGCCTTCTTTTCGCCCTGCTCATCACGGGCATCGGCTCGTTGGTCGTCATCTATTCCACGTATTACCTGGGGCCCAGGGAAGACCTGGGCAAGTTCTATCTTTACATTCTCATCTTTATGGGCGCCATGCTGGGCGTCGTCACAGCGGACAACATCGTCCTGCTTTACATCTTCTGGGAGATCACCAGCGTGGCGTCGTTTTTGCTGATCGGCTTTTGGCACACCCGGGAGGAGTCCCGCTGGGGCGCTCTCAAAGCCATGATGATCACGGTGCTGGGCGGGTTCGGGATCCTCACCGCCGCGGTCCTGTTGTATGTGGTGGGGGGCTCGTTTGAGCTGTCAGCGCTCATGGAAAACCGGGAGGCCGTCCTCGCCTCGCCGCTTTACGTTCCCATCGTGCTTTTGCTGCTTCTCGGTGCCTTTACCAAATCGGCCCAGGCCCCGTTCCACATCTGGTTGCCCGGAGCGATGGCAGCCCCGACGCCGGTCAGCGCGTATCTCCACTCGGCCACGATGGTGAAGGCCGGCATCTTTTTGGTGGGGAGGATGGCCCCCCTCCTGGGCGGAACACCCCTTTGGTACTACACCGTCTCGGCTGTGGGAGCCGTCACGGTGTTTTTGGGAGCGTTCCTTGCCATCCGGCAAACGGATCTCAAGGCGCTGTTGGCCTATTCCACCGTGAGCCAGCTGGGCCTCATCATGCCGATGTTCGCCGCAGGGACGGAAGTGGCGGCTCTCGCGGGGGCAGCGCACATCTTGAACCACGCGACGTTCAAGGGCGCCTTGTTCATGCTCGTGGGCATCATCGACCATGAAACCCACACGAGGGATCTGAGGCGGCTGGGCGGCCTCTACAAGGCGATGCCGGTCACCGCCGTCCTGACGGGAATCGCCGCCTTGTCCATGGCCGGCGTATGGCCCCTGAACGGGTTTGTAAGCAAGGAACTCATTTTTGAAGCGATGCTGCATCCGCCCTTCGGTCCTGACGTTTGGACCCAGGCGTTTGCCGTCCTGGCGGTGCTGGGCAGTGCGATGACGACCATCTATTGCCTGATCCTCGCCCACCGGATCAACTTTGGCAAGCCGCGGTACGGCGACGCCGAGCATCCCCACGACCCGCCGGCGGGGATGCTTTTGGGGCCGGTGCTCCTGGTAGGGCTTGTCGTGCTGCTCGGTGTGTACCCCTACATCGCCGAGGGCCCGATCTTCAACGCTGCTGCCAGCGGCCATATGCGCGAGGAGGTTCATGGGCATGTGCACAACGTGCCCGTACCCGGTATGCCGCTGGCCATGAGCCTGATCGCGCTGGGGCTGGGCCTGTGGGGCTACCGGCACCTCGAATCGGTGCGCCGGGCTTTTGACCAGGTCAGGCCTCGCGTTCACGCCAATGCGGTGTACGACGGCATCCTTGCGGGCCTTGACCGGCTTTCCCGCTGGATGGTGCGGGTGCATATGACCGGGCTGCTCCGGGATTATATCGCCTACATCCTGCTTGTGGTATTTCTCGGGATCGGACTGGCCGCCGCGGCCAGCGGCGCCGCCTTTGATCTCCGACTGGATTTGGCTCCGATGACGTTCGTGGAAGCCGTCGTCATCGCGCTCATCATCGCGGGGGCCATCGCGGTGGCCGCGTTCCGGCACAGGCTGGCCGCGATCGTCGCCCTTTCGATCGTCGGGTTAATGGTTTCGTTCTTGTACGTCCAGCTGCGGGCCCCGGATCTCGCGCTGACACAGCTGATGGTGGAATCCATCAGCACTGTGCTCATCTTGCTCGCCGTTCGGTACTTGCCCCCGTTGCCGAAGGAGCAGGACACCGCCCGCCGCAAGGCCGCGGACATCGCCCTGGCGGCCGGGGCGGGGGCGCTCGTGGCGTTCTTGGCGCTCATGACCAACGCTAACCGGTTGTTTCCCAGCATCTCCCAGTACTTTGTGGAAAACAGCAAGCCGCTGGGAGGCGGCTCGAACATCGTCAACGTGATCCTCGTCGACTTCCGCGGCGTTGATACGATGGGAGAAATTACAGTGCTCGGCATCGCCGCGCTCAGCGTGTACGCCCTCGTTACCTTGCGCCAGCGGACCCGGGGCCGGGCGGAACGGCCGGTCGACGACCCGCCGGTCGCCTTCGACGATCCGCGATCAGCCGCCCGCGACGCCCGGGAGGGGGAGATGCCGTGAACCCGCTCATCCTGCGGACGTCTGTGCGGATTCACTTGTATCTGCTCACCCTGTTTTCGTTTTACCTCCTGATCCGGGGCCATAATGAGCCCGGGGGTGGGTTTATTGCGGGCTTGCTCACGGCGTCCGCGATGGTGCTGCAGGCGTTGGCGTTCGATGCGCGCTACGCCAGCAGCCTGGTGCCGGTGCGGGAGCAGACCCTCATCGGCCTGGGGCTTCTGCTGGCCGTCGGAACCGGCGTCGCTTCGATGCTGTTTGGCAGGCCGTTTTTGGACCACGTTTTTCACCATACCTTCTTGCCGTTTCTCGGAGAGGTAGAATTGGCCTCCGCCGTTGTGTTTGACATCGGCGTGTATCTGGTCGTGGTGGGTGTGGCCAAGTGGACGATCCTGACCGTCGCGACCGGAAGGGCAGGTCAAAGCGGGCCCGGGTCATAAGGGCGTGAAACCAGGGAGAAAGGACACGGCATGGAACTTGCAGCGATCATCGCAATCGGCGTTCTCTTTGGCTCCGGGATTTACCTCTTGCTCAAGCCGCGGCTCCTTCGAGTCGTCTTCGGGTCGGCGCTCATCTCTCACGCGGTCAATCTCCTGCTTTTGACCTCCGGACGTCTCAAGCGGGGCGGAGCTCCTTTGGTGGGCGACGTTCCGGCGCCGGTCACGGATCCGTTGCCGCAGGCCTTGATTCTTACGGCCATCGTCATCGGCTTGGGAACGACGGCCCTCATCCTCGTGTTGGCTTACCGGATCTACCAGGAGAAAGGCACTGACGATCTCAGGCAGCTTAGGGGGCTCGAAGATGAGTCCTAACGGGCTTGCGCTCCCCGTCGTTTTGCCGATGCTCACGGGCATCGCCCTGATTCTCTTGCCGCGGCGGGCGGAATGGCAGCGGCGCATTTCCGCGGTGTCGACCGCGGTCGGATTTCTGATCGCAGTGGCACTCATCCGGCAAGTGAGGGCCGAGGGCATCCAAGTGCTGTATGTGGGTGATTTCCCCGCACCGTTCGGCATCGTCTTCGTGGGGGATCTTCTCAGCACGCTTTTGGTCGCGCTCAACATGTTGGTGGCAGCGGCGGTTTTGTGGTACGCATTTTTGACGATGGACCCCGAGCGGGAGCGGTTTTTCTTCTATCCCCTCTTCCAGTTTTTGTTGATGGGGATCAACGGCGCCTTTCTCACGGGAGACATCTTCAACCTCTTTGTCTGGTTTGAAGTGCTGCTCATCGCGTCGTACATCTTGCTCACCTTGGGCGGAGAGCCGTACCAGCTCCAGGAAGGCTTCAAGTACGTCATGATCAATATGCTGGCTTCGACCCTCTTCCTGGTTTCCGTGTCGGTCCTGTACGGCACGCTCGGCACGCTGAACATGGCCGATATGGCCGTGAAGATCGCCGAGGTAAAGGACAGCCCTGTCGTAGCCATCGCTTCCGTTCTGCTGTTGATCGTGTTCGGGATCAAGGCGGCCATCTTCCCGCTGTACTTTTGGTTGCCCCGCTCGTATGTGGCGCCACCGGGAGCGGTCACCGCGTTTTTCGGCGGCGTCATGACCAAGGTGGGCGTGTACGCGATGGTGCGGGTCTACACCCTCCTGTTCGGGGTTGACGACGGCTTCACCTACACCCTCCTCGTCTGGATTGCCGGACTCTCGATGGTCGTCGGCATCCTGGGCACGCTGGCCCAGATGGACTTCAAGCGAATTCTCACCTGGCACATCATCAGCCAGATCGGCTACATGGTCATGGGGCTGGCCATTTTCACCCCGCTGGCCCTTGCCGGCGCCATCTATTACGTGGCCCACATCATGGTGGTCAAGACCGCCCTGTTTTTAGCCAGCGGCGTCACGGAAAAATTGACGGGAACGACGAACCTCAAAAAGATGAGCGGCCTTTTGACGACCCATCCGGCCCTGGGGGCGCTGTTTTTCGTGGGCGGGCTGTCTTTGGCCGGCGTTCCCCCGTTGAGCGGCTTTTTCGGCAAGTTTACGCTGATCCAAGCGGGGCTTGCCGAGGGCCGGTACGGCATTGTCGCGACAGCCGTCGGCGTAAGCCTTTTTACGCTCTTTTCCATGATCAAGATCTTCCGGACGAGCTTCTGGGGGGAGGTTCGCCACAAGGCCGCCGCGGATCGCGCCGTCGACTTGCGCACTTATGGGGCGTTGCTCGGCCCCCTGGCCCTGCTCGTCGCGGTGTCGGTCGGCATGGGCTTGGGCGCCCAGTTCACGGTCGGCTACGTGCTGGAGTCGGCCCACCAGCTCTTGCAGCCGTCCCTGTACATTCAGGCGGTGCTCGGTTCCGGGTTGGGAAGCTAAATCTCCCGTTCGAACAGGAGAGATCTCCGTGACGAAGCAAATCGCCCTGCACCTGCTGCTCGGCCTTGTCTGGGTGTTGCTCACGGATGATGTGAACCTCAAAAACCTCGTCATCGGCCTGTTCGTCGGCGGGGTGATTCTTTGGTACTACCAGCGGGCTCGCGGTTCCCAAGCGTATTTCAGCCGGCTTTTGGCCGGTGTCAAGTTGTGCCTCGTGCTGCTCTGGGAACAATTGTTGTCGAGCCTCCAGGTGGCCCGGCTCGTATTGTCCCCGCGGGGTACGATTCGGCCCGGCATCGTCGCGGTTCCGTTGACGGTGACCCGGGACGGGGAGATCACGACGGTCGCCAACATGGTCACCTTGACCCCTGGCTCCATTTCCATCGACGTGTCGGATGACGGCCGGGTGCTCTATGTCCACACCATCGACGTTCAAGACCCACAGGCCATTGTCGACTCGGTCAGGCGGTTTGAAGCGCTGGTGAAAGGGGTGACGGGGTCGTGATCCAATGGGCTGCGGACGTGTCGATGCTCGTGATCGGCGTGTCGCTGCTCTTGTCTCTTTGGAGGGTCCTGATCGGCCCCTCCGTTCCCGACCGGATGGCGGCGTTGGACGCCGCCACCGCCAACGTCATCGCAGGAATTGTCGTCTTTGCCATCCGGGACGATACGCTCGACTACATCGACTCGGCCCTGGTCATCGCGCTGCTTTCCTTCGTCGGCACCGTTGCCGTAGCGAAGTTTCTCGCAAAGGGTGTCATCATTGAGCGAGATTCTGACTAGCCTCTTGATCCTGACCGGGGCGTTTTTCCTGCTGGTGGGGACGTTGGGCCTGTTGCGCTTTCCCGACGTTTACAACCGCCTGCATTCGGTGGGCAAAGCCTCGACCTTGGGCGTCGTCAGCACGCTGCTGGCGTCGGTCGTCTACTTTTGGGCGCAACAGTCGACCCTCTCCGTCAAGCAGCTGGCCATCGTCGTTTTCCTGTACATGTCCTCGCCGGTAGGCACCCACATGATGGCCCGAGCGGCGCACCTGATCGGCATTCCCCTGGCGAAAGAAACGCAGCGCGACGATCTGAAAAAGCGGCGGGGCAGCGTACCGGCCAATGAATAGTCACTGTTTCGGGCTCGCTGCGGGTCTTGGACGGGCTTGCGGCCGGACCGGACTTGCCGCCGCCCATTGTCGCAACGCTCTCGGGCACAGCACGGCCGGTCGGCGATTCGGCGGCCGTTCAGCGGCGAATTATCGGACGTAGATGGGATTGGCAAACACCCACGGGCGCCAGCCGCGCGGGCTTGCCAGGCGGGCCTCCACCCGGTACACCCCGGCCGCGGCGACCCGGTGGTCCAAGGCGTCGGATTCAGCTTCGATGAGCACGCCGTCGGAAGAGCGCAACGTCAGGCGGCACGGGATCGGGGCCCGGACCCGCAGCCACACGCCCGCGCCGTCTTTCCTGTTGATGATGCCGCCCATGGGGGCTTGTCGGGAGCCCTGCTCCGCCCAAAACCGGAAGCCCGTGGCGTCCCGCAACCCGTCGTAGGCTACGTACGCGCGGCCCGCGCCCAGCGCCTCGAGCACCAGGGCCTTGTCCTTTTTCGCGTCGCCCCGCCAGTCCCAGGCGATGAGGATGTGGGTGCGGATGGTGCGGAACATGCGGCGGTAAGAGTACAAGATCCCGTGCGCATCCTGGGAGCCGATGCCTACGACCCGCCGGCCCTTGGCCCACTGGGCCCGGCACAGTTCGTCCCAGCGGGCCAGCGTCTCGGGAAACGGGCCGTCAACGAACCGCTCGGGAAACAAGAGCGCCTGGACGAGCCGCCAGGGGGAGGTCACGCCGGTGAGCCAATCGACGGAGTACGTCCAGATCTCAATGCCCGTAAAGCCTTCGGCGGTCCAGTCGGTCCAGGGAAACGGTTTCAGAGGGTACTGACCCGGCGGCGGGTAGTCGGGATGAGCGATGAACCCAAGCCCCCCCTGGCTGGCCACTGCGTCGATGTACCGTTGTGGAGGGCCGTCCTTCGGCACCTCGCGGTCGATGCCGACGGCCAGGTAATGGTTTCCCGAATCGGGCGACAGCTCGGTGCCGATGAGAAGCAGCACCGGGCCGTGCCAGCCCTCCAGACCTTCCCGCAAGGGAGCCAGGGTATCGTGGTCGGCCAGGACGACAAACTGCGCCCCGGCCCTAGCGGCCGCCTGTGCAATGGACGCGGGCATGCCCGCACCGTCAGAGAAGCGGGAGTGAACGTGTATGACGCCGGCCTTGTCCTGCCACCCGCCGTCCACTGGAAATCCTCCTGACCGGTACTGTATTCGACCCCTCTGGCAGCGATACCCTCCGGCCGCCCGCCGACCGGGCGCCGGTTTGCCGACGCGAACGCCGCTGCACTCGCCCCGTTGACCGCGCATACCCCAGAAGGTATATTAAAACCACAGGCGGCAGGCTTTAGCCGCAAAGAGGGGACTGGTATGGAGAAGGTCATTCGAGATCCGAAGGCGATCAAGAGCCTGGTGGCGCGGCTGCGCCGCATCGAGGGTCAGGCCCGGGGAATTCAGCGGATGATCGAGGAGGGCCGGCCTTGCGAGGAGGTGGTGACGCAACTCAGCGCGTTGAAGAACGCCGTCGACAAGGTGGCCACCCACGTCATTCTTGAGAATCTCGAGCGTTGCATCCTGGATGAAAGTCCCGAAATGGATCCCAGGGAAGCTTTGCAAGAGGCCAAGCGGCTCATCTTGCGATTGTAATTGCCATTGCAAAGGAGGAATACTATGGCCGCAGGGAACGGCCGCGACTATGGATACCGCAGGCGCGTCCAGCTTTCGTACGACGAGGCCATCCAGAAAGTGCGGGAGACGTTGAAGGAGCAAGGTTTCGGAGTGTTGACGGAGATCGACGTCACCGGCACCCTGAAGCAAAAGCTCGACAAAGACTTCGGCCGCCGCTACGTCATCCTCGGCGCCTGCAATCCGCATCTGGCCCACCGGGCGCTGAATAGCGAGCTTGAGCTGGGGTTGCTTTTGCCCTGCAACGTCATCGTGTACGAGGACGGCGACGGCTGCGTCATCGCCGCGGTGGATCCCGGCGCGATGCTGAGCATCGTGGGCAATCCGGCCCTCGACGAGGTCGCCGACGAAGCCGGCAAGCGACTGCGGACCGCCATCGATCGGGCTGCCGAGGGATCCTGATCGCGTCGCCGGTGCGGCGGCCGCGGGCGGTTGCAAGTACACCGCCCCGGCAGGCCCCCGCTGCGCCGGAAGGAAATCCGCCTCGCCCTACGGAATTACCGCCCGATATAACCGGGGAGGCCACCCTTCCGGCTTCCCCGCTAGCAGGAAGGATTGGGAGAATGGCAGCTCAACCGGCGCAGCGGGTCCGCCGCTTTACGGAATCGGTTATCCGGGAGATGACCCGGCTCGCGGACGAAACCGGTGCCGTCAACCTGGCCCAAGGGTTTCCCGACTACGACCCGCCGGCAAAGGTGCTGCAATGGGCCCAGGAAGCCATCGCGGCCGGCGAAAATCAGTATTCGGTCACCTGGGGAGACCCGCGGCTCAGGCAGGCGCTGGCTCGCAAGATCGGACACACGTGGGGCGTGGAGCTCGATCCCGATCGGGACATCACCGTGACGTGCGGAGCGACGGAGGGCGTGGCCGCATCGCTGCTTGCGGTGCTGAACCCCGGGGACGAGGTCGTTCTTCTTGAACCGTTTTACGAAAATTACGTGCCCGTCTCGCACCTGGCCGGAGCCAAGACCCGTTTTGTCCGGCTCACGCCGCCGGACTATCGCATTGAAGAGGAGGCCCTGCGGGCCGCGGTTAGCCCCCGCACCCGGGCCCTCGTCGTCAATACGCCTACCAACCCTACCGGGCGCGTCCTTTCCGCCGGGGAGCTTGAGGCCGTTCGCCGGGTGTGCCTGGATCACGACCTCATCCTCATCACCGACGAGATTTACGAACACTACGTGTACGACGGGCGCCGCCACATCCCGCCGGCCACCCTTTCCGGCATGGCCGAACGGACCATCTCCGTGGGCGGGTTATCGAAAACGCTCTCGATTACCGGCTGGCGCATCGGTTACGTGGTGGCCCCGCCTCCCTTCTCCGAAGCGGTGCGCAAAGTCCACGACTTTCTCACCGTCGGGGCGCCCGCGCCGCTGCAAGTCGCGGCGGCCCGGGCTCTGGACTCGTTGCCGTCCAGCTACTACGCGGGCCTGGCCGTCACCTTCCAGGCCAAGCGGGACCGGTTTGTCAAAGCGCTGCAGGAGGCAGGATTCCGTTGCCGGCCGCCGGAAGGGGCCTACTACGTCATGGCGGAGGCTCCGATGCTCGCGGGATTGAGCGACACCGAGGCCGCCCGGGAGCTCATCCGCCGGGCAGGCATCGCCGCCGTGCCTGGATCCAGTTTTTACCATACCCAGGCGCCCGATCCCGGGCATCCGGTTCGGGCCGGGCGGGCCCCGGTGCTGCGATTTGCGTTCTGCAAACGGGATGAAACCCTGGACGAGGTAGGCGAACGCCTGCAACGCCTCGCCGCCGCGAAAGGTGCGAGCGCAGCCGGCTGACCCGGCGCCGGCGGGCTTCTCAGTCCCGGCGCTTGACGGCGATGAGCGACAGAATCTCGTAGGCCACGTTGGCCGCAAGCATCGCGGTGATCTCGGCGACGTCGAAGGCAGGAAGCACCTCGACCACATCCGCGCCGACGAGGTCGACTCCAGCCAGGCCCCGCAAGAGCGCGAGCGCCTCGTGGCTGGCAAACCCGCCGACTTCGGGCGTGCCCGTGCCCGGGGCGAACGCCGGGTCCACGCTGTCGATGTCGAAGGAGAGAAACACCGGCCCCTCACCCGCCCGCCGGCGGGCCCGGTCGATGACCTCGGACAAGCCCAGCCGCCGCACTTCATCCATGGGCACCAGGTCAAATCCGAGCCGCCGCCCCTCCTCGTAATCTTCCTGACCGTACAACGGGCCCCGCAGGCCGATCTGGATCACCCGGTCCGGGTCGAGCAGCCCTTCCTCCGCGGCCCTCCGGAAGACGGTTCCATGGGTGTACTGCTTGCCCCAGTAGTTGTCCCACGTATCGCCGTGGGCGTCCACCTGGATGACGCCCAAGCGGCCGTAGCGCCGGTAAAGCGCTCGCAGCTCGGCCAAGGTCACCGAATGATCGCCCCCGAGGCAAAGGGGCAGCGCACCCGCCCCGATGACCGGTGCCAAGCCCTCCTCGATGCGCCGGTACGAGTCCTCGATGAACCCGGGGACGACGGGCAAATCGCCGTAGTCCACCGCGGAGATGAACTCAAACAAGTTGATCCGGTGGTGCGGATTGTACGGCCGCAACAGCGCGGAACCGCGGCGGATGGCCTCGGGGCCGAAGCGGGCTCCCACCCGGTAGCTGGCTCCGGTGTCAAACGGCAAGCCCACCACCGCCACATCGACTCCGGCCAAACCGGTCACATGCGGAAGGCGCATGAAGGTGCGAATCCCTGCAAACCGGGGAATCTCCATCGCGCTCGGCGGGCGATAGTTGGACATTGCGATTCCTCCTTGCTGCGACAAATCTGGGTTGGAAAGCGGTTAGTCCCAAAGCCCCCCGGCCAGCCGGTCGGCGAGCCACACAAGAAAACCGGTGCCCGCGATGAACAGCACCGACGCGGCCGCGATGACCGGCGAGAACGAGTACCGCAGCGAGGAAAAAATTTCGATGGGCAGCGTCACCACCGTGAACCCGGACACCAAAAACGCGACGATGTACTCATTCAGCGACAACAGAAAGGCAAACAACACGCCCGCGAACACGTCGGCCCGGATGAGGGGCAAGGTCACCGTCCGCAGCACCGTCGCGGGCCGAGCCCCCAGGTTCATGGCCGATTCCTCCAGCTCCCGGTTCACTTTGCTGAGCCCGGAAGAGATCAAAAGCAACGGAAACGGCGCGTTGAAGATGCCGTGGGCGATGATCAGGTTTTCTATCCGGCCTGAAAACCCGATCTCATAAAAGAAGGCCACAAATGCCACGCCCATGATGACCGGCGGCAAAAACAGCGGCATCATCCCAAGCCGGCGCATGTATTCGCCGAACCGCACTGGGTAGCGGTCGAGCACCAGCGCCAGCACCAGCGCGATGGACGTAGCCAACACAGCCGACCCCAGCGCAACGACGAGGCTGTTGCGAATGGCTTCGAGCCACTGGGAGCTCGTCAGCAGCGTCTGGTACCAGCGCAACGAGAAGCCCTGGGGCGGGAACGTCATGAACCGGCCCGGATGGACCGACACGGCTGCGAGCACGCCTAAGGGCACGACGATGAACGCCAGCACGACCCAAAATGTTGTCCCCACCAGCGCCAGGGACGGATCGGGCCACCGCCGCCGACTTGGTCGCTCAAGGACCGGGCCGATGCCCGCGCCCATGTCCTCCCCGTTGCCCGGCCGGGATGGCGCGGGTCTTGGGCCTGCGTTGGCCATACCGGTTTTCGACCTCCTCCACCGGAAAGGGCTAGCTGTCCCGGCGCCCCGGATACGGATTCATGCGGGCCGCGCCCAGAAGCTTCCCGGCTGCGAAAAGAACCAGTCCCAACACGGCCATGAGCACCACCGAGATGGCAGCTCCGAAGGGCACATTGGACTCGTACATCACTTGGTTGGTGATGATGACGGGCATCGTCCACTGTGCGGGCTGGCCCAGGATGCTCGGCACCACGTAGTTGCCCATGGCCAACAAAAACACCAGAAGCGTCCCTGACGCTGCCCCAGGCCACGAGAGGGGGAGCACCACGTGCCAAAACGTGCGCCACGGCCGGGCGCCCAAGTTCATGGACGCTTCCTCCATCGACGGGTCGACCGCCCGCAACGATCCGTACAGCGACAAGATCATGAACGGCAAGAACGCGTAGACCATCCCGATGAGCGTAGCCACATATCCCGGGGCGTAGCCCACCGGCCGCTCCGTTAGCCCAAGCCAAAACAGCAGCCGGCCGATGCCGCTGGTGGACGACAGCAACACCGACCAGGCGTAGGAGCGCACCACGTACGTGAGCCACAGCGTACTGATGGTAGCTGCAAGCCCTATCCGCCGCACAAGGGGAGATGCCCGGCGGGCTAGGTAATACGTGAACGGATATCCCATCGCAAGGCAGATGAGCGCTGTCAGGGCCGAAAGCTGCAAGGTGAACACGAGCCGGTCCCGGTAAAGCCCTCGCTCAAACGCCCGCACGTAGTTGTCCCAGGTGAATGCGGTCTCCCAGCCGCCGCCGGGGATGTTGCGGTAAACGCTGAACACCACCAGCATAATGAGCGGCACCAGGAAAAACACAACCAGCATCCCGCCGGGATACGCCAAAAGCAGGTAGACCAGCCGATTGGCCTGCTTTGCAGATCGGGACCCACCGCCGGCTACCGCCACAGCACCCGGGCCTCCTTGGGATCGAACCGGACTATCGCCGCACCGCCTTGGCCCATGGAGAGCGTGCGCTGTCCCCGCTGGTACGTGCCAATGATTTCTTGGCCTCCCGGGGTGTAGAGGTGGTATTCGATCAGCTCGCCGACAAACCGGATGAGGTCAACGGTCACCGGGATGCCGCCCTGCCCGCCGCCGGAGGGATCGACGCCGGCCGGACTCCCGCCCCGAGCGTCTTGGTCCCGGGGCTCAAGGCGCACCGATTCCGGCCGCACCGACACGGTGACGGGCTTCCCCGGGGCGACGTCGCCGGCCGCGGCCGAGTCTTTGCTCGCCCCGTTTCCGGTGCCGGCACCGAGCTCCGCTTCAACCACGAAGCCTTCTTCGGTCTTCACCCTCACCCGGCGTCCGGCCCGCTCGACGACATGGCCGCGGAACAGGTTGGTCATCCCGACAAACCCGGCTACGAACACCGTCGCCGGGTCCTCGTAGATCTCCTGGGGGCTCCCGATCTGTTCGATCCGGCCGTCCCGCATGACGGCGATGCGATCGCTTAGCGTCATGGCTTCCCGCTGATTGTGGGTGACGAACACCGTGGTAATGCCGACCCGCTGCTGCAGGCGCCGGAGCTCGACCTGCAATTCGTCCCGGATCTTGGCATCCAGCGCCGCGAACGGCTCATCCAAAAGAAAGATGGACGGATTGACGGCTAAGGCCCGGGCAAACGCCACCCGCTGCCGCTGTCCCCCGGACAATTGGTGAGGACGCCGGTGTTCATAGCCCGAAAGCTGCACGAGTGCCAGCATCTCCCGGGCTCGCCGCTCGGCCTCCGTCCGGCTCACTCCCCGCATGCGCAATCCGTACAGAACGTTGTCCAATACGCTCATGTGCGGAAACAGGGCCAGCGACTGGAACACCATCCCCGTGTCCCGCTCATAGGGTGGCACCCGCGTCACGTCGCGGCCTCCGATGAGCACCCGACCCGCGTCGGGCTGCTCGAACCCGGCGATCATCCGGAGGCTTGTCGTCTTGCCGCAGCCGCTTGGGCCAAGCAGGGTCAAAAACTCGCCCTGCCGGACCGTCAGCGACACCCCGTCTACCGCCTTTACCCCGCCAGGAAACGTCTTGGTCACCTCGACGAGATCGACCTGGCTCACGAACGGCTTATCCTCCCTCGCTAGCGCCGATCTCGGGCATAGAAAGGGCGGGCCTGGATTCCGCCCGCCCCTGGGGCCGGTGGTTTCAATCCACGGCGCTGGTGACGATCAGTTCCTGCCAGCGCTCGTTGATCCACTCTTCCCAGTCCATGTAAATGTGGTATTGAGGCACGATGGATCGCTCTGCGCCCGGCCCAATGACCCGCCGGCGGATGTCGTCGCTGACGTTGATGAGATCTTCGCGGACCGTCGGGATCGTGTACAGGTTGGTCGTGATCCGCTCCTGCACGTCCGGGCGGCAGGCGTAGTTGACGAATTCCTCCGCGGCTGCCAAAAGCGGTGACGTCTTGAGAATGACCCACTCGCCCCGGTCCATGACAGGTCCTTCCTTGGGAAACACCGACACGACCGGAGCGCCCTCGTCCACCAGCACCTGGGTGACGTCGTTGTAAAGCTGGCCCATGGGTACCTCGCCGCTCACCAGGGCAGCCTGGAAGGTGGCCTCGTTGAGATACCACATGCGGACGTGGGGCCGCACTTCCGCGAGCTTCGACATGACCTCCATAACGCCGTCTTGCGTCTGCAGCACTTCCGGCCCGCCAAAGAACGTGTGGGCCGTAATGTCCAGGAGGAAGCTGTTGTTGGCATGGGCCAAAAGCCCCAACTGGCCGCTGTAGGCGGGATTCCACAAGTCCGCCCAACCCGTCGGCGCTTCCCGGATGAACATCTCGTTGTACACGAGGTTGATGTACCACGCCAAAGCGGCTACCGACACAAGCCCATCGTCGCTGTAGCGCCGTAGCGTATCGGGCACATGTTGAATGTTGGGAAGGGTATGCTCCGGAAGCGGGAACCACATCCGCTCCCGGGCACCCCGGATGGCCCAGCTGGAAGCGAGAATGGCCACATCCACCGGGGCCTGTCCCTGCTGCACCGCGGTGCGGATTTGGGCGTACATCTCCGGACCTGTAGGCGCCGGCCGCGACTCCACGGCAATCCCGGTGTCCCGCCGGAACGGCGCGAACAAGACGTCGTCCAAAACTTCCTTGAAAATGCCTCCGTAGACCGCCACCTGCAACGGCCGGCTCTGAGCCTTCACCCAAAAGTGGGGAACAGAAGAAAAGACGCTCGCCCCGGCCAACGCCGCCCCCGTCTTCTTGAGAAAGGCCCGCCGCGTGATGGCCCCCTCGCTCACCAGTCTCGCCTCCTGCCTGATTGATCCTTCGTATACCGATAAAACCCCATCAAACGCGCAATGTTCACGTTTCGTTCGCCGCTACCGAGGGAAAGTCCTCTTCAAGCGAGTTCAGTGACAGCACAAAACATTTGCGAGGATTAACCAAGCAGGAGGCGCTCGTCCACGATCCGTTCACCTCGGGTGCGGGTGAACCGCTCCAAAAGATCGGAAACCGTCATCCCCGCCCGCTCAGCGCCTGCGACGTCGAGCACGATTTGCCCCTCGTGCATCATAATGGTGCGATCGCCCATCAACAGGGCGTGCTCCAGGTTGTGGGTCACCATCAGCGTCGTCAAGCCGTACTCGGACACAACCCGCCGGGTTAACGCGAGCACTTGCAGCGCGGTTTTCGGGTCGAGGGCGGCGGTGTGCTCGTCCAAAAGCAAAAGAGACGGCCGCGTCATGGTGGCCATGATGAGCGACAGGGACTGGCGCTGGCCGCCGGAAAGCTCCGCGACCGGGGTCTTGAGCCGATGTTCCAGCCCGAGCTCCAGCTGGGCCAAGAGCGCCTTGTACCGCTCCCGGCGGGCCCGGGTCACGCCTCGCCCAAGCGAGCGCCGCCGTCCCCGGCACTCGGCGATGCTCAAATTTTCCTCGACAGTCATGGACCCCGCCGTGCCTTGCAGCGGATCCTGGAACACCCGGCCGATGTAGGCGGCGCGGCGGTGCTCGCCCCAGGCGGTGATATCAACGCCGTTCAATTCGATGGAGCCGTAATCGGGCCAGTGGCGGCCGCTGATCAGGTTGAGCAGGGTGGACTTCCCGGCGCCGTTGCTGCCGATGACCGTCACAAACTGCCCCGTCGGGATCGTCAGGTTGACATCCGACACCGCCGTCTTGACGCTCCCCCCGCCGACGGGAAACGTCTTGGTCAGCTGTTTCAGCACAAGCATCGCTCACCGCTCCTCCGCACGGCTGGCCGACACCGACCCGCGTGCCGGTCGGGCGGCCGGCGCCGGCAACCGGCGGCCCCGGCCGAGACTCTCCCGCAGGGCCGGAGCCGACAACGCGAGGATGACGATGGCGGCCGTCACGATGCGCAGGTCCGTCGGGGCGAACCCGGCCCGCAGGGCGAAAAAGATGGCCAGCCGGTACAGCACCGATCCCAAAAGCGCCCCCAGTGTTCCCCGGGCTACGGTGGACGGCCGCACGAGCGCGTTGCCGAGAATGACCGACGCAAGACCGACGACGATCATTCCCAGTCCCATCCCGACATCGGCGTACCCCTGGTACTGCGCCATGAGCGCGCCGGCCAGGGACACAAGACCGTTGGAGAGGGCAAGACCGAGAATCGTCATGGAATCGGTGTTGACGCCGAAACTCCGGATCATTTGGGGGTTGTCACCGGTCGCCCGCAGTGCGAGGCCCAGCTGGGTTCCCAAAAAGGCGTCAAGCAAAAGCTTAAGCCCGAACGCCACCGCGGCGAACAACATCAAGGCCTGCAGCGGATGATCGAATCCCGCGGCCGAAAGCTCCGTGAACACCGTCGGCTGCCGGAGCAGCGGGACGTTGGGCCGGCCCATAATCCTCAAGTTGACCGAGTACAGGGCGGTCATCGTCAGGATGCTGGCCAAAAGCCCGCTAATCCGCATTTTCGTGTTCAGCAGGCCGGTGACGGCGCCGGCCACCATCCCCAGGGCCACCGCGGCCAAGGTGGCGACGACCGGAGGTGTTCCGCCCACGATGAGTACCGCCGCGACCGCGGCCCCCAGCGGGAAGCTGCCTTCCACTGTCAGGTCGGCGAAGTTCAACACGCGGAACGTCAAATATACCCCGAGGGCCAGCACTCCGTACGCGAGCCCCTGCTCCAGGGACCCGCCCAGCGCGGACCAGCTCAAGAACTCCCATCCTTTCCCAAGGCCAAGGAGAAAAAACGGGGGCGGAGGGCGAGAGGTCCCCCGCCTTTCACCCCCGCGCCCCGCAGACCTTTACTCGATGACCCGTGCGGCCTGCTCGACGATGCTCGCGGGAACTTCCACGCCCATCCGCTCGGCCGCGCGCAAATTGATCACGATGCTCATCTCGTCCAAGTATTCAATGGGGATCTCCGCCGGATCTTCGCCTTGCAGGACCCGGTAGGCAATATCGGCGGTCTGCCGCCCCAGCTGGTAGTAGTCAATCCCGATGGTCGCCAGGGCACCGTTTTCCACGCTCAGCTCCTCGCCGGCGATGAGCGGCAACCGGGCCCGCTCGGCCACGAGCACCACCGATTCGATGGCCGACACGACCGTGTTATCGGTGGGCACATAGATCGCGTCCACCCGCCCTTGCAGCGACTGCGCCGCCTGAAGCACCTCCGAGGAGTTGGCGGCCGTCGCCTCTACCAGGGAAAAGCCCAGATCCCGGGCGGCCTCCTTGGCCAGGTTCACCTGAACCACCGAGTTCACCTCGCCGGCGTTATAAATGATCCCGACCCGGCGAGCCGACGGCACCAGGCGCTTGAGCAGCTCCAGCTGCATCCGCACCGGGGTCAGGTCGGACGTGCCCGTCACGTTGGTGCCCGGCCGCTCGATGCTCTCCACAAGCTCGGCTGCGACCGGATCCGTGACGGCCGTAATCAAAATGGGAATATCTTTAATGACGTTGGCCACCGCCTGGGCTGTCGGCGTCGCGATGGCCAGCACTAGGTCCACCCGATCGGCAGCGAACTTTTGCGCAATGGTGTTCGCGGTCCCCAGGTCGCCTTGCGCGCTCTGAATGTCGTAGATAACGTCGACGCCGGGCTCGTAACCGAGTTCGGCCAACCGGTCGATGAAACCTTGGCGGGACGCATCCAGAGCCGGGTGCTCCACGATCTGCGTGATTCCAATCCGGAGAGGTTGCGCCTGCACGGCCGCGGCCGGCGACACCGCCAGCATCAAAGCCAGCGCGGCCAGGATCGGTCCGACTTTCCTCAACAACACGCGATTGTCACCCCTTATGCGCCTGTTAACCGTGTTCGCTGGAATGTTCCTTCCCCTTACCAAACCGCAAGTCAAACTTCCCGGTGCGCCAGTCAAGCTTTCCCCCGTTGCTCGGCGGTCCCCCCCTCCGGTTTCATCTCCCTTCCGCTGAACATCCGCAACCCGGCGAAACCTGCTACTCAGCTCGCCGCAGCCGAAAATCCGGAACCCGTCCGCCGCAACGGGGACATTCGGCCCGGCCCGCCGCTCACTCGTTGGCCCCGCTCTGTAACTTTTTTCAGTTCACCGCCTCGCCCTCGAACCCTCCTGGCAACCGGCCGCCCGTGCTGTGCGCCGCCGTTGCGCACAACGCCTTTCGGGTCCTGCCGCCGTCGAATGCCTGGAAGAACTCTAGCCCGGATCCGCCGGTTGTGTACACTAAAAGTTGGAGGGTCGCGCGGTGAAGAAGTTCAACTTGTCCGTTCTCGACCTGGTGCCCATCGAAGCCGGCTCCTCGAGCCGAGAGGCGCTGGCCCGCATGATAGAACTGGCTCGCCTCGCCGAAGAGCTGGGATACGTCCGATATTGGTTGGCCGAGCATCACGGGATGCCCAACATCGCGAGCTCCTCTCCGGAAATTCTCATCGCCCGGGTCGCCGCGGCCACCGAGCGCATCCGGGTAGGAGCCGGCGGCATCATGTTGCCGAACCACGCCCCTTTGCGCATCGCGGAAGCCTTTCATACGCTGGAAGCGCTGTTCCCCGGGCGAATCGATTTGGGAGTCGGCCGGGCTCCGGGGACCGACCCGGTGACGTCGGCCGCGCTGCGGCCCTTTGACGCGGCCCAGTTCCCCTCCCAGCTCAAGGAACTTCTGGCCCTCTCCCGGCGGGAGTTTCCTCCAGGCCATCCGTTCCACGGGGTGCGAGTCGTGCCCAGTGACGTGGACCTGCCGCCCGTGTGGGTGCTGGGCTCCAGCGGGGCCACCGCGTCGCTGGCGGGCTCCTTGGGCCTCGGATACGGGTTTGCCAGCCATTTCAGCTTTACGCCCCCCGGCCCGGCCATCGACGCGTACCGGAAAGCATTTCGCCCGTCGACCCGGTTTCCGGAACCCCACGTCATCGTCGGCGCCGCGGTCATCTGCGCCCCCACCGACGAAGAGGCCGACTATCTGGCCAAAGCTATGGACGTAACGTGGGTGCGGCTGCGAAAAGGTGAGCTGGACCGGCTTCCAACCCCTGAGGAAGCGGCCCGTTACCAGTTTACCGCGGAGGAGCTGGAAATCGTCCGCCAGTACCGGTCGCTGACCATCTGGGGCAGCCCCGCCACCGTCGCCCGCCGGATCGAACGCTTGGCGGAGGAGACGGGTGCGAATGAGATCATGGTGTCGTCCATGGTCCCCGGCCGCGACGCCCGGTTGCGCTCGTACCGGTTGGTCATGGAGAGCTTCTCGGGTTGAAGCTCCCACGGCGGCAAGGATATCAAAGCCGCAGGTGGAACGTATAGCGGGTTCGTGGCTGGCAAGGTCTTTCTGTGGAGGAGGGTTTGCCGGTGAGTTTGAACGAGCTGGTACGGTGGGACATCGAAAACACCGGCCGGATGGTAGACCTGGTCCTGCAGGACGTCACCCCGGAAGAGGCCGTCAAGCGTCCCAGCGGTCTTGCCCCCGTCGTCTGGCAGCTGGGCCATCTGGCCGTCGCCGACGGGGCCATCGCTCAGGCGCTGAGCGGCGACGACGGGCTGGTGCCCGACCGCTACAAGGGCCTATTCGCCCGGGGCACCGCGGGCGACGGGCCGTTCCCTCCCCTGGCGGAGGTCAAGGACGTTTTCGCCCGGATTCAAGCGCGCCTGCTGGAACTGGCCGGCGGCGACCTGGAACGGCCCGTCGACGGCGGCAGGTTGTACGCCACAGCCGGGCAGGCTTTGCTGTTTGCAAACCGGCACCGGTGGTATCACATCGGGAAGATCATGACGCTGCGGGCGCTGCTCGACAAGCCTCGCTTGATGTAGTAAAAGCCAGCCGGCACCCAAGCGGCAGGCGTCGCCGTGGGCGCCTGCCGCCGCTACCGGAACATCCCAGACGTCCTGTTTCCTGAATTGAATTGCTCGCGAGACAGCAGGATTTCCCTGGTACAGGCGGAAATTACCCTCCACTGTTTCTTTTCGAGATACATTGTTTCTAATATGGAAACAACAAGGAGATGTCATGGCCAAGCCGGCGCTGCTTCAAACCCTCGATCGGGCCTTGCGGGTGCTTGCCGTGTTTGACTGGGAACATCCCGAGTGGGGCGTGACCGAACTCGCCCATCACCTGCAGATGCCGAAAAGCGTCGTGCAGAAAACATTGGCCACGTTCGCCCATCACGGTTTCGTCTATCAGGAGCCGGTTCGCCGGCGATACCGGCTGGGTCCCCGGCTTTTGTCGCTTGCCCAAGTGGCGCAGCCCGAGCTCGCCCGGGTCGCCCACCGGTACATGGCAAACTTGGCGGAAGCCACCAAGGAAACCGTCAAACTGACCGTCGTCGACGGCAACCAAACGGTCATCGCCCATGCGGTGGAAAGCCCCCAGTCACTGAGGATGACCGGGCGGGTCGGCGAGCGCAACGATTTCCACCGGGGCGCGTCCAACAAGGTGCTGGCGGCCTACATGAAGTGGGAGGCGGTGTTGGATGCGCTGCAGGCCCATCTGCCGGCCGACCATCCGGTGCTGCTGGAACCCGACAGGCTGCGACGAGAGCTCGAAGCCATCGCCAGCCAAGGCTACGCCGAAAGTCACGGAGAGGTCGAGGAAGGCGTCACCGCCGTATCGGTGCCCGTTCGGGGCCCCTTGGGCGAGGTCGAAGCGAGCCTCAGCATCGTCGGCCCAAGCGTCCGGGTGACCGAAGGCGGGTGCCGCCGGTGGCTTGAGCTCTTGCAGCAAGCCCGCGCTTTGCTCGAGCGGGAACTCGGATTGAAAGAAGAGGCGTTCGTTCGGAAAGGAGGGTGATGCCGCCGCCGATCGTCGTTGATCCCGGGCCACAAGGCGCGAAGCGAGATGATGGGAACAACAAGGCGACACCAACGAGAAGGGGATGACACCGTGTTGACGAAGCTGCGGGCGATTCGTGGAGTTTTTGTCCTGCTGGCTGCCGCGCTGCTGGTCGGACTTGCCATCGCAGGGTCCGGCGAGACGGCGCTGGCCGCCACCCGCCACGTGCTGCGGGTCGGCTCGGGCGTCGCCGACGTCGGCACCCTCGACCCCCATTTCGCGACCAACTTCGGCGAGTATCCTATCGTGAAGGCCATGTTCAACGGGTTGGTGGACTTGCCGCCCGGCACGGTCGATCTTGAGCGGATCGAGCCCGATCTGGCCGAAAGCTGGTCCGTCAGCGACGACGGCCGGATCTGGACGTTCCACCTGCGCCGCGGTGTCCAGTTCCACCACGGCTATGGCGAGCTCACATCCGAAGACGTTGTCTTTTCTTTCCAACGGGTGGCGGACCCGGAGGTCGGATCGCCGTGGCGAAGCGAGGTTTCCAACATTAAAGAGGTGCGGGCCGTTGACCGCTACACCGTCGAGATCGAGTTGCACGCGCCCGACCCCTTTGCGCTGTTGCGCCTAGTCGGGTATCACTCCGGGTTCATTGTGAGCAAGAAGGCCGTCGAGGAGCTGGGCGATCAGCACCGCTTCCGCCCCATCGGCACCGGCCCGTTCGCCATCGCGGAGTACAATCCGCGCCGCAGCGTCGTGCTGGTGGCCAACGACGAGTATTTCAAGGGCAAGCCCAAGCTGGCCGGCATCGAGTTCCTGTTCATGCCCGACACGGCCACCCGGGAGCTGGCCCTGCGCCGCCAGGAGGTCGACACCGCGGACGGCGACTCGGAGCAGATTTGGGTCGACCGCATGCGGTCCCAGGGCATCGTGGTGGACATGGTGGGGCCTGGCAACGGGTACTTCGTGCAGTTCAACATGACCAAGCCGCCGTTTGACAACCTTAAGGTTCGCCAAGCGCTGGCGTACGCCGTCAACCGGGACGAGATCGTTCAGTACCTCGGTCCCGCGCTGGCCCGCCCGCTCAAAAGCCCCGTTCCGGCCGGGTACTTCGGCCACACGACCGATGGAATCGAGACGTACGAGTACGACCCCGAGCGGGCGAAGCAGTTGCTCGCGGAAGCGGGGTATCCCAACGGCTTCGAGTTTGAGATTTACATCAGCGAAGCCACGAGCTATTTGCCCTTCGCGCAGATCCTGCAGGAGCACTGGCGGCGGATCGGCGTTACGATGCGCCTGAACGTCATCGACCATGCCAGCTACCATGCCCGCATCCGGGAAGACGCCAACAGCGTCATCTTCTACAACGCGACGCGCCTGCCGATCGCGGACGTCTACCTCTCGCAGTTCTACCACAGCGACGCGATTGTCGGGAAGCCGACGGCTATCACCAATTTCTCGCACCTGGGCGATGTGGTTGACAACATCGACGACCTCATTGAGGAAGCCCGGTTTGAGATGAACCCGGAGCGGCAAAAGGAGCTGTACGCCGAAGCCCAGCGCCGGATCATGGCGGTAGCGGCGGCCATGCCGTACGCGCAGCGCTACTCGGCGACGGCCCGCCAGCCGTACGTCGATTTGGGCTATGAGCTCATCGGGCCCAACCGGCTGGACAATTTGTTCGAGCACTACATCTACAATGAGAAGACCAACATCCTTCGCTGAGGTGTGCATGCCAACGTCCGTTGCCTGCATGCCAACATCCATTAACCGCTGATGGCTTTGTGCCGGCGGCCGGGCCCTTGCGGCCCGCCGCCGGCCGGGGCCAAGGAGGCAACAGGGTTGAAAGCCTACATCGCGAGGCGACTGTTGTCCATCATTCCGACGTTGCTCATCGTCGGCAGCCTCGTGTTCTTCGTGATGCGCCTGGCTTCGGGCGACCCGGCCGTCGCGATGCTGGGCAGCGCGGCTACGGCCGAATCCATCGCCGAGCTGCGGGAACAGATGGGCCTCAACCGGCCGCTCGTCGTGCAGTATGTGGACTTTCTCCTGCAGGCGCTGCGCGGCGATTTCGGCACGTCCTTCGCCACCGGCCGGCCCGTGGCCGAGCAAGTCTTCGAGGCGTTTCCTGACACGGTGGAGCTGGTCTTTTGGGGTATGCTGATCGGGACGCTGGTCGGGGTTCCCACCGGCATCATCGCCGGCGTGCGCCCCAACAGCATCTTCGACTACATCAGCCGCATCGTCGCGTTGATCGGCTTGTCCATGCCCGCGTTTTACCTGGGCATCCTGCTGTTGCTGGTGTTTTCACTGGAGTTGGGGTGGTTTCCCGTCATTTCCACGCCCAAGGGCGGATTCTTGGAGCGGTTGCACGCCACCTTCTTGCCGGCGTTGAGCCTGGGACTCATTCAAGCTTCATTCATCATGCGCATGATTCGCTCATCGCTCCTGGAGGTATTGCAGGAGGACTACATCCGCACCGCTCACGCCAAGGGTGCGCCGCCCCGCCGGATCCACTACCGCCATGCGCTGCGCAATGCCCTGGTCCCGGTGATCACCGTGTTCGGCTTATACCTGGGAACGCTTTTGGCCGGCACGGTGCTGACCGAAACCGTCTTCAACCGGCCGGGCATGGGCCGGCTTCTGGTCGGCGCCATTCAACAGCGGGACTACCCGCTCATTCAAGGCGGCTTGATGATCTATGCTGCCGTCATCGTGGTCGTCAACACGGCCGTGGACATTTTGTACGGTCTTGCCGATCCGACCATCCGGTACGATTGATGGAAAACCGGCAGGCGGACAGCCTTGAAGTACGACCGACGAAAGGGAGATCCGAGTTGGCAGCGGTGGAAACCCCACGGCCGGCCGCGAGCAGGCTGAAGGCACTCTGGAACGCGCGGTGGATGCGCCGGTTTCGCCGCGACCGCATGGCCGTGGCCGGCATCATCTGCGTCCTGTTGCTGTCCTTGATGGCGGTGTTTGCCCCGTGGCTAGCTCCTTACGACCCCGCGGAGCAGCATATTCTGTACCGGCTGCGGGGTCCGAGCGACATGTTCAAGCTGGGCACTGACGAGTTCGGGCGAGACGTGCTTTCCCGGCTCATATACGGAAGCCGCGCCTCGCTGGTCGTCGGCCTGGCATCGGTCCTGTTGGCCGGCGTGGCCGGCACCATCATCGGCGGGGTGTCCGGATACGTGGGCGGCACGTTCGACCAAATCGTTTCAAGCGTCGTCAACATCTTGATGTCGTTTCCCAGTCTGTTGCTGGGCCTCATGGTCGTGGTGGCCCTTGGTCCAGGCACAACGAACGTGATCATCGCGGTGGCGCTGTCGCTGCTTCCGAACTTCATCCGGCTGGCCCGGGCCCCGGTCCTGGCCTTGCGGGAGCGGGAATTCGTCCTGGCCAGCCGGGCCCTGGGCGCATCCCAGGCCCGCATTGTGTGGAACCATATTCTGCCCAACATCCTGGGTCCCATTTCCGTCATGTCCACCCTTTGGATTGCCACGGCCATCCGCACCGAGGCTAGCTTGAGCTTTTTGGGGCTCGGCGTGCAGCCGCCCACGCCGAGCTGGGGCAACATGATCCGCTCCGGCGTCAACAACATCTTGAGCAATCCATGGCTCGCCGTGTACTCGGGACTGGCCATCACCGTCACAGTACTGGCATTCAACGTGATCGGCGACGGATTGCGGGACGCCCTGGATCCAAAGCAGCGGTCTTGAACATGGCGGAAAGAATGGAGGAACTTCACTGTGGCACCGAAAGCGCTCCTGGACCGGTTTTCCCGGTGGCAGGGGGAGATGCTCAGCCTGCTGGAACAGCTGGTCAACATCGATTCCGGAACGGGGCAACGGGCCGGCATCGAGGCGATCTTGGATATCCTCGAGCCCAAGCTCAAGGAACTGGGTTTTGCAACCCGCCGCCACCCCTCCCCGGTTGGCCCGCACCTGGTGGCTGAAGGAACCGAGCAGCCCCAGGTGCTCCTTATGGGACACATCGACACCGTGTTTCCCGCGGGAACCGCAGCCCAGCGCCCGTTCCGCATCGATGGCAACCGGGCGTACGGTCCCGGCGTGATGGACATGAAGGCCGGCATCGTCACCATGATATACGTCCTAAAAGCCTTGGCGTTGTCCGGCGACCTTCACCGGAACGCCCGGGTGATCATCAACGCGGACGAGGAGATCAGCTCGATTCATTCCCGGGACTTGATCCAGCAAGAAAGCCGCCGGTGCCAGGCCGCCTTCGTATTCGAGCCCGCCCGGTCCATGGACGAGGTGACGACGCGCCGCAAGGGCGTAGGCGACTTGACCATCCAAGTGAAGGGCCGGGCTGCCCACGCCGGGGCCGCCCCGGAAGACGGGTTGAGCGCCATCCAGGAGCTGGCGCGGATCGCCGTCGCGCTCCATGGCCTCACGGATCTTGAGCGGGGCCTTTCGGTCAACGTGGGGGTTGTGTCCGGCGGTACGGCCCGCAACGTCATCGCCGAACACGCCCAGGCCCGGGTCGACCTGCGCTTTGCAACAAAAGCCGACGGGGAATGGCTCATGCAGCATGTCCGGGACGTGTGCGCTCCCTCGCATCCCGGATACCAGATCCAGGTCGTAGGCGACATCACCCGGCCGCCTCTGGAGCGGCGCCCCGACATCGTCGCCTTGTTCCAGCACGTGCAAGAAGCGGGGCGCGCGCTCGGGATCGAGCTGCAGGAGTCGTCCTCGGGCGGGGTATCTGACGCGAACCTCATTGCCGATGCGGGCGTGCCCGTCATCGACTCGATGGGGCCGGTCGGCGGCAACGCCCACAGCGATGCCGAGTACCTCGAAATCGACACCATCGTGCCGCGGGCCGCGCTGGCCGCGTGGTCGATTCACGAGTGGTTGGCCCGGCAAAGTCAACGGGCCGCCTCGTAGCTCGGCGCCGTCGGCCCCTCAGACACCGCGCGGGTCAGCAGGCGGCGAACCGGATGAGT
>JACDOI010000022.1 GCA_017656145.1 Bacillota bacterium | reverse complement strand
GGGGCGCGCGGGGTGTTGTCGGTCCTCAGGGGCCGAGTCCTGCGGAGGGACGGCGATCCATGTGCCGTCATCGGCAAGCGGCTGGCGTTCCCCGCTGCCCGCCGGCCTGGTGGCCTGAACCGCATCCGGCATGGCCCGGCGCCCATCCTCGTCCATGAAGATAATGCTTTCCTCTTCCGTGGCGGGCGCTCGTGCCCCGTTCCCGCTTGCCGGTCGGGCGGGCTTGTGTCCCCTCGCCCCAGCTGTCCCTGCGGCAAGAATGCCGGTTTCCGCTTCCCAGTGTGTCGCAGGGTCAGCCGGCGAACCGGAAACCGCCAAGTCCGGCCCAGGGTGTCGTTCCAATTGGCCCGGATTCGCGCCGGCGAACGGTTCCGGGTTTTGCAGGGCTGTCTCCGGTGGCGGGAAGGGCGCGGGCAGGCCGGTCTCCATGGCTGGCGTTCGGGGTTCGCCGCCCGGCAAAGACCCATGCTGGGCCGCTCGTTGCAGCACCGGCTTTGCCCTTGTGCTTTCCATCGTTTCCAAAGCCGGCACTCCTGCGTTTTCCTGCAGCGGCCAGGACACGCGGCCGCGCCCGTCCAGAGTTTGGCGGCCCAAAAGCTCGGGAGCTTGTGCCCGGCCGATCAGTCCCGCCAAAGCTCCAGGCTGTGTCCTCTCGTCGGCCTGCCCTAGGCCGTCTGCCACCCCGACGCCGGGCAACCGGAGCTGGCCGGCCGGCCCCGCCAACCATTCACGCCCCCCGGCCGGAAGCCTTAAGGCTTCCGGAACGCCGCCCGGCTCCCTCGCAAACCCATCGGGCTTGGCAACCGCTACCCCGTCCCCGGGCCATCCGGGCCCCCGAGGCGCGGCCGGCGGCTCCATCCATACCGGCACGCCGGCTGCATCCCGGCCCGGCAGGCTCAGGAAACCCGGCTGCCCCGCCGGCAAGTCCCGGCTAGCCGGGAACGGCGGAACTCGACCGGAGTTCCCGCCAACGGCCGGGTCCGCTGTTTGCGGCAGAGGAATCCCGCCACCAGCCGCCACCGGAGCCGCAGTCGACCAGACCGCCGCGGCCTGCTCCAGCGCACTGGCACCGGCTGGTGCGGCATCTCCCGGTGCTTCGGCGCCGGCTTCCTGTCCATCCTTACCCGCCGGTGGTCGGGTCTGGTCCGGACCATCCCCCTGGTCGGCCGCGCCGACTCCCGTCGCTGGGCCGGATCCTGGAGAACGGCCTCCCGCAGCAACACCGGGGCCGGTCAGGGCTTGGACCAATTCCGAATGAAATTGACCTTTGAGGGTTCGCTCGGAAGGCCCGGGGACCTCAGGCAGTTGTCTCAGAGGCGCCAGCGGGGCTGCACCATGCACCATACCCATCCCGTCCGCCAAAACTGTTCTATTCCTTACGATCCTCGACTTTCCATCCGAGGGACTTTAGGGAAGAGACGAGTTGGCGGAGCCGGATCGAAAGAAAGGGCCGGAAGACTGGATGAAGCCGGTCTCCGCGGCCGGCGCCAACGATCCGGACTCAAGGCGCCAGCGCCCGGGACACACGCGCCGCCCGCTCCGGCGGCAAGGCGGCCAGAATCTGTCCCGCCTGGCGCGGGTCCATATCCGCCAAGAGAGCGGCCACCTCGTCGTCGTGCATGTCGGCGAGGATGCGGGCCGCTTCCTGGGGCCGCATGGCTTCGTAGACGTCCCTCAGCTGAGCCCGGGCCTCTTCTTGATCCTCAAGCCGCCTGAGCTTTTCCTCGCGCTCAAGAAGCTGCGCTTCCCAGGCCGCAAGCCGCTCCCGTTCCTCTTCCAGGGCGGCCTGTTCTGCCAAAAGCTCCTGGCGCTGCCGGCGCAACGCCTCGGCTTCAACCTCAAGGGCCATTTCCCGGACCGCCAGGGCCTCCTCCCGCTCCTGGAGAAGCTGGCTTTGCTCGGCCCCGAGGCGGTATTGCTCGACATGGGGGGCGACCGCCGGCAAGGCTTCGATCCGCGCAAGCAGCGGGCCTGCCCAGTTCCACAAGCCCGTCACCTGGGCAACCCACAGCGCCACCGCCACCGACACGGCCAGAAGCCCGATTGCAAAGCCGGTTTTCCACACCGGTCTCACCTCCCCGGCAGGCCCCAGCGGCTCGCCTCGCGCCGGCCGAGGCGGGCTGCGACCATGTCGTCAAGGAGCGCCTGTTCCCGGCGGCCCTCCTCCAACAGGAACGCCGCCCGGCGCCGCTCGGCCAGCCGCTCCAGCACCTGCCGCTCACGAGCTGCCTGCACCAATTGTTCCCGGACCTCGTCTCTATCCCGTTCCCGCTCGGCCAGCTCATCCTCAAGGGCCCGCATTCGGGAGAAAAGGCGGGCCCGCTGCGACCAGCCCACGATCCGCCAGCTGACGTCAAACGCCCCGGAGACGGCGGCTTCCACAGCTTTGTGGCGTTCCGCCCGGACACCGTCCAACCTACGGGCTACGACCGTCCACTCCGCCTGGGCCCGGGCCAGTTGCTGCCGGCGCTCTTCCTCGCGGATGCGACGGACGTCCAATACCCGTTGCAGCTCAAACCGCCACCGTCTCATGAAAACTCCGCCACCAATCGCGCGATCGTTTCCTCCATCGGCGCCTTTTCCCATGGATCCTGCCGCAGGAAATTCCACACATCGTCGATCCGATCAAGAGCCTGATCGATGCGGGGATTGGCGCCCCGGGCGTACGCGCCGATATTGACCAGATCCTCGGCTTCGGCGTAGGTGGCCAAGATCTCCCGTACCCTGGCGGCCGCCCGCCCGTGCTCGGGGCTGGTCACCTCCTGCATGAGGCGGCTGACGCTGGCCGAAACGTCCACCGCGGGGTAGAGATGTTTCTCCGCCAGCCGCCGCGAAAGCACCACGTGACCGTCCAGAATCCCGCGGACGGTATCCGCCACCGGTTCCATCAGGTCGTCGCCCTCGACCAACACCGTGTACAAGCCGGTCACGGTACCCCGCTCGCCGGGACCGGCCCGTTCCAACAGCCGCGACAAGAGGGTGAACACCGATGGGGTGTAACCCCGGGTGGCGGGGGGCTCGCCGGTGGCCAGGCCGATCTCCCGTTGCGCCATGGCAACCCGGGTGACCGAGTCCATCATCAAGAGCACGTCCTTGCCCTGGTCCCGGAAGTACTCTGCAATGGTAGTGACAAGCATTGCGGCTTTGACCCGCATCATAGGCGGCTCGTCCGAGGTGGCCACCACCACTACCGACCGCCGCAATCCTTCCTCGCCGAGGTCCCGTTCCAGGAACTCCCTGACTTCTCGTCCCCGCTCGCCGATGAGCCCGATACATGTCACGTCGGCCGCGGTATTGCGGGCCATCATGGCCAGCAACGTCGTCTTACCGACCCCGCTGCCCGCAAAGATGCCCAACCGTTGTCCCTTGCCGCACGTCGCCAGCGCGTCCACCGACCGCACGCCCAGTGAAAGGGCTTCGTGGATGCGCTGGCGGCGCAGCGGCGCCGGAGGGCGGCCTTCCAAAGGCACGAGCACACCCGATACCGGGGGCCCGCCGTCCACAGGCCGCCCGAGGCCATCCAAAACCCTTCCCAACACCCCGTCGCCGACCACGGCCCGGAGTGGATGAACGGCCGTCTCAATGCGGCTGCCGGGTCCGATGCCAGTCAAGTGGCCAAGGGGCATGAGGATGACGGCCCGCTCGTGGAACCCCACCACCTCCGCAGGAATCGGCGTTCCGCCTCCCAGCGGGTATATCCGGCACAGCTCGCCGACGGTACAGATGGGGCCCCGGCCCTCCACCGTCAGGCCGACCAGCCGGGTTACGGTGCCAACGGAGCGCACGTCGGCCGCGCCGGCAATCGCAGCCTTGAGCCGTTCCAGAGGCGACAACGGTTCGCCATCCTTATCGCCCATGTCCCACCACAGCCGCAACAGCCTCGGCCAGCCGCGCGAGACGGGTTTCCATGCGGGCATCCACCAGCCCCCGGTCCGTCTCGATGACACACCCGCCGCAAGACAGTCCTTCATCGGCCTCCCAGCGAACCCGGGCGCCGCCGTCCACGCGGGCTGTGAGATCGGGCAATATTCGCTCAAGGGCAGCAAGGTCAGCCGGGTTGAGGCGCACCGTAACCTCTCTGGCTCCAGCGGCCTTGGGCAGCCACTCTTCCAAGATCTGCCGCACGGTCTCTGGGGTGACTTCGTCGAGCCGTCGCACCAGCTGCCGGGAGACCGCCAGAGCCAGCTCCACGACTTCCGCCTCGTGGCGCTCAGCGGCCTCATCTCTTAGCCGCCCCGCCTCCGCCAGGACCGACCGCAACGTCTCCAGCGCACCCTCGGCCTCGAGCTGGGCTTGCCGAATCCCTTCTTCCCTTCCGGCGGCAAGACCCGCCTCGCGCCCTTCCGCCTGCGCGCGTTGCCGGATAGACTCGGCCTGGGAGGCGGCGGCCTTCACGGCGGCTTCGGCCTCGGCTTCCGCTTCCTGCAGCAACCGGCGGCACCGCTCCCGGGTCACATAGTAAACCGGCGCCGCGTCCAACCACATCCGGGCGATCCGGCGGACGGGTTCATGCGGCACCGAGAGCTCCGGGGCGCGCCCCCACGGCGGTGAATAGGCCGACCGACCGACTTTCCCGGCCTTGATGACGTTAGACAACGATCTCGTCCCCTCCGCCCCGGGCGATGATGATTTCCCCCGCTTCCTCGAGCCGCCGGATGGTGGCGACGATGCGCTGCTGGGCCTCCTCCACATCCCGCAGCCGGACCGGGCCCAAGTACTCGATCTCTTCCCGGAGAATCTCCGCAGCCCGCTTGGACAGGTTGTGGAAGATGACGTTGGCCACGTCCTCGCTGGCCGTCTTGAGGGCGAGAGCCCAGACCGAAGTTTCAACTTCCGAGATGACTTTCTGCACCGAGCGGTTGTCGAGGGTGACGATATCTTCGAACACAAACATCCGCCGCTTGATCTCTTCGGCCAGTTCCGGATCGTCTTCTTCGAGCGCCTCCATAATCGTTCGCTCCGTCTGGCGATCAACGCGGTTCAATACCTCTACCGCGACCTCGATGCCGCCGGCGGCGGTGAATTCCTGGCGCACGAAAGAGGCCAGCCGCTTCTCCAACGTGGCCTCGACCTCCTCCAGCACTTCAGGGGACGTCCGGTCCAGCGTCGCGAGCCGTTTGGCCACCTCTACTTGCCGTTCCGGCGGCAGGGCGGACAAAATAGTGCCTGCTTGGTCCGGATGCAAATGGGCCATGATAAGACTGATGGTCTGAGGATGTTCGTTTTGGATGAAGCTCAAAAGCTGCGCCGGGTCCGTCTTGCGGGCGAAATCAAACGGCCGAACCTGAAGCGATGCGGCCAGCCGCTCGATGAGCTGCGCGGCCCGCTGCGGTCCGACCGCCTTCTCCAAAACGTCCCGGGCGTACTCAAGCCCTCCCTGGGCCAGATGTTCTCGCGCTAGCGCCAGGTGGTCGAACTCCTCAAGCACCTTGAGCGTGACCTCCGGATCCACGTGGCGCATGTTGGCGATTTCCCACGTGATCCGCTCGATTTCGTCTTCCCTCAGGTGTTTGAACACCTGGGCCGCGCTTTCGGGGCCCAGGGCGATGAGCAACACCGCCGCCTTCTGGCGACCGGTTAGCTTTTGGCTACGCTGCCGCACCGACTCTGCCATCCGGCGTCAGTCCTCCGCCAGCCAGATCTTGACCAATTGAGCCACCTCTCGCGGGTTTTGCCGGACGAGGCCGGCCACCCGCTCCCGCAGTCGACGGCGCTCGTTGCCTTCGGCCCCTTCTTCCGCAGCCGGGGCGACCTCTTCGGCGACCGTCATATCGACGACCGCCCCCGCCTGGCGCCGCCGGGCTAGGAGCCACCACGCAATAAGCAGCGCCAAAGCCGCAGCAAAGGCCAGAATCCAGGGCTCAAGGCCCGGCTCCGGCGCCGCTTCCACAGCCGGGGCAGCCACGCTGGCGGCGGCGACAAACGGCATGGCGTCCACGATCACCGAGTCGCCCCTGGCTGGGTCTACCCCGACCGCGGCCGCGATCAGTTCTTCCACCCGGCGGGCCTCGCCGGGTTCAAGCTCAGCGTCAAGCCATACTGCCACCGACAGCCGCTCCACCCGGCCGGGGGCCTGGACCCGCACCCGCTCGATCCGGTTGAGCTCGAAGTTGAGAATTTCCTCGCGCCGGGAAAAGCTTTGCGTGCCCGGGGCGTCCGCGACGTACCCGGGAACGTTGGCGTCGACTCCTGCGGCGCCCACGGCCGGTCCCGAGCCGAGGCCTTCTTCCTCCAAAACCTGGCTGCTGCGCACCAGACCCCCGGACCGGGTGATGGGTTCGTAGCGGTCTTCCCGCTCTTCCTGCATGTCGAAGTTCATGGGCGCACTGACCCGGACGATGGCCCGGCCCGGACCGTAGACGGCCTCCAGCATGGACTGGACCCGCAGCGCCAGCTCTTGCTCGTACGCCCGCTGGACGTCAAAACGGGCCGCTACGCCGGCACCGTCCAGCACGGCGCCGTCGGCCAGCCGAACCGCATCCGACAGAACCCGCCCGCGGTTGTCCACGATGGTTACGTTTTCCGGCTGAAGCCCCTCGACGCTGCGGGCAATCAGGTGCGCGATTGCCCGCACCTGGTCGGGACGCAAGTCGGCGCCGGGCGCCAGTTGCACGAACACCGACGCCGTCGCCGGCCGCTGGTCCTGGCGGAACACCCGGCGTTCCGGCAGGACGATATGCACCCGGGCATCCATGACGCCGTCCAGCTCCCGGATGGTGCGGGTCAGTTCCCCTTGGAGGGCCATGTTGTACCGAACCTGGCGGTCAAAGTCGGTGGCGCCCAAGGCCGATTCGAGAAAAATCTCGAAACCGACGACACCTCCGCGTGGCAACCCCTGGCCCGCAAGGCTGAGGCGCGCATCATACACCTGGTCCTCGGGCACGAGCACCGTCGTCCCGCCGTCGGCCAAGCGGTACGGAACGCCCATATCCCGCAGGGCACTGACGATCTCCCCAGCGTCGGCGACACCAAGACGGGAAAACAGCGTGGCATATGGCGGATTCGACGCGCGCCAAGCCATCATGAGCAGGCCGACCAGTACGGCCGAGGAAACCGCACCGGCCAGTATCCGTTGGGTGCGGCTCATACTCCCCAAAATCGCGGCTACTTGCTGGCGCAAGCGGGTCCACAGCTCTGTCATCGTCACCGAACCGTCCCGGGTCAGACCTGCATCCGCATGATCTCGTGGTACGCGTCGATCAACCGGTTACGGATCGCAACCGTCATTTCCAGCGCGAGCGAAGCCCGTTCGATGGCGATCATGACGTGATGCAAGTCTTGAACTTGGCCGGTCGCCAACGCCCATGCGGCCTGATCGGCCTCCGCCTGCATGGCGTTAACCCGCTCAAATCCCGCCTGCAACAGTTCGGCAAACGAAGGACCGCCGGCCCGCTGTACGTCCCGCTCGGGCAAAAGGCGCGGGCGCACTACCGTCCCTTCGATGCGCACCGGTATTCACCCCTTCGGCATATGGGAGGCCATCGGCATCCCCGCAAGCAATGGCCCGTCCCCGTCAGGCCCTGCCGATGTCCAATGCTCGCATGGCCATGGTCTTGGCTGCGTTGAACGCGCTCACGTTGGCCTCGTACGCCCTGGTGGCCGAGATCAAGTCCACCATTTCCCGCACCACGTCCACGTTGGGCATGCGCACGTAGCCGTCAGGGCCCGCGTCCGGGTGGTGCGGATCGTACACGAGCCGGAAAGGCCCGGGATCCTCGCGGATCGCTACGACCCGCACGCCCGCCCCCGCAAATCCCATGCGCTGCCATGACGGCCATTCCCGGGCTGCGAACACCGGAACCTGACGCCGGTACGGGCCGCCTTCGGGGGTACGAGTTGTGTTGGCATTGGCCAAGTTGTTGGCAATGGTGTCCATCCGCACCCGTTCAGCCGTCATGCCGGAAGCGCTGATGGAAAACGCGTGCAGCATAGTCTCATCTGCCTCCCTGCGACATGGCCGACCGCAACATCCGGTACCGCGCGGCCGCCACTTGCGTCAGGGCGGCGTACTGCACCTCAGCGGCCGACAGCAACGCCATCTCCCGCTCGATATCGACGTTGTTGCCGTCGTTGCGCATGATCGTGGACCGATCTACGGCGACTTCCGGCTGCGGCAGCTGCCAAGACCCGAAGGGGATGTGACGGGGATGAGTGATCACTCCGCTGAGGCGCCGTCCCATCGACTGCGCGAGCTTGTCCTCGAACCGGACGTAGCTGCGTCGAAACCGAGGAGTGTTGACGTTGGCGATGTTGTGCGCGGCCACTTGCTGGCGAAGAGCCGCCGCGTCCATAGCCGCCTTGAGCACGCCGTCGAGCTCCGCGAATCCTCGCACGCCCGCCACAGCTCGCCCCCCCTTCCTACCGGATCTCATCACATGTATCGGCGGGAACCTGGCAAACCTTGATAAACCTGGACAAATCCTCCGTTTTTCGGCCGTCGTTCTGGGGAAATTCGGCGGGAAACTATGAATTCCTTTTTGTTCAGCCTTTCCCGGAACCGGGCTCGCCGCCGGAACCCGGGCCGGACCGGATCGCCCGACCCCGGGAGGCCCAAGAAGTTCGCCCGGTCCAAGGCCCGCCTGGACGTTCCGCGGGGCTAGAGGATGTAGCGGCTGAGGTTTCGATCATTGGCGATGCCGCTCAAGCGGCTTTCCACGTAAGAGCCGTCGATGACGATTTCCCGGCCGCTCATCTCCGGCGCGTCAAAGGAGATCTCCTCCAAGAGGTGCTCGAGAATCGTGTGCAGCCGGCGGGCGCCGATGTTTTCCGTCTGGGAATTGACCTCCTCCGCGATGCGGGCCAGCGCTTCTACGGCGCTGTCGTCAAACCGGATGTTGACGCCTTCGGTGGCCAAAAGGGCGGCGTACTGTTTCAGCAAAGCGTTCTCCGGCTCGATAAGAATGCGGCGGAAATCGGCCTGCCCCAAGGGTTCCAGCTCAACCCGAATGGGCAGCCGTCCCTGAAGCTCTGGAATCAGATCGGACGGCTTCGCCATGTGGAACGCGCCCGCGGCGATGAACAGGATATGATCGGTCTTGACAGGGCCGTATTTGGTCATCACGGTGGAGCCTTCGATGATGGGCAAAATATCCCGCTGGACGCCTTCCCGGGACACGTCGGGACCCGATCCCTTTCCGCCGGTGGCCGCAATCTTGTCGATCTCATCGATGAAGACGATGCCGCTCTGTTCGGCCCGGCGCACCCCCTCAGCCGTTGCTTCGTCTATATCGATCAGCTTCTGGGCCTCTTCTTGCGCCAGGATCTTGCGGGCCTCGGAAACCCGGCACTTCCGCTTCTTGTGGCGCTTTGGCAGCCAGCTCCCGAACAAGTCCTGCAAATTGACGCCCATCTGTTCCATGCCGTGAGCAGAGAAAATTTCCATCATCGGCGGGCGGGTGTCCTCTACCTCGATCTCGACCCATTCGTCCTCCAGTTCTCCCGCCGCCAGCTTGTGTTGGATCTCCTGCCGGGCCGCCCGGGCTTCCGCCATCTGGCGGGACCAGTCATCGTCCGTCTCCCGGGGATGACCCGGCGCTCCAAAGAGGGCGGCGAACGGGTTGACGGGCCGCTCCCGCTTGGGCAGCGGGGCCAAGTAATCCAACAGGCGCTCGTTGGCGAGCTCCTCGGCCCGGTCTTTGACGCTTTCCATCCGTTCTTCCTTGACCATGCGAACCGCCGTCTCCGCCAGGTCCCGGATCATGGATTCCACGTCCCGGCCGACGTAGCCGACCTCGGTGAACTTCGTCGCCTCCACCTTGACGAAGGGCGCGCGGGCCAGCCGCGCGAGCCTCCGGGCGATCTCTGTCTTTCCGACGCCAGTAGGCCCGATCATAAGGATGTTTTTGGGATTCACCTCGTCCCGCAAGCCTTCGGGCAGCTGCTGGCGCCGGTACCGGTTGCGCAGGGCGATCGCGACGGCCCGCTTTGCGCGGGTTTGCCCGACGATGTACTTGTCGAGCTCGGCTACGATTTGGCGCGGGGTGAGCTCCATCGGGATCCTGCACCCTTCCTTGCGTTCAGACTTCCTCGACGATCACGCGATCGTTGGTATACACGCAGATGGACGCGGCGATCCGCAAGCTCTCGACGGCGATCTCCCGGGCGGACAGGGAGGAATGCGCCAAAAGAGCCCGGGCCGCCGCCAGGGCAAACGGGCCGCCCGAACCGATGGCGGCCGCCTCGTCGTCGGGCTCGACGACTTCCCCGTTACCGGAAAGGACCAGGATGCGCTCCCGATCCATGACGAGCAATAGCGCCTCAAGGCGCCGCAGCACCCGATCGGTCCGCCACTCCTTCGCGAGCTCCACCGCAGACCGCAAAAGGCTTCCCTGAAACGATTCCAGCTTCGTTTCAAACCGCTCCAGGAGCGAAAACCCATCGGCGGCCGATCCGGCAAACCCGGCCACCACCCGGCCGTGGTACAGCCGCCGGACCTTGCGGGCCCCGCTCTTCATAATGGTTTGTTGTCCGAAGGTAACCTGGCCGTCCCCGGCCATGGCGCCCCGACCGTCCCGGCGAACTGCGACGATGGTCGTTCCATGAATGCCTTCCACGCTTGCCATCACACCCGTTCCGGCGCCGCCGCAGCCACGTTTTCAGGCCGGGCGCTATAGCCGCACTGCTTGTCGGAGCAGACCAAACGCTCCACTTCGCCCCGTCGCCTCTGCTCCACCAGGTGGCGGCCGCACCGCGGGCAACGATGGGGCGACGGTCGCTGCCAGCTGGTAAACCGGCACTCGGGATAGCGGCTGCAGCCGTAGAACGTCCTCCCCCGCCGGGAGCGGCGTTCCACCACCTGTCCCTGGCCGCACTCGGGACACGCAACGCCGATCTCGTTCAGCAGCGGGCGGGTGTACTTGCACTCGGGGTACCCCGGGCAGCCTAAAAACTTTCCGAACCGGCCCCACTTGACGACGAGATTCCGCCCACACACCTCGCACCGCTCGTCCGTGACTTCTTCCTCAAGTTCTACCGCCTGCATTTCGACCTTGGCCCGTTCCACCGCTTCGACAAACGGCGTGTAGAACTCCCTCACCACGTCGACCCAGTGGACTTCGCCCTCTTCGATCCGGTCCAGCGCTTCCTCCATGCGGGCGGTAAACTCGACGTCGATGACCCTGGGGAAATGCTCCTTCAACAGGTCCACCACGAGCCGGCCCAGCTCCGTCGGGTGAAACCGCTTGTCTTGCACGGTGACGTAGCCGCGGCGGACGATGGTGTCAAGGATCTGCGCATACGTGCTGGGCCGCCCGATGCCTTGCTCTTCCAGAGCCTTGACCAGCATGGCCTCGCTGTATCGAGGCGGCGGCTGGGTGAAATGCTGCTCTTGGCTCAGCTTGAGGCACCGGACTTCCTGCCCCGGTGAGAAGTCGCCGGTGAGTTGCTGCTCCTTCTCCCCGTCCTCATCGGCCCCTTCCATGTACACGCTCATGAAACCCGCAAACCGGAGCGTGGACCCGCTGGCCCGAAATATGTAGCGGCCCGCGGCAATGTTTACCGTCACCGTGTCCAGCACTGCCGGAGCCATTTGGCTCGCGACGAACCGTTCCCAGATGAGCCGGTAGAGGCGATACTGGTCCCGGCGCAAGTACGGCTTGACCTGCTCGGGCGTGCGGCGGACGCTCGTCGGGCGAATAGCCTCATGAGCCGCTTGTGCGCCGGCCCGGGAACGGTAGCGGGGCGGATTATCGGGACGGTATTCCCGGCCAAACATTTCGTCGATGACCTGGGCCGCCTCTTGCTGCGCTTCTTCCGCCACCCGGGTCGCATCGGTGCGCATGTATGTGATGAGACCGACGGTGCCCTCAGGACCTACGTCGAGCCCTTCATAGAGCTGCTGAGCAAGGTTCATGGTCTTGCGGGCCGAAAAACCGAGCTTGCGGGACGCTTCCTGCTGCAGCGTGCTGGTGATAAATGGCGGCGCCGGGTTGCGCCGCCGTTGGCTGCGCTTGACTTCCGCCACGGTAAAGCGGGCACCGGCCAGCTCTTCGGCGATGGCCCAGGCTGCGGCTTCGTCCGGGATGTGAACCCGCTTGCCGTCCTGGCGCCACAGCCGCGCCTCGAATGGGTGGGCCTCATTGTCCGCTCCCGGAAAAGCCAACTGGGCGGTGATGCTCCAGTACTCCTCCGGGACGAACGCCTCGATTTCCGCCTCTCGATCGCAGATGAGGCGCACTGCGACCGACTGTACCCGGCCGGCGCTCAAACCAGCCCGGACTTTCCGCCAAAGCAACGGGCTCAACATGTAGCCTACGATCCGGTCCAGCACCCGGCGGGCCTGGTACGCGTCTACGAGCCGACCGTCGATGGGCCGGGGCTCCTTGAGGGCTCGCCGCACTGCTTCGCGGGTGATCTCGTGGAACTGGATGCGGTTTGCGCTGCGGCTGTCGAGCTTTAACACCTCGACCAAGTGCCACGAGATGGCTTCCCCCTCCCGATCGGGGTCGGTGGCCAGGAGGACCCGGTCGGCTTTCCGGGCGCTTTCCCGAAGCTCTTGCAACACATTGCCTTTGCCCCGGATGGTGATAAAGCGCGGCTTGAATCCGCGTTCCACATCGACGCCGAACTGGCTTTTCGGCAAATCCCGCACGTGTCCGATGCTGGCTTTGACGGTGTACCCGCGCCCGAGAAACTTGCCGATGGTCCTAGCTTTGGCCGGCGACTCCACGATCACGAGGGTTCCCACGGGTATCCCCCCAGTTGGGCATTCGCATCTAATTATAGTGAGGCGGCTTGTGCTTGTAAACCGAACCGGCTGGCGCAGGCTTTAGCGCCGCAGGACAAACCGCCCGCCGGGCTGCCTCACAACGTGCCCGCCGATCTCCAGCTGAGCCACCGCTCCCGCCACGTCTTCGACCGCCTGCTCCAGACCGGCCGCGAGTTCGTCCAGGCTTAATGCACCGCTCGCGGCCAACAACCGCAGCACCGCGGCCGCCGGGTCGTCACCCTCCTCCTGCGCACCGGTGGCCGGGCTGGCGGCGTCGCCCTTGATATCGGCAGGACAACCGAGGCTTTCCAGGACGTCCCGAGCATGGCGAACAGGAGTAGCTCCTTCGCAAATGAGCTGGTTCGGCCCTTCGCTGCCCCATCGATCCACATCGCCGGGCACCGCCATGACTTCCCTTCCGGCCTCCAGCGCCAAGTTGACCGTGTGCATAGCTCCGCTTCTTTTGCTGGCCTCAACGAGCACTACGGCATCCGCGAGCCCTGCAATGATGCGGTTGCGGGCGGGGAAATGGCCCGGCGCTGGTTTCGTTCCGCACGGGTATTCGGTGAGGACGATTCCGTGCCGCGCGATCTCTTCCATCAAGTCCCGGTGTTCCGGCGGGTACGCGACGTCCAGACCGCAACCGAGCACGGCCGCGGTGGCGCCACCGCTTTCCAAAGCCCCCCGATGGGCCGCACCGTCGATGCCCCGGGCAAGACCGCTGACGACTTCGATCCCCGCCGCGCCCAGGTCCCGGCCCAACTGCCGGGCGATCCGCAACCCGTACAGGCTCGCCCGGCGGGTACCGACGATAGCGACGCGCCGCGCGACGGGCGGCCGGTTGAGGCCCCGGACAAACAGCAGCGGGGGCGGATCGGGGATGCGGCGAAGCGATTCGGGATAGTCAGGATCGGGATAGGTCACAATGCGAGCGCCCAAGGACGCGAGGACCCGCTTTTGGCGGGCTACAGCCCGCGCGACGGACCCGCTGCTTGCAGTGGCTGCCGCTTTTTCAAAGCCCGGCCACTGACCCCATTCCCCCCTGGCGTTCCATGCGGCCTGGGCGGAACCGTACCGTTTTACAAGCTGCATCAGCCGCCGCGGACCGATGCCCGGCAAAAGCCGCAGTGCGAGAAAGCACGCCCGCTCATCCACCGGTCCTCCCTCCCGTTTCGGTCAGGGCCGGTGGTCGTCGCTCTTGTCGTCGTTCTCGGCCAGCTGCTCGAGGATCTGGCGCAGCTCTTCCTCCCAGCGGACCTGGTAGAGCAGCAGGTCGTCCTCGCCTACGATGCTGCCGCTGCCGCAGTTGGTGCACAAGATCGCGCATCGGGTTCCCCGCCGGGCGCGGAGTCGGTGGGGCGCATCCGTCCCGCACAGCGCGCAACGGAACATGCGCGTGCTGCCCGGCTCCAGGTCCATCAAGGCGTCTCCTCTCGTCAGCACGGCGTCTTTCGAGTAGCATCCCGCCCGGGCTCCCCTCTTATCCCAACCGCCGGCCTACTGAAGTCCCAGAATGTAGTAGACGTCGGTCCAAACTTCTCCGTCCACTGGAAGGCCGAAGGTGCGCTGCAACCGCTCCACGGCCGCCCGGGTATTGGGCCCAAACCGGCCGTCCGCGTCGCCCGCGGAGAACCCCATTTCGTTGAGGCGCAGCTGGACCTCCACGACGTCCTTGCCCGACACGCCCTGCCGCAACCTGCGCCCGAATGACACAGACGGCTTGACGCCCACGATCTTGACCCGGGTTCCCACCGAAACCCATTCGTACAGCTCTTCGACGTCCCGGTTGAACATTCGGATGCAGCCCGCGCTGGCCCGGGTGCCGATGGAGTAGGGTTTGTTGGTGCCATGAATGCCGTAGATGCCCCAAGGCACATTGAGGCCGAGCCATCGGGTCCCGAATCCGCCGCCCCAATTGACGGCCTTGTGGATGATCCGCCACTCCCCCACCGGGGTGAGCGTCGACTCCTTGGGGCGGCCGACGGCAACCGGGTACGTTTTGTACGGCTGGCCGTCCACCAGCACCGTCAGCGTCAACTTTTCGCTATCGATCAGGAGGGAGATTTCCCCCTCAGGACGCGGCGAGCGAGCAGATGAAGTCGCCACGACGCTGTCTTCCGCCAGCGCGTCCCACGTGCGGGGGCCTACGACGCCGTCGGGGACCAACCCCCGGCTTTCTTGAAACTGCCGCACGGCCGCGGCCGTCAACCGGTCGTACCGTTCGTTGTCCGGGTCGCCCGGATCAAACCCGAGCTGCCGCAAGCGGACCTTCAGCTCCCATACGGCGTTGCCCGTCATGGGCGGTTCGGTCAGGCGCAACACCGGTGCCAGCTCGCATACCGGGGACCGGGGGGACTGGCCAAGGGCGTTGCCGCAAACGACCGCGACCAGCGCAACGGCGACAAGCAGTTCCAGGCATGCCCGTCCGGCCGACCTGTTCACTGCAAACCACCTCCAGCGCCTACCGAATGCATATGACCCCGGCCCGCCCCCGATGCGCCGGCGATCGCCGCCCGGAACGCCAGCGCCTCACCGACGTGCTCCGCCTGTATGCGGGGACAGCCGGCAAGATCGGCGATGGTGCGGGCGACCCGCAACACCCGCGCGCTGCCCCGGGCGCTGACCACCCCCTGCTGCAGGGCCGCGCGCAACAGTTGCTCGCCTTTTTCGTCCAGCTGGCAGAACCGCTGCACCAAAGCCGCGTCCATCCGGCCGTTGACTTGAACCGCAAGCCCGCAAAACCGCCGCGCCTGGATCTCCCGGGCCCGGGCCACCCGGTCCCGAACCTCCGCGGACGTCGGACTTCCTCCTCGACCCCGCAGCTCGGTCCAGGTAGGGACGGTCATCTCGACGTGCAGGTCGATCCGGTCGGCCATAGGACCCGACAACTTCCGCCTGTAAGCCTGAACCGCGGCTTCGCTGCACCGGCACTCCCGACGGGCGTCCCCGAGGTATCCGCAGGGACACGGGTTGGCCGCCGCCACCAGCGCGAACCGGGCAGGAAACCGCAACGGGCGCGGCCAGCGGGCGATGACCACTATCCCGTCCTCCAGCGGCTGCCGGAGGGCCTCCAAGACCGGGCGGGAAAACTCGTTGAGCTCGTCCAGGAATAGCACCCCATGGTGGGCCAGGGACACCTCCCCGGGAATCCCCCGGGCGCTGCCGAGAAGCCCGGCCCGGCTCGAAGTGTGGTGCGGTGCGCGAAACGGCCGCCGTCCGGCCCGCACCGGGTCGTCATCCAACAGGCCGGCGATGCTGTAGACGCGGCATACTTCCAAATACTCTGCATCGCCAAGGGGCGGGAGTATGCCCGGCATGCGCCGGGCCAGCATCGTCTTGCCCACGCCCGGCGGGCCGGTGAACAGCAGATTGTGGCCGCCGGCCGCGGCGACTTCGAGCGCGCGCTTGGCCAGAAATTGGCCCGACACGTCGGCCAGGTCGCCTTCCTCACCGGGCGACCGTGCCGAACGTGGGCAGCCGGTCTCCGAAGCTCCGGGGGAACGAGGACGCTCGCCACCTTGCAACCACGCGACCGCCTCTGCCAGCGACCGGACCGGGATGACGTCCAATCCGGGCACCAGCGCCGCCTCAGAAAAGGCCGCGGCGGGGACCGCAAGCCGGATCCCGCGCCCTGCGGCCGCCAGGGCGATGGAAAGGACCCCGGGAACCCACCGCACCGCGCCGTCTAGAGAGAGCTCGCCGACCGCGCACAGGCTTGCCGCCCGCTCAGCGGGGACTTGCCCGCCGGCCGCGAGCACGCCCAGCGCGATGGCAAGATCGCACGCGGGACCCGCCTTGGGCAAATCCGCGGGGGCGAGATTGACCACGATGCGCCCGGTGGGAAACGGAAGTCCTGAGTTGCGGATGGCGGTGCGAACCCTGTCACGGCTTTCGCGGACCAGAGCACTCGGCAACCCGACGATCTCGAACAGCGGCAGCCCCCGGCTGATGTCGACTTCGACCTGGACCAAGTGACCGTCTACGCCGTAGACGGTGCCGCTCCACACCCGCGCGAACAAAAAGACACCTCCACCGCCCCTTTCGGGCAGTGACCGGTGTCCTCTCGATTCTAGATCATAGATGTTCTTCGCCAGCGGCCCGGTTCCTTCCCGACGGACGATGCACCCGGGCTGCCGATGCACCGGCCTCGCTGCTACTCTTTCGCTCCGAACGCGTCTTTCAGGACAACAATTTCATCCGGCGCGCCGTTCTTGTCAAGGCCAACAGCAACGACGTCAAACCGAACCCGAACCCCCGAAAGCCGCCGGATGGCCAGATACTCCAGGGCGGCCCCGACCAGCCGCCGCCGCTTGCGCCAATCGACGGCAGCCATAGAATCGTCAACCCAACGACGGGCCTTTACCTCAACGAAAGCGATGCAGCAGCCGTCCCGAGCCACTACGTCGATCTCGCCCCGCCGGCCGCGAAAGTTCCGGGTCAAGATCTGGTAGCCCATGTCCTGAAGCCGCCGGACGGCCGCCTCTTCAGCCGCCTTGCCCCGGCGGGAACGAGGGACGGGCTTTCCGGCATCCCTCATTCCTCGATCGCGTCCAGCACCTCCTGAATGGCCAACCGCTCTTCAGCGCTCAAATCGCGGTAAACCGGCTTGTCCGGCCGGCGACCCCGTTCGTCAGCGGTGACGCGGACCACCGGGCGATCGGGCCGATCCTGGCGCACCCACGCGACGACGCCCACCTCACCGCTGTTTAAGCGAACGCTGGTTCCGACCGGATACGGGGCTACCTGCTGCAACAGGCAGTCTACGACCTCCGGAGCGAACAGCACGCCCCGGTGCCGGCTGATAAAGTCCAGCACTTCATGGCTGGGACGCCCCGGTCGATACACCCGGGTGGAGCGCATCGCGTCGTAGGTGTCAGCCACGGCGGCGATGCGGGCGTACGGATGAATTTCCCCGTCGTGCAGTCCCCGCGGATAGCCGCTGCCGTCCAGCCGCTCGTGGTGCTGGAGGGCGATGTGGGCCGCTGGAACCGGAATCTCGTAGTACCGGCGCAAGATTTCAAACCCAAGGCGCGGGTGTTCTCGCACGACAGCCCACTCTTCAGTCGTCAGCGGCCCGGGTTTGGACAAAATGTGCTGTGGGATTCCGATCTTCCCCACATCGTGCAACAAGGCGCCCAGGCCGATCTCCCGCAGGGCGGGCCGGTTCAGTCCCAGGGCCCGCCCAACGGACATGCACAGAACAGCCACGTCCACTGAATGGCCAAACGTGTAGCTGTCGTGGCTGCGCAAGTCTGCCAGATTGACGACGACCCGCGGCTCTGAGAGGATCTCTTCCATTATGTTATCGACGGAGTCGTAAAGGGCTGCCACGTCCAACCGGCGCTCGCTTTGCAGATCGCGAAACGCGTGCCAAAGGCGGGCCATGGCCGCAGCCCGGGTCGCATCCGAGACCAACTCGGGCGTGTGCCAGTCTTCCTCGCCGGGGTCCAGAACGTAGACGCCAGGAAAACCGAGGTCGGCCAGCCGCCGAATGACTACCCCGGTCAACGTCGTACCGGCCCGAAGAAGGACGGCACCGTCGCTCGCGTACACGGTCCGGGCCACCCGCTCGCCGGGACGGGCTCGGCCGATGGGCATAAAGCGCATGTGTAAACATTTAACCTGTTGTCGATTTCCTCCTGCAAACCATCTTACGAAATCCTGCGCGTTTGACATGCAACAACCGGCGAAAACGTCCGGCGATGGATGGGGCACGGCCCCATCCGCTGCAGTGCGTCCACATGCGCCCGGGTGGGATATCCCTTGTGTTGGCCGAAGCCGTAGCCGGGATACACCCGGTCCCACATCCGCATCATCCGATCCCGGATCACCTTGGCGACGATGCTCGCGGCCGCGATGGCCGGACATGTCCGGTCCCCGCCCACGACGGCCCGCTGCAAGCCCGGAAGGCCGGGCACCCGCCAGGGCCCGTCGATCCACACTTCGTCCGGAAACACCGGCAGCGCCAGCACCGCCTCGCGCATGGCCGACAGGCTCGCCTGCAGCACGTTGACCGCATCGATTCGCCGCGGGGACACGGCCCGCACCGCGATCGCCGCCGCTGTCTCGACAATCGCGCAAAACGCGCGCTCCCGCCGGGACGGGGACAACTGCTTGGAATCAGCCAACCCGTCTGGGACTTGGGAGCCCAGGATGACCGCAGCGGCCACCACCGGACCCGCCAGGGGTCCCCGTCCTGCCTCGTCGACGCCAGCGATGACGCGCCGGGCCAACCTGGCCGACATGACTTCCACCGGCTATCCGCCCTCCGTGGATGGCTGCTCTTTTGGCGGCCGCTCCAGGCTGAAGGGCCCCAGGCGGCCTGTTCGAAAGTCGTTCAGCAGTATCGCCGCCGCTCGGGCCTCATCGGGTTCGCCGTACCGGCCAAGACAACCGGTGCGCCGTGCGACGACTTCCAGTCCCCGCTCGCCGCCCGCCTCATCCCACAGGCCATACCGCGCTTTCAGCCGTTCCGGAAACCGGGCCGCAAGCTCTTCCCAAAGGGCCCGACCCGCGGCCTGAACGTCGAAGACCTCATCTGGCACGCATCCGGTTGCGGCCAGATACAGCGCGGGTTTTCCTCGCGTGATCTGGGGCCACAGCACCCCTGGAGTGTCCAGAAACAACAGGCGGCCACCTGCCGAGATCCATCCGGGCCGGCGGGTGACGCCGGGCCGGCCGCCAGTGCGGGCCTTTGCCTTTCCGATCAGCCTGTTGATGGCCGTCGACTTGCCCACGTTGGGCAGTCCAACCACGACAACGCGGATTTCCTGGCGGGCCGCCCAAGGTCGCGCGCGGTTGACCGATGCCGAAAGCAGCTTCCGGGCTTGCGCGGTCCAATCATCGCGTCGCAAATCCGCCGCCAGGGCCACAAGACCCTCCCGGCGGAAACGCCGGATCCACGCGCGGGTGACCCCGGGTTCGGCCAAATCGGCCCGGGAGAGCAAAAGCACCCGGACAATGGGGCGTCCGGATGCAGGCAGGTTCGGATGGCGGCTTGTGAAGGGGATGCGGGCGTCGGCCACCTCCAGCACGGCATCGGCCAGCCGCATGAGCTCCCGCGTCGTCCGGACTGCCTGGGCCATGTGCCCGGGATACCAGTGCAACTCGAACATCGGCGATCCCTGCATTCGGCTCGCCACCCCGAGTCCCGCGCCGGCCGGGAAACAGCGGGACCGGCGCGGGCTACGGCATCGCGGCCAGCGTTTCCGCGACACGCACAAGCCCCATCCGGCCCGGGGGCCAGTAGGTGATGCGAGCCAGGCCGACGATGAGCCCGTATGGAACAGGTCCTACGTCGGGATAGCGGCTGTCGTCGGAATGGTTGCGGTTGTCCCCCAACACGAAGACGTGGCCTTCGGGCACCGTCACCGGCCCAAAGGTCCCGTACATTGTATCCTTCACGTACGGCTCCGCCACCGGCCGACCGTTCAAGATGAGGCGATGACCCGCAATCAGCACCGTATCGCCCGGAACGCCTACGACCCGCTTGATAAACTTGCGGGTTGGGTCCGCCGGGTAGTTGAACACAATGATCTCCCCCCGGCGAGGAGGTCGGAACCGATAAGTGAGCTTGTCGACAAGAAGCCGTTGCCCATCGGTGAGGGTCGGTTCCATGGAACTTCCCAACACCACGTACGACTGGGCGACGAACGTGATGATGAACGCGGCCAGGACGACGGCCACGACGATGGCCTCGAAGTACTCCCTGAGCGCCGACTTGACCGCCGGCACCTCCCCGCTGCGGTCCATCCCCGCGGCCCGGCCCTGCTACGCGCGCCGCTCTCGAACCCGGGCGGCCTTTCCGATCCGGTCCCGCAGGTAGTACAGGCGTGCCCGGCGCACTCGCCCGCGGCGAACGACCTCGATTTTGTCGATCCGCGGCGAGTGCAGCGGGAACGTCCGCTCTACCCCTACACCCTGGGACACCTTGCGGACGGTGAACGTCTCCCGAAGCCCCCCGCCGGAGCGGCGCAGGACGACGCCTTCGAACACCTGGATCCGCTCCCGGTCGGCCTCGATCACTTTCACATGCACCCGGACCGTGTCCCCGGGCCCAAATTCCGGGATATCCCGGCGCAGTTGCTCCTGTTCCAATTCCCGAATGACATCCACCGCGAACCACTCCTCGCTCTTTGCCTCGAGCCCGCGACTTGACTATTCTATCACGGGCTCCGCAACCTCACAACGTTCCTACCCTGAGGATTCACCGCCGGCGTCCCGGATGCCCGATTCACCCTCCGGCGCCGGCTGAAGCGCCTCAAAACGGCCTTCGCCCTCCCCGCCGCGGGATGCCTGCGCGGCCAGTTCGGCCAGCCACCGGCGATCTTCATCGGTGAGCCGGGCAGCGGCCAGCAAGTCGGGCCGCTTCATCAGCGTCCGCCGCAGCGCCTCCCGCCGGCGCCATCGGCGAATCTCCTCGTGATGGCCGCTGAGCAGCACCGGCGGCACCGCGGCGCCGCGAAACACCGGGGGCCGGGTGTACTGGGGGTGGTCGAGCAAGCCGCCCTCAAACGAATCTTCTTGAGCCGACGCGGCCTGACCAAGCGCCCCGGGCAAAAGCCGGGCGATCGCGTCGATGACGACCATGGCGGGAAGTTCCCCGCCGGTGAGGACGTAGTCGCCGATGGACAATTCCTCGTCCACCCAGTGCCTGACGCGCTCGTCCACACCTTCGTAATGCCCGCACAAAAAAATCAAATGCTCCTTGCGGGCCAGTTCCCAAGCTCGAGCCTGCGTGAAGCGGGTGCCCTGGGGGTCCATCAGGATGACGTAGCTGTTCCGCCCTTGACGAACCGCTTCCAGAGCTCGCCACACCGGCTCCGGCTTCATGACCATGCCGGGGCCGCCCCCGTATGGAGTGTCGTCGACGATCCGGTGGCGGTCGGTGGCGAAGTCCCGGATGTTGGTAATCCGCAGGTCGAGCAGTCCCCGTTCCCGGGCGCGCCCGACGATGCTGTGATCGAGCGGGCCCGCAAACATTTCGGGAAACAGGGTTAAAACATCCACCCGCACGCGCCTCACTCCAGCCCGGGCAAAAGCTCCACGTCCATCCGGCCGGCCTCCAGGTCCACCTTCCGGATCACCTCCCGGGTCGCTGGCAACAGCAGGTCCGGCCTGCCATCCTCCCGGGCCACCACATAGACATCATTGGCCCCGGTCTGCAACACCTCCCGGACGACGCCCAGGCGCCGGCCGGTCCCGTCGTACACGGCCAGCCCCTCGATCTGGAACACATAATAATGCCCCGGAGGCAGCGGATACACCTCCGCCTTGGTCACTTGCAACAAAGCCCGCCGCAACGTTTCAGCCGCACTGCGGTCATCGACGCCCGACAACTTGAGCAGCACGATGCCCCGGTGAAGCCGGGCCCGCTCCACCGCCCGGACCTCCCGCCCAGTGCCCTCAGGCCGCTGAACGTAGATCCGCTCAAGGCGTCCGAACCGTTCGGGAAAGTCCGTCATAGGCCGCACTTTCACTTCTCCCCGGACGCCGTGGGGAGCGAGGACCTCTCCGACGGTGACAAAGCCTTCCATGGCCCGCTCTCCCGGAACGCCGATCAGTCCATAATCTCCACGTGAACGAGGCGGCCGTCGCGGGCGGCCGCGGCCTTCATCAGTGCGCGGATGGCCTTCGCCACCCGGCCTTGCCGGCCGATGACCTTACCCAAGTCATCAGGCGCCACCCGCAACTCCAGCACGACGGAACGCTGGCCGGCCACCTCATGCACCTGAACCGCATCGGGATCGCTGACCAACTGGCGCGCCACAAACTCTAGGAGGTCCTTCACGGCTCACCCTCCCTGCTGGGAGCTACTCCTGCCGGCCTCCGGCCTCGCCCGGCTTGAACTTCTCCCACACCCCGGCCTTGCGCAGCAGCGCCCGTGCGGTATCAGAAGCTTGAGCCCCTTTGCGCAGCCACTCAAGAGCCTTTTCCTCGTCCACCACGATTGTGGCGGGTTCCTCGATGGGATTGTAATGGCCGAGCTGATCGATGTAACGCCCGTCGCGGGCGGCCCGGGAGTCGGCCACCACCAGACGGTAAAACGGCCGCTTCTTGGCCCCCATGCGCTTTAGGCGAATGCGAACAGCCATCTCCTCACCTCCGTCCCTACGCGATTTATCCTTGGAACAAGCGGGCAAAGATGCTTCTTGCTCGCCGGGAACCTTTGCCTGCGCCGAGTTGCTTGAGCAGTCCCCGCGTCTGCTCAAACTGCTTGAGAAGGCGGTTGACGTCTTGAACCGACGTGCCGCTGCCCCGCGCGATGCGCCGCCGGCGGCTGCCGTTGATAATCGCCGGATGAGCCCGCTCCTCCGGAGTCATCGACTGAATGATGGCCTCGATGCGCTTCAACTGCTTCTCATCGACGTCCAAGCCTTTGAGCTGCGAGGCTCCTGCCAGACCCGGGATCATGCCGAGGAGCTGATCCAGCGGGCCCATATTGCGAACTTGGCGCAACTGCACCAAGAAGTCTTCCAGCGTAAACTCGGCAGACTTGAGCTTGGCCGCCATCCGCTGGGCTTCTTCAGCGTCCATGGCCATCTGGGCTTTCTCGATGAGCGTGAGCACGTCGCCCATGCCGAGAATCCGAGACGCCATCCGCTCGGGATGGAACGGCTCCAGCTGGTCCAGCTTCTCACCGACGCCCGCGAACTTCACCGGCTGGCCCACTACAGCCCGCACCGACAAGGCTGCGCCGCCCCGGGCGTCGCCGTCCAACTTGGTCAGGATGAACCCGCTCAGCTCAAAGCGCTCGTTGAACCGCTGCGCGACGTTGACCGCTTCCTGGCCGGTCATGGCATCGAGCACGAGAAGCGTCTCCCGGGGATTTAGAGCCTCGGCCATCCTCTCCAGTTCGGCCATCAGCTCCTCGTCGACGTGCAAGCGCCCGGCGGTGTCTACAACCACGACGTCGTGGCCCCGGTCGCGGGCGTGGGACAGCGCCGCCCGGGCGATGTCGACCGGATCGTGGCGCTCGCCCAAGGAAAACACCGGCACCTCCAGCTGCTGGCCCAACACTTCCAGCTGGCGGATGGCCGCCGGCCGGTACACATCGGCCGCCACCAAAAGCGGCCGGTGCCCCTGCTTGCGAAGGAGATTGGCCAACTTGGCCGCGGACGTCGTCTTGCCGGAGCCCTGCAGACCGACCAGCATCACCACATGGGGCGCCTTGCCCGACAGTGCGAGGCGCGCGTGGCTGCCGCCCATCAAGGCCGTAAGCTCTTCGTGGACGATCTTGATGACCTGCTGGCCAGGGGTGAGGCTCTGCATCACCTCCTGGCCGACGGCCCGTTCCTTCACCTGGGCGAGGAAATCCTTGACGACCCGGAAGTTGACGTCGGCCTCAAGAAGCGCCAGCCGCACCTCTCGAAGGGCTTCCTCTACGTCCCGTTCCGACAACTTGCCGCGGCCTTTGAGCTTTCCCAAAGCCGCTTGCAGTCGCTCCGCCAGGTTGCCGAACAATGCCGCACCGCCTCTGCCCGCAGGCGAATCAGTTTCCGGCACCGCCCTCGTCTTCCTCCGCCGGGCCATCCCCGGCCAACGCCCGCAACCGGTGCCTGATCATGCTGAGCCGCCGCTGCCAGCCGGACACCCCGGCCTCGCGGCGGGCCAGCACCGCCACGTCTTGCTCGAGCATCGAAAGCTCCCGGTCCAGCTCCCGCAACACTTCCCGCTCCTGCCAGTACCGGTCCACCAGCGCCAGCTTGGACTCAAACTCCTCAAGAGTCCTCTCGGCCCGCTTCAGGATGTCGTATACCGCTTGCCGGCTTACCCCATGTTCCTGAGCGATCTCACCCAAGGACAGATCGTCGTGGTGATACAGCTCGAAGAAAGCCCGTTGTTTTTCGGTCAACAACTGGCCGTAGAAGTCGAACAGAAGGTTCATGCGGACCTTCTTGTCAGCCGGCACGGGAATGCGCGCTCACCTCTGTTAAGCACGGACGCTTTACAGGGGCAGTATACCCGCCCTGGCGCCGGTTGTCAAGAGAACAGGGCTTCCGCGAACGCTTCGGGAGCAAAGTCCTGCAGATCCTCGGCTCCTTCCCCGACGCCCACCAGCTTGACCGGCAGCCCCAGCTCGCTCGCGATGGCGATGACGATGCCCCCTTTGGCCGTGCCGTCGAGCTTCGTCAAGACGATACCCGTCAGGGGCACCGCTTCGGCGAACTGGCGCGCTTGGACCAGCCCGTTTTGGCCGGTGGTGGCATCCAGTACCAGCAGAACTTCCCGAAGCGGTTGTCCGAGCCGGCTCGTCATCACCCGGTGCACCTTGCGCAGTTCCTCCATCAGATTGGTCCGGGTATGAAGCCGGCCGGCGGTGTCAACGAGCAGCACATCCGCGCCGCGGGCAACAGCCGCCTGGGCCGCGTCAAACGCGACCGCCGCCGGATCGGCGCCGGGTTCGTGGGCGATGACCGCAGCCCCGGCCCGCCGGCCCCAGACTTGCAACTGCTCGATGGCGGCCGCCCGGAACGTGTCCGCGGCCCCGATGATCACCTGCCGCCCTTCCCGTTGCAAGCGCCACGCCAATTTGCCTACGGACGTCGTCTTGCCGCTGCCGTTTACCCCCACCACCATGGCCGCCGCCAGGCCCGGGGGATCCAAAGCCAGCGGTCGGGCCACCGGCCGGAGCAGCGCGGCGATTTCCTCCTTCAGCATCCGCTTGAGATCTTCCGCGCCCTTGGGCGCTTCCCGCTTCGCCCGCTCCCGGAGCCGCTCCATGATGCTCATCGTGGCGGTGACGCCCGCATCGGCCAGCACCAGCGCCTCCTCGAGCCCCTCGTACACCGACTCGTCGATGCGCCCGCCTCTCCCTGAAAGCAGCCCTTCGACGCGGGATGCCAATCCTGCCCGGGTCTTGGCCAAACCGGCCCGCAGCCGGCTGAACCATCCGCCGCCTTCGCCCATGTTCTGCCTCCTCTCAAACGTCAAAGCCCGCTCCCGCATGAGGTGGGACCACTCGCCCGCATCCGGCCGCAGCCCGGTCAAGCGGTCGTGGCCAGCGCCCGGGCCAGGTCCAGCGAAATCAAGGTCGACACCCCCGGCTGGGCGGCGGTAACGCCGTAAAGAACCCCCGCCGCTTCCATGGTGGTGGCCCGGTGGGTGATGACGATGAACTGGGCGGTTTCCGCCGCTTGCCGCAACAGCGCTTGGAACCGAACCAAATTGGCCTCGTCCAGGGCTGCGTCGATCTCATCCAGGACATAAAACGGGCTCGGTTGGACGTCCAGCATGGCAAACAAAAGCGCGATGGCCACAAGCGCCCGCTCGCCGCCCGACAGGGCCAGAAGGTTTTGGCTGCGCTTGCCCGGCAACTTGACGTGGACGTCCACGCCGCCCTCGCCGGTCAGTTCAAGCCGGGCCTCGCCGTCGCCGAACAGCCGCCGGAACGTGGTGAGAAAGGACCGTCTCACCTGCTCCAGCGTGCGGGCGAACCGCTCTTCGCATACCCGGTCCAAGCGGGCGATGGCTTCTGTGAGGGAGCTTGTTGCCCGCTCCAGGTCGGCCTGTTGCTCCCGCAGAAACGCCAGCCGGCTGCCGACTTCCTCCAGCTCCTCCTCGGCGCCCAGATGGACCCCACCTAACGCTTCCAGCTCTTGTTCGAGGCGCCGAATGTCGTCGCTGGACCGCAGTGGCGCGCGGGCCAGCTTCTCGGCTTCCTCGCACGAGCTTCCGAGTTCCGCCAATCGCTGGGCCAAGTTGTCCGCTTGGGCCCGGACTCGGGCTTCATCGGCCTGGACCCGCCACACCCGCTCCCGGCAGCGCTCGGCCTCAAGACGCGCCCGGGCGCATTCGCCGTCGGCCGCGTCCGCGGCTTGGCGGACCTGCGAAACGCGCGCGGCCGCTTGAGCTTCCCGCTCCTGAGCCCGCCGCGCTTCCTCCCGCGCGCGGGGCATTCGCTCCTCGAGCTCGGCCTGGGTTTTGACGAGGCGCTCCAGATCCGCGGCCAGAGCCCGGCGCTCCTCATCCATTCGGTCCAGCGCGGCCTTGTGCTCATCGAGCCGCCGCCGGCAGGCGCTGGCTTCCCGCTCCAGCGACTTGACGGCTTCCTCCCGGGCTGCCAGCCGCGACCGGGCCTCCGCCAAGGCATCAGCCCGCCGGCGCCGGCCCTCCTCTTCCCGCCGCCCCTTTTCGGTGAGGTGGTGGAGCGCCTGGCGCAAATCCCCCTCGCGCGCTTCCAGCTCCCGGAGTTCTGCCTGCGCCTGTGCGAGCCGTTCCCGGGTAGCAGCCTCGGTCTGGCGCACCTCCTCCTGCTCGGCCCGGTGAAGGGCAGCCGCTTTCTCAAGACGCTGTCCTTCCTTTTCCAACGCTGCCGCCGCGTGCCGGGCCCGCTCCAGCGCTAAGGTCTCCTGCTGGGCAGCGGTGCGGTAGCGGGCCACCGCCCCCTTCAGTGCCTCGACGTCCTCCTGGGCCGCAGCGAGTTGCTGTTGAGCCTGTTCCAGCTCCCGTTGCGCCGACCGCTGCCGCTCTTCCCACTCCCGCAGTTCCCGCCGCCGGGCCAAAAGCCCCGCCTTTGGATCCGCTTGCGTCGAACCACCGGTGACCGGCCCGCCGGGGACGATCAGGTCCCCCGTCTTGGAGACGAGGCGCACGCCGGCCGGCAACTCCCTGGAAAGGGCCATGGCCCTTTCCAGCGTCTCAACGACGAGAATTCGCCCGAGCAGATGCTCGGCGACGACCTGAACGTCCTGGGCACAGTTCACCAAGTCCGCGGCCCGGCCTGCCACGCCGGGCGCGCTGAGAGCCCATTGCAAATCCCCGGGCCACCGCCGGGCCCGCAACGTGTCAAGGGGAAGAAAGGTGGCCCGTCCTGCCCGCCGAGCCCGCAAATGCTCGATGGCCGCCTTGACCGCGGCCTGATCGTCTACGACGACGTACTGCAACGCGGCCCCTAAAGCCGCCTGGATGGCCGCCTCAAACGGGGTCGGCACCTCCATGAGTTGAGCCACCGTTCCCCGGATCCCGGCAAGGGGCGGATCGGCCTGAAGCACCGCCTTCACGGCGGGCTGGTATCCGGAAAGATTGTCCTCCAACCGCAAGATGGCCCGCCGGGCGGCCCTAGCTTCCTCAAGGCGGCTGCGGATGCCCGCGGCGCTGCGCACAAGTTCCGCAAGATGCGTTTCCGCCTGTTTCAGCGCCTTGGAGGCCTCCGCTTCCCGCCGCTGGAAATCCTTGAGGCGGGATTCGCGCTCCTGTAGCTGCCCAAGGGCTTGTCCCAGTGCCTTGCGCCATTCGTCCTGCTCCTTGGCCAGCGCGTCCAGGGTGTCGCCTAAGCGCGCCTTTTTGGCTGCCAGGGACGCCAGCTCCGATTCGAGCCGCCGGGTTTCGTTGCGCTGGTGGGCCAGCCGCTGGAGGACCTCCAGCGCCTCGGATCTGGCAGCCTCCAGGCGGCCCATCACTTCCCGGTGCTGGGCGTCGTAGACAGCCAGCTCCCGCTGGGTGGCAGCGGCCTCGGACCGGAGAACTTGCGCCCGCTGACGGGCAAGGGACAGCTCTTCTTGAACGCGCGCCAGCTCGTCGCGAGCCGCAGCCAGTTCCTTCTGGCGCCGCTCCATCTCCCCGTCGAGGCTTGCCATCTGGCGCTCGGCCGCCTGCCGCTTGACGAGGGCAACGTCCAGCTCGTGAACGACGGCTGCCAGGCGGGCCTCGGCCTCTTGCCGCTCCCGCTCGGCTTTTTGCAACTCCGCCTGGGCGGAGGCCGCCTGCTCCCGAAAGGCCCGGGCGGTTTCTCCAGTGCGCTCCCATGCGGCCTCGGCTTCAAGCAGCGCCTGCTGGGCCTGCTGGGCCTCGGCCTGAAGGGTCTTTAGCCGGCCCGCGGCCGCAAGCCACTCCCGGGCCGCTTGGCAGGCCCGGGCTTCCCGCAGCGCCTGTACCAGTTCCCGGTACCGGGCCGCGGCCCGGGCTTGGGCTTGGAGCCCCTCGTGGCGCTGGGTGAGCTCAACAACCATGTCCCGTACCCGGTCCAGGTCCGCTTGGGCTTGGGACAGTTTCTGCACCGCCTCCCGCTTCTGGGCCCGGTAGCGGCTCGTGCCGGCGGTCTCCTCCAGCAACAGGCGGCGCTCCCGGGGATCGGCGCTGAGAACCGCATCGATCTCCCCTTGACCGACTATCGCCATGCCCCCGCGGCCAAGCCCGGTACCGAGCAAAAGCTCCTGGATGTCCCGCAGGCGGCACGGCTGGCCGTTGATGAGAAACTCGCTTTCCCCGGAACGGTAAATGCGGCGGGTGAGGCTGACCTCAGCGTACGGCAGCGACAGCGCCTGATCCGCATTGTCCAGGATGAGGGTGACCTGGGCCATCCCCAAGGGCTTTCGGCTGGACGTGCCGGCGAAGATGAGATCGGTAGCCCGCGGCGTTCGCAGCGCCCGGCCGCTCGCCTCTCCCAGCACCCAGCGGATCGCGTCCACGATGTTGCTCTTGCCGCTGCCGTTGGGCCCGACGACGGCCGTGATGCCTGGGCCGAACCGAAGTTCGGTCTTGTCGGGAAACGATTTGAAGCCCAGCAGCTGCAGGGCCAGCAACCGCAACCGGGTGGCACCTCCTTGGCGACCACCCAAGAATTGTATCACACGGCTGCGGCGATTTTAACCGCTCAAGCTGACGTTGACCCGGGCGTACAAGTCCCGGCGCCGGCGGACCCTGATGGGCACCCGGGGATCCAACAGCGAACCGTACTGTTCTACGAGCCGCCGGAGCTTGATCTTGCCCCGGGTCCGGGCGTTGTCGACGACTTTGGGGCTCACCCCGATAGCGCGCTCGATCTCGGCTGCGGAGTACCCTTGCAAAAGAAGGGTGAAGACGGTGTATTCGAGCAGCGACAGGTGATTGCGCAACAGGCGCGCGAGATACTGGGATGTCAGCTTGTCGACCACGCACTCCAACGGGTCCCGTTGGGTAGCGTCGTCGCAGCGCTCAAGGATCGGGCGCCCGTCGTCGCCGCCAGTGGGGCTGTACAAGGAAATCGCGTCGTTGAGGGCCCGGTGCTTGTTGCTGTTCGTCTGCTTGATCGCGTTGTACACCTTGCGGAGAATGCAGATGTAGGCGAAGGAGCTAAACTTCACGTCGAATGCGTCGGGCCGGTATTCCTCGATGGCCCCGAGCAAGCCGATGAGCCCCTCTTGCATTAAGTCTTCGAATTCCAAGAAACTCGCATAGTGATGCCGGACGATGTGCTTGACCAACGGGATGTACTTTTCCACCAGCTCCTCCTTGGCCGCCGCGTCCCCCGCGCGGATGCGCGCCAGGAAGGCCAAGTCCCGCCGCTGGTTCGGATCGTCATGCATGGCTGTACCTCCCTGTCCAAGCGTCATGCCGTCAGTTCAGATCTATGGCTTGTCTAGGGAGAATATGACGCGACCGGCGGCGGTCTCCCGCATCCGGTAGTCAGCGCGGTCCGACGATGAACCGGATGGCTGTGCGCTCCTCGCCATCGATCTCGATTTCGCTGAACGCGGGCACGCAGACTAAGTCGATCCCGTTGGGGGCGACAAAACCCCGAGCGATCGCGATGGATTTGACGGCTTGGTTGACCGCGCCCGCGCCGACCGCTTGAATTTCTACCATCCCCTTCTCTCGCAACACCGCGGCTAGCGCGCCGGCAACGGACTTGGGCTTCGATGCGGCCGAAACTTTGAGTACCTCCATGGTCGGCGTCTCCTCCTCAAGCGGTTGTGTCCGCTGTATGGCTCATCGCGACGCGTCACCGGTTGTTGTCCAATATATTCGCCCACCAATGAATGCTTCCTTTTATTCGGATCACCAGTCGGACACCACCGCCCATCCGCCACCCGCGGGTTGACCGGATAACTGTCCGGCAACGGCCGCTAAGACCGCGCGGGCTGCCGCGTCAGCCACGTCCCGCTCGACCGGAGCGACGCCGGTCACGACGTCCTCTCGGCCGCCGGTGAGCACCGAGAGGCAGACCAGCACGGCTCGCCCCCGCTGGAACCCGAGGGTCCGGACTGCCTCCACATGTATCTGGCGGCCGATCCCTTCCAGCTTGTTCAAGGCCTTGACGGCCGCGTGGGCGGCCAGGCGGTCCCGGTTGTCCTCGGAAGCAGGGCCGCCGGCTGCGCCTCTGGCAGTTTGTTCGCCCAAGCCCACATCGACCTCGACGTGCAGGCCGTCTGCCTGAAGCAAGCTTTGGATCGCCGCCAGGCGCAACAAAGGGGCGCCGGTCGATTCCTCGCCGCCCCATTGAGCAACGCTGATCTGCCGGCGGTCGACGCGGATGCCCCGTTGAACGCGGAGCATCGTTTCGATGTCCCGCCTGATTCGCCCGGCAGGCCGCGTGGGCGAAGCCAGCACATGGACTTCCTTGACCGCTCCCGTTGGGTCAGCCACAACCCGAACCGCTGTCAATCCCAAGGCTCGCTCGATAGCGTCCTCCAGGTCTTCCACCCAACCGGGCCCGGCTGCGTTCCGTTCCGCCACGCTAAGCCCCCCTGTCTGTCCGGGTGTGCATGTTTTCTGACAGCGATCCCGAATCGACCAGCTACAGTTTACCGATTCGATGTAAAGGTTTTCTGCTTGCCACAACCAAGTTTAGCAGCCATGAGCGATCGCCACCCTCCTGTGGACCGCATGGCCGAAATCATCCTCCGGCGGCCCACCGTCACCGCTCAGCAGCTCGCCCGGGAGCTGGGCTTTGCCGAGGAACGCAGCGTGTATTACTGGCTGCGGAAGGCCGGATACAATGGGCTGAAGGCGTTCCGGTCCGCGGTGCTCACAGGCGACTATCCTGTCGCGGTTCCCCGCGACACGGGGCGTCCCGGGGCCAGACAGGTGGCAGAGGTACCGCTTCTGTCAACGGCATGGCCCGACGAGCCGACGCTCGCCGGATACGTCGTCACGACTCGAATCGTCAGCCGGGCGGCCTTCGCTGTGTCCGTCGATTCCGACGATTATCGACCGCTCGTCGAGCGGGACGACATCCTCTTGATCGATCCCAGCGGTAACCTGGCTGACGGCGACCTCGCCCTCGTGCAGCCGGGGTCGGGCCCTCCGGTCCTGTGCCGGGTGTACACCGTCTCTCGTCCGTGGTTCGTCCACCCCGTCACCGGCCGGCCGGTGTTGCACCATGAGGCCGGTGCCAAAGATGGCCCCACATTGCTCGGCCGTGTGGTCGAGCTCCATCGGGCGTTTTAATCGCCCGGAGCTCGCGGTCCTCCATCGGACGCCTCCTGTGCCAGGAGGTTCAGCGCCCGCAACGCTGCGTCCTGCTCCGCGGCCTTCTTGCTCGCGCCCTTGCCGACCGCCAGCTCCCTTCCTCGCCAGCTCACCGCGACCGTAAACGTCCGGGCGTGATCCGGCCCGGAGACCTCCACCACCCGGTATTCCGGCGCAACCTTCTCAAGCGCCTGCAAATACTCCTGAAGCCGCGTTTTGGCGTCGAACCCAGCGGCAAGGTCCGGTGACGCCTGTGCGAAGCTGTCGAGGCGGTCCTTGAGCCCGCGCAAGACGAACTCCCGGGCCGCGTCGAACCCTGCCACAGAAAACACCGCTCCCGCCACCGCTTCGTACAAAGCGCTCAAGTTGGAATCCCGTTCCCGGCCGCCGGCCAGCTCTTCCCCCTTTCCCAGGCGAAGCCAGGCGTTCAGGCCCATCCGCCGGGCCGCCTCGGCAAGAGCCCGGGTGTTCACTACGGCCGCCCGTCGCCGGGTCAGCTCCCCTTCGGAGCGGTCGGGGTGGCGCTGGAACAGTTCCGACGCGACGACAAGGCCCACGACCGCGTCGCCGAGAAACTCAAGACGCTGGTTATGGGCCGGACGGGGTTCCGGCTGCTCATGGGAAAAGGATGGATGGGTAAACGCTTCTAGAAACAGCTGGACCGGCTCCGGCCGCACGCCGAGAACCCGATCCAGCCCCGCGGCCCACTGCGCGACATCCGGTTCGTCCACGGCGGTGCCTCCTCATCGCCACCGGCTGCGATCTTCAGGCCACGCGCCGGAAGACGAGAACCGCGTTATGGCCGCCGAAACCGAAGGAGTTTGACAAGGCCACATCGATGTGGGCCGGCCGCGCCCGATTGGGCACGTAGTCCAGATCGCAATCGGGATCCGGTTCCTCGTAGTTGATGGTCGGAGGAATGACATGCCGCTCCATAGCCAACAGGCACGCGATCGCCTCCACCGCCCCGGCCGCGCCGAGCATGTGACCGGTCATGGATTTGGTCGAGCTGACCGCCACCCGAGACGCCGCATCCCCCAACGCCCGCTTGATGGCCATCGTCTCAAACCGGTCGTTGTACTCCGTGGACGTGCCGTGAGCGTTGATGTAGTCCACCTCATCGGGAGTCACACCCGCGTCCTCAAGGGCCATGCGGATGGCGCGGTATGCCCCTTCCCCCCCGGGAGCCGGCTGAGTGAAATGATAGGCATCTCCGGTGCATCCGTAGCCGGCCACCTCGGCATAGATGCGGGCACCTCTTTGGCGCGCGTGCTCCAGGCTCTCGAGGATGAGGATGCCGGCGCCCTCAGCCAGCACGAAACCGTCCCGGTGCTTGTCGAACGGTCTAGATGCTCGCTCTGGATCGTCGTTGCGGGTCGACAGCGCCTTGGCGGCACTAAAGCCCGCCAGGGATACCGGTGTCACCGACGCCTCGCTGCCGCCGGTGATCATGACGTCGGCATCGCCCCGCTCGATGATTCGCGCCGCGTCACCGATCGCGTTGGTCGCCGACGCGCAGGCCGTCACAGTGCACGAATTGTGGGCCCGGGCACCGGTCTGAATCGAAACGTATCCCGAGGCCATGTCGGGAATCATCATCGGGACGAGGAACGGGCTCACGCGGCTTGGGCCCCGTTCGGCCAGCACGCGCACCTGCGATTCCAACGTCTCGATGCCGCCGATTCCTGAACCGATGATTACGCCGGCCCGGTTGCCGTCCAACCGGGTCACGTCAAGCCCCGCGTCGTCCAGCGCCATGCGGGTCGCGGCCCAGGCGTACTGGATGAACCGGTCGAGCCGGCGGGCGTCCTTGCGGTCCATGTACTGACCCGGATCGAAGTCCCGGACCTCGCCGGCGAACCGCGTCGGGTACTCTGAAGCGTCAAAGCGGGTGATGGGGCCGATGCCTGAGACACCGGCGCACAGAGAGCTCCAAAACTCGTCTTTGCCGATGCCCAGCGGGCTCACCGCACCGACCCCGGTCACGACCACACGCCTACGCACGATTGCCACCTCCCCGGCCCGAAGGCATAAGCCGATCGGCACGGCCCCCGCGCCGGTCAGTCGGGCCGGAACAACGGGCAGGCGGTTACTCCTTACCCTCTTTGCGTTCCCGGATATAGCGGACGGCGTCTTCCACCGTCGAGATTTGCTCTACATCCTCGTCAGGGATCTCCAGGTCAAACGCTTCCTCCAAGGCCATCACGAGCTCGACTACGTCCAGCGAGTCGGCCCCAAGGTCGTCGACGAACGAAGACTGGGGCCGGACCTCGTCCACTTCAACCCCGAGCCGCTCGGCCACGATCTCCCGCACCCGTTCCAAAACGTCCATTTAATCGTCACCTCCTTGCCCTTCAGGGCGCGCTCATACCGCGGTCAGCCCGCCGTCCACCACCAGGGTGTGACCGGTGATGTAGCTGCTTTCGTCACTGGCCAGAAACAGGACGGCATTGGCCACGTCTTCCGGTTCTCCGACGCGCCCCATAGGAATCTGACCGCGAATCTCTTCCTTTACTTTATCGCTCAGCCGCTCTGTCATATCGCTCCGGATGTAGCCTGGTGCGACGACGTTGACGGTGATGTTCCGCACCGCAAGCTCCCGGGCGAGGCTGCGGGAAAAACCGATGATCGCCGCCTTGGCGGCCGCGTAATTCGTCTGCCCCGGATTGCCGGTCAGCGCCACCACCGAAGAGATGTTGATGATTCGGCCATACCGACGTTTCAGCATGGCGCGCACTGCTGCCCGGGTGCAGCGAACCACTCCCTGGAGGTTGACGTCCAGGACGTACTCCCAGTCCTCCGGCTTTAGGCGCACAAACAGGTTATCCCGGGTGACGCCGGCGTTGTTCACGAGGATGTCCAGCGAGCCGAACCGCTCGAGGACCGCCTCCACCAGCTCCTCGGCCTCGTTTCCCTGAGACAGATCGGCGGCGAACGCCTCGGCCCGGCCGCCGGCGGAGGTGATGCTCGCAGCCACCAAGTCGGCCTGCTCCCGGCTGCGCCCCGTGACGGCCACCAGCGCGCCTTCTGCGGCCAACCGCCGGGCGACAGCAAGTCCGATGCCCCTCGTACTGCCCGTCACAAGGGCCGTCTTGCCCGCAAGTCTCATGTTACATCACCCCCAGTTTGGCACGCAAGCACTTTTTCCAGGCCCGCCCGGTCCCCGCAGGGCAAGCAGACCGCCCCGGGCGCGGACCGCCGAATGAGCCCCGAGAGAACCCGTCCCGCACCCACTTCAACGAACAGCCTGGTCCCCTGGCTGATGAGCCAACGCACCGACTGCTCCCACAAGACGGGCCGGCTCACCTGCTCCACCAGGCTCCGGCGGACTTCGTCGGCCGTCATCAGCGGCAAGGCGCTCACGTTGGCCACCACAGGAATGCGCGGGTTCCGGACGGTCACGTGCGCCAACTCCTCCGCGAGCCGCTGCCCCGCCGGTTCCAGCAACCGGCAGTGAAACGGGCCGCTGACGTTGAGCATCTGCACCCGGGCTCCCGCTTGCCGGGCCCGTTCCAGGCATTCCGCAACCGCGGTCCGGTATCCAGCGACCACGATCTGCCCGGGAGCGTTGTAGGTGGCCGGCTCTACGAGGCCCGATTCGACTTCCCGGCACAACTTCTCGACGGTCTCGGCGGCAAGGCCCATCACCGCGCCCATCGCTCCGGTGCCTGCCGGCACCGCCTCATTCATGTACCTGCCCCGGGCCCGCACAAGGCGCACGGCTTCCGAAAATTGCAGGGCGCCGGCCGCGACCAGGGCGCTGTACTCGCCGAGGCTATGCCCGGCGACGACGTCGGGTTGAATGCCGTGGTCCACAAGCACTCGCAAGGCGGCGACGCTGACGGTGAGCAGCGCCGGTTGGGTGTTGTAGGTCAACCACAGCTCCTCAGCCGGCCCCTCAAAGCACAGGCGGCTCAAGGGAAAGCCCAAAGCATCGTCAGCCTCCGCAAACACCTCCCGGGCCGCGGCGAAGTTCTCGTACAGTTCCCGTCCCATGCCCACAAATTGCGAACCTTGACCAGGAAAGACGAACGCCAGCCGCAAACTCACCGGTACGCCTCCCGTCCGTCCCACCGCATCGCGGCCGCGCCCCACGTGAGTCCCGCGCCGAACCCGACGCAGACGATGTAGTCGCCGGCCTTGATCCGGCCTGCCTGCAGGGCTTCGGACAGGGCGAGGGGGATAGACGCGGCAGAGGTGTTGCCGTACCGGTCGACGTTGACGACGATCCGGTCCCAGTCGATGCCGAGCCTGCGCGCGGCCGCGTCGATGATGCGGATGTTGGCCTGATGGGGAACGAACAAATTGACATCACCGGACGTCAAGCCCGCCCGCCGCAGCACTTCCAGCGTCGCATCCTCCATGACCCGAACAGCAAACTTGAAGACGTCGTTGCCGCACATGCGGATGTATTGCTCGCGCGCGGTAAGCGTTTCGGGGGTAAGGGGCTGGCGTGAACCGCCGGCGGGGATGTAGAGTTTGGATGCGCCGGACCCGTCGCTGCCGAGATATGTGGCGAGCACCCCAAAACCATCCCGCACCGGTCCTACCACGACCGCCCCCGCGCCGTCTCCAAACAGGACGCAGGTGGAACGGTCTTGCCAGTCGGTAATCCGGCTCAGCACATCGACCCCGATGACGAGGGCCGCCCCGTACGCGCCGGATCGGACGCCATGCCACGCCTGGTCCAGAGCGTAGACGAATCCCGAGCAGCCTGCAGCCAAGTCGTACGCAGCCGCGTTCGGAATGCCAAGCCGGTCTTGGACAAGGCAGGCCGTGGACGGGAAGACGTAGTCGCCGGTCACCGTGGCCACGATGATCAGATCAATCTCGGAGGGTGACATGCGCGCCCGCTCAAGCGCCTCCTGGGCCGCGGCCGCCGCAAGGTCTGACGCGGCAATCCCGGGATCGGCGATGCGCCGTTCCTTAATGCCGGTCCGGGTCGTGATCCACTCATCGGACGTGTCGACCATCTTCTCCAAGTCCGCATTGGTCAACTTGCGTTCGGGGACGGCGTGCCCCACGCCGAGGATGCCAGTGGACTTCATGCGCGCGCCTCGCATTCCTGATAAATTATGTCCATGGCCTGCCCAATACGGGCCGGGACCGATTGGCGAGCCGCCTGGACGGCAGCGCGAATGGCGTTGCGGATGGCCCGCCGGTCCGAACGGCCGTGGGCGATGGCGACTACCCCATCGACCCCCAGCAGGGGGGCGCCGCCGAACTCGGCGTAATCGAGCCGGCGTCGAATCCTCCGGAGGGAAGGGCGCAACAGCGCTCCCGCCACCGCACCGCGCCAGCCGGCGAACGCGTCCCGTCGCAACAGTTCGAACATCGCCGCGCTCAGGCCCTCAGCCAGCTTGAGCACAATGTTGCCGGTAAACCCGTCGCACACGATGACGTCGGCCGCACCGACCGGCACGTCCTTTCCTTCCACATTGCCCACAAACGATACGCCCGCCGTCGACAAGAGCCGCTGGTACGCTTCTTGGACGACCCGGCTTCCCTTGGTCGGTTCCTCGCCGACGTTCAGCAGCCCCACCCGCGGGTGGTCAAGCCCCAGGACGTGTCGGGCGTAAACGGCACCCATCTGCGCGAACTGCACCAAATGTTCCGGTCGAACCTCAACATTAGCCCCGGCGTCAAGCAGCAGGCAAACGCCGGTGGCAGTAGGCAGGGGTACGGCGATGGCAGGCCGGTCGACCCCTCGAACCCGGCCAATGTGAAACAGGGCGGCCGCCATGGCCGCACCCGTGTGCCCCGCGCTGACGAGCGCGTCCGCCTCGCCTTCCTTCACAAGGCGCGCTGCGACTGCGATGGACGAGTTTCGCTTCCGTCGAACCGCCTCCGCAGGGTGGTCGTTCATGGAGACGACGTCCCGAGCGTGCACGATGGTCACGCCCTCAGCTCTGTCCTCGTCGCCGAGGAGCTCCTCGATCCGGGATCGATCGCCTACCAACGCCACCGCGACGCCAAAGTCGCGCGCCGCCGCCAGTCCCCCCTTGACGACCTCGGCGGGAGCCCGGTCGCCCCCCATCGCATCCAGGGCGACCCGCAGCGGCCCCTCACTGGCCATGGGGGCCTTTCACTCCTTATCGGTCTCGACGGCGATAACTTGCCGCCCGTCGTAGTAACCGCACTCAGGGCACGCCCGGTGGGGCGGTTTGGGCTTGTGGCACTGGGGGCAGGGACCGTAGTTTGGAACGTTCAGCCTCCACGTGGAACGCCGCTTGCCCGTCCGCGCCTTGGAATGCCGCCGCTTGGGATTGGCCAACGCCTTCGCCTCCTCTGGGATTTGCGGGCCGCGATCCGTCGTGGCTCCGCTTGCTCCGTCTCAGCTCTGTTCAGTTCATCGGATCGAGCCGTCTGGACAGCTCTTTCAGAACCTCAAGTCGGGGGTCGCCTTCAGCCGGCCGGCAACCGCATTCCGCCTCGTTCAGGTCGGCACCGCAGTGAGGGCACAAGCCCCGGCAATCCGGCCGGCACACCGGTTTCATCGGAATCTGAAGCAAAAGGTGGTCCCGAACTGCACCGCTTAAGTCGATGCGGTCGCCGTGGTACGGCCGGGCGTCGTCGTCTGCGGAGGACGTTTCTTTCGGACCCGTTTGCGAACCCGGCGTCATCCGGCGGTAACGCTCTTCGAACGAGGCGTTCAGCGCGGCGGCCACCGGCTTGAGACAACGGCTGCACGCCATTTCAAACGTACCACTGGCCTGCGCCCGCACAAACATCGATTCCCCCGCGTTGGTGATGGTCCCGCGGACCCAAACAGGGGAAACGGCCACGAGATCCGGTGCCAGCCCGTCACATTCCGACGGTGGCATCGAAAAGTCGAACGAAACCGTCGCACCCCGCTGCTCACGAATCGATGCGATGGAAACCTGCACCGGCGACTCACCGCCCCAATTATACGGTCTGCCCCAGGGGGTGTCAATCAAAAGACCCTGTCACGCTCCGGCGTCATCCCGGCATAAGGGGCCCGGGGCGTTCGTAAACATGCAATGGTCCGTCCACCCTTGGACTGGCCGGGTTTGCCAACGCGCCCCGACGCGCCCCAAGGAGGGAATGCCTGTGCGTCCTAACGCCCGCCCGCGCTCCGGAACCTACGCCCTGGCCGCCGCTGGTTCCTTTCTCACGGCGATGATCGTTTTGTTCCCCCGGGATTCCTTTGAGGCTTCGGTGCACGGGCTGCGCCTGTGGTTTGACGTCGTATTGCCGGCGCTGCTTCCCTTTTTCGTCATGGCCGAGATCATGATGGGGCTTGGGGTCGTGCATTTTGTCGGCGTCCTTTTGGAGCCCTACATGCGGCCGCTGTTCCGGATACCGGGTGCCGGCGCCTTTGCGGTTGCGATCGGCCTTGCCGCAGGGTATCCCCTCGGAGCCAAGGTAACGGGCGACTTGCGCCGGAAGGGATTATGCACCGGTCCCGAAGGGGAACGGCTGTTGAGTCTCGCCAACACGGCGGACCCGCTGTTCATGGCCGGTGCGGTAGCCGTTGGCATGTTCGCCGTCCCCGAACTGGGCGGCGCCCTCGCCCTCAGCCATTACGCCTCGGTATTGACCGTCGGTTTCATCATGCGATTTCACGCGTCCCGGGGACCGGTCACGCCCGACGACCATTCCCAAGGTTCCACCTTGACCCGAGCGTTGACGGCGCTCACCGACGCCCGGCGCCAAGACGGCCGGTCCATCGGCCAGCTCTTCGCGGATGCGGCGCGGCAATCGATGTACAACCTGCTTTTTGTGGGCGGCTCCATCATTATGTTCTCCGTGTTCATCCGGGTTCTTGCGGTGGCCGGCATCGTCCCGATCGCCGGCGGTCTTTTGGCGGCGGTCCTTGAACCGCTCAACGTTCATCCATCGGTCGTGGATGCGCTACTGCGGGGAGTGGTGGAGATCACCAACGGGGCCAAAGCGGCCAGCGAAGCGGGGGGGGCGCCGGGGGGCCAACCCCGGGGCCCCCCCGGGCCGCGCTGCGCTCCGCCGGGTCCCGGGCGGGCCCCGGACGCGGTGCGGCGTGTTGTGGCGGAGAGGCAATAAAACCGC
>JACDOI010000021.1 GCA_017656145.1 Bacillota bacterium | reverse complement strand
TGGGCCCGCTGCGGGGCGTCGGTGCGGGCGCCCTCCACCTCCGTCCCCACGCCTGTCGAGGCGCCTTGTCCGATGTGAATTTCAATCATGTCGGCTTGGGCCAGCGATTCGGGGTCTTTTCCCCATGGCGCCCGGTGATACTGGAGGATCAGCTTGCCTGCGGCCTGCCGCTCCAAGGGCGTCACCGGGCCTTCGCCGCCGTTGATCGCGGTGCCCGCGAGGGCCGCCCCCCGGGCCAGCGCCACCTTGGCCGGCAGGCTCAGCGCAAGGCCGTAGGCCATGCCCGCCACGAGGATGGGAATGTCCACCGCAAGCGGCCGGGGAGCAGCGGGGCCCAAGGTGACCCGCATGTCCACCGGGGCGTCATGGGGCGCAGGCCGGCGGGACAACTGGGCCGGGTCGAACACCAAACCGTCCAGGCCCGGCCAGCGGCGAGGGCTGCCCAAAGGCCGGCGAATCACCGCGCCGTGAGCTGCCCGCAAGCTGTTTTCCACGATGGCCTGCGCGCCGGTTCGCCGCGTGGCGCTCACCAATTCCCAAAGGTTTTCCGAGTACGGATCCTCCAGCAACCGGTCAAACCAGCTCCGGACCGCCTCCCGGCCAAAGCCGCGCAAGCGGCTGGCGAGCACGTTTGTGCCGAGGGCGGCCAACGACGCGCCGACAATGCCGCTCCACCATGCTCCGCCCTGCCCCCCGCTGGACGAATGCCGCCGGTTTTGCCCGAAACCGAACATGATCACCACCGCACCATAGCTTGGCCACAAGCCGGCGGCGCCATCCGGCGGTCGACAACGTGCGGATCCGGCCAGAACCCGCCGTAGCCGCACCGCGCCCGCCCGACAGAGAAAGGCAGAGCGGCCAAACCCCACGCGCCCGGCATAGGGGCAGCCGGGCTGCCAAACAATAGCCCGGGAGGCGGGGAGATGGCCCACATCGTCATCTTGGGAGGAAGTTTCGCCGGGTTCGAAGCGGCTGTCTCGATGCGAAAGCTGCTTGGGGATCGGGTTCGGGTGACGGTTGTCGACCAGTCCGGCACGTTTCAGTTCCGGCCGTCCTTGCCGTGGGTCGTCTTCGAAGGGCGCGATCCGGAATCCGTCTGCGTTCCTTTGGCGCCCCTGCTCGCGTCCTATGGCATCGAGTACGTGCGCGACAGAGTCGAAGCCGTCGAGCCGGGGCGCGATGTGGTCCACGGCCGGCGCGGGCGCTACCCGTACGACTTCCTCATCGTGGCCCTTGGAGCCGCCTCTCCGCCAGAACGGCCCCCAGGCTGGGGCGCGATCGGCTACTCGCCCCTGTGGCTGGACGAGGCTGTGCGGCTGCGGCATGCCTTGGAACGGTTTTCCGGGGGCGATCTGGTCGTCGCCCTCCATCCCCGCTCCCCGTTATCCTGCGCGGCATACGAAATGGTGTTCCAGGCGGCCGCCTTTCTGCGCCGACGGGGCTTAAGGAACCGCTCGCGCCTCGCGTTCGTCACGTACGAGGACTCGCCGTTCACCGCGGGCGGACCGCGGGCAAGCCGCATCGTCCGGCGCTGGATGCGGCAGGAAGGCATCCGGTTTTTGCCCGGGACGTTCGTCGAGCAAGCGCGGGACGGGGCGCTCGTGTTAGGGGACGGGTACGTGCTGCCCGCGGATTTGGCCATCTTGATCCCGCCGTACCGGGGCAGCCCGTTCTTGCGGGACATTCCCGATCTGACCGATGCGGAAGGGTTCGTCGTCACCGATCAGGCCATGCGCACCCGGGCCCACGCCAACATCTTTGCCGCGGGAGACTGTGTCGCCTTTCCCGGGCCCAAGACCGGGTTCATGGCCGAGCAGCAGGGCCGGGTGGCGGCGGTCAACATCGCCGCGGATTTCGGGCTGGCCGAACCGACCCAGTACAACTCCGCCCTCCCGTGCCTGATCGACCTCGGTCCCGGCCGGGGACTGTTAACCGTCCGGCAGCCCGTTCCCCAGCACGGCTGGGTGCAAACCCGGCTGGTCGCCGCGGGTTCGGTTCCCCTCGCGCTCAAACGGGCCTTCGAACGGTACTTCCTGAGCCACCGTCTGAGAATCCGGAAAACGCCCTCCCGGCCGGGCTACCGGTAAGGCGCGCAGGAGAATTCCAGCCTTTCCCTGCTTCCCTGCCGCTGTTCTGTCTTGACGCCCGGCACCGAACGTATGTTAGGATAGAGATCCCCAAACGTATGATCGCTAGGGGGCTACGACCGACATGTCCATCGTCGCATGCCTGCGCACATCGCCCACTCCTGATGTGTGCGACCTGTGCGCCGCCCTCACGCCCGTGGTGGAACCCGACGCGGGCTGCGTGTGGATGGACTGGACCGGATTGCGGCCCGTGCCGGCGCTGGCCGGAGAACTGGCCCAGGCCCTTGGCCCGGCGGAATACCGCCTGGGCGTCGCACCGGTGCGTTTTGCCGCCGCCGCCCTCGCGGCTGGATGCGGCGTCCAGCCGGCCGAAGCGATTCCGGGGGGCTACTGGGTTCCCCATGAAGTGCTGGCGGCTTTCGCGGCCCGCCTGCCGCTCGCGCATTTGCCCGAGATCTCCCCGGAAACCCGATCAGCCCTGGCCGCGCTCCATATCCGCACCTTGGGCGAGCTGCTATCCGTCCCCCGGGAGTTTTTGCGCGACCGCATCGGCCCGGGGGCGGACCGGCTCCTGTCGTGGGCGCAAGGCCGGGATCCCCGTCCCATCCGCCCGCTCTACCCGCCCGCGGCATTGCATCGCCGCATCTCCTCAGAAAGGTGGCATCCCGACGCCCGCCGGCTCGAAGCGGCCCTCGGGCAAGCGGTCGCCGGGATGGTCACAGAACTGCGCGGCTTGGGGCGAGGTTGCGCCCGGCTGGCCGTCTCGTTGGGCCATCGGCGGCGGGAACGTTCCTTTGTCCCTCCTTCGGCCGATTCCGAGCACCTGGGACGGATAGCCCGGCGCCTGGCGGAGCAGCTGCTTCTTCAAAGACCGGGGCCGGGCGGTGTCCCGTCAGATCCGGAAGGCGCACCTGCGGGGGATCTGATCGTGGAGATGACGCCGGCAGATTATCCGGGACGGCAGACCGCGCTGTGGGAACCCGGCCGGCCCCGGGCGGCAGGCCGGGAGTCGAGCCTGGCCGCGGTTTGCGCCCGGTTCGATTCTTTGCTCCGCCCTCGCAAGCCCCGGGAGGCGGCGGCCCGGTACGAAGCGATGAGCCGGTTCTACGCTCTTTGGTGACGGCGGTGATGGCCCATGCGCCTGGTGGACGTTCCGGTGCAAGTCACCGTCCAGGCCGGCCGCCTTCTCGGGTTCCGCTGGCGCGGCCGCACCCGCCGCGTCGTGCGGGTCATCGACCGCTGGCGGTATCTTGGCCGCTGGTGGGCCGGCGAAGGGGAATGGCGCTTCGTGAAAGTGGAGACCGACGACGGCGGCGTGTTTGAACTGTACTTGGACGTGGCCGCCGGCCAGTGGAGGCTGTACCGGGTGTATGACTAAAGGGTTCGCTCACCTGCACGCGCACTCGCCGTTTTCGTTCCTCGACGGAGCCAGTCCCATTGAGGAGCTGGTGCGGCAAGCCGCGGACTTAGAAGTGCCCGCCCTGGCCATCACCGACCACGACAATTTGAGTGGCGCGGTCCGTTTCGTGCAGGCATGCTCCAAAGCGGGAATCAAACCCGTTGTCGGCTGCGAGCTGACGCTTCAAAGCGGCCATCACCTGACGGCGCTGGCCGATTCCCCCGACGGCTACGCCAACCTCTGCCGGCTGCTCACCGCCGCCCATCTGGGCCATGAGCGGGGCAAGCCCCGGACGATGTGGGCGGACCTCGTCCGCCACCGGGACGGCTTGCTGTTTCTTTCGGGCTGCCGCCGGGGCGAGATTCCGTCCTTGTTGCATCGGAGGCGCTACCGGGAAGCAGAACAGGTCGCCCGCCGGTACGCGCGCGAGCTGGGGCGAGACCGGTTCCTCATCGAGCTTCAAGCCACGGAGCTGCCCGGACAGCACCGGGTCAACCGGGACTTGGCGGAGCTGGCGGACCATTTGGGCCTTGTGGCGGTGGCCACCGGCAACGTCCATTACGCCACACAGGACCGGTATCCCGTCCACGACGTCTTGCGCTGCATCGCCGCGGGCGTCACCTTGGAGGAACCGCATCCCGCCCGCCCGTTCAACGATCAGCTCCACCTGATCCCTCCATCGGAAATGCGGGACCGGTTTGCCTGGTACCCGGCGGCGTTGACCAACACCGTCGCCGTGGCCGAACGATGCCAACCGGCCCTTGTGCTGGGCCGGCCCCGGCACCCCCGGTTTGCGGCGCCGCCGGGGGAAACCGCCCAGGGCTTCTTGCGCCGGCTCGTCTGGGAAGGTGCGCAGCGACGTTACGGCCGGATCGGTCCGGAACTTCGCCGGCGCATCGAAGACGAGCTCGCCGTCATCGATCGCTTGGGCATGGCCGATTACTTCCTCATCGCCTGGGATGTGGTCCAATTCGCCCGCAGGAAAGGGATCCGCGCCAGCGGCCGGGGTTCCGCGGCCGACTCGGTGGTCGCCTACTGCTTGGGACTGACCGACGTGGACGCATTCCGGCGGGGATTGCGGTTCGAGCGGTTTTTGTCTGTAGAGCGGGGGGAGCCTCCGGATATCGACATCGATTTTGACGCTGGCCGGCGGGACGAAGTCGCCGCTTACGTATACCGGCGCTACGGCCATCGGCACGTGGCCGCGGTGGCGACCTACCATACGTACCGCGCCCGGGGGGCGCTGCGGGAAGTCGGCAAGGTGCTGGGAATGCCCGAAGACGTCATCGACTCCATGGCCCGGCGCATGCCTCACCTTCCGGCGGACGCGATCCCCCGCGCCCTAGACCATTATCCCGAACTGCGGAGCATCCGGCCGGGCGCCGATTCTCGCCTGGACCGGTGGCTGGAGATCTCGCAAGCGCTGGCCGGGCTCCCCCGCCACCTGGGCACCCACAGCAGCGGGCTGGTGATTGCCGCGGAGCCGCTGGCCGACATCACTCCCTTGCAGCGGTCGGGCAAAGGAGTGGTGATGAGCCAGTTTGACAAAGACGACGTGGAAGCCTTGGGGCTCATGAAGCTCGACCTCTTGTTTTTGCGGATGCTTGGGGCGGTGAACACCGCCGCGGCGGCCATCCGCCGGCGCAACCCCGGATTCGATTACGACCGGATCCCCCACGGCGACCACCGCACGTACCGGCGGATACAGCGCGGCGAGACCGTCGGGGCTTTTCAGCTCGAGTCCCCCGCCCAGCGGGCGCTCCACCCGCGCCTTCGCCCCCGCGGTTTTGAGGACATCGTCGCGTCCGTGGCCCTCATCCGCCCCGGCCCCATCAAGGGCGACATGGTACGGCCGTTCATCGCCCGGCGCAACGGCCAGGAGCCCGTCACCTATATTCACCCCAAGCTGCGGCCCATTCTGGAAAAAACGTACGGCGTCGTCCTGTTTCAGGAGCAAGTCATCGAAATCGCCCGGGAGATCGCCGGATTCACGCCGGGGGAGGCCGACGCTCTGCGCCGGGCCATGTCCTCGTTCCGCTCCCAAGCCGAGATGGACCGCATCGGGCAAGCGTTCATCGCCAAGGCCGTCGCCCGGGGATGTGCCCCCGATGTGGCCCGCACCATCTTCGGCTACATCGCCGGATACGCGGGCTACGGATTTTGCGAAGCCCATGCGGCGTCGTTCGCCACTATCGCGTACAAGACCGCGTATTTGCTCGAGCATTATCCGGCGGAGTTTTACGCCGCCCTCCTTTCGCACCAGCCCATGGGCTACTACCCGCCCAACACCCTCATCTGGGAAGCCAAGCGCCGGGGGGTGCCGGTGCTTGGGCCGTGCGTCAACCGAAGCGGCCGCGGGTTTGAAGTGGAGGACGGCGCGATCCGCGTCGGCCTGGGCCAAATCCGAACGCTCAGCGACGCGACGTTGGACGCGATGCTCGCGGCCCGGGCCCGCCGCCCCTTTTCCTCCTTGGACGACTTTTGCCGCCGGGTGGAGCCCCTCACCGCCGAGGAAGCCGAGCAACTGGTGCTGGCGGGAGCCTTTGACGGTCTCCATCCGAACCGGCGGGCGCTTTTGGGCCGGCTGCCCGGCGCCTTGCACCGGGCCCGGCGGGCGCGGGATGCGCAGCGGCACTGGGATCCTCCGGACCCCGAGGGGGCAGCGATGGACGATTTCCCCATCCTGGAACGGGATTTGCGGGAATACCACGCCCTGGGGCTGACGGTGGAGCGCCACCTGATGCACCACTGGCGGGCCGTCTTGAGCCGGTGGGGCGCCCGCACGTGTGATGAGGTTGCCCGGCTGCCCCGGGGCCACCCGGTGACCGCCGGGGGATTGAGCATCCGGCCTCACCGCCCGCCGACCAAAAGCGGCCGGACGGTGGTGTTTTTGACGCTCGAGGACGAAACGGGCCTGATCGACGTCACCGTGTTCGAAGACGTCTACATGCGCTTCGGCCAGGAGCTGTTCGTCAGCCCCGGGCTGCTCGTGTCCGGTTATGTGGAACGGCAGGGCGAAGGGGTGAGCATCGTCGCCAAACGGCTAGAGCCTCTTTCTCCGGCCGCCCGCGGGCCGGTGCATAACAAACCGCTCCGTGCCTGATACTTGTTGTGACACTCTCCTCGAGGGGGATGGAAATGTCCACGGGACTCTGGGTCGCCCTCATTGGAGCCGTCGTGGCCCTCATCGGGTGGAACATGATGCCCGGGGCGCTGGCCAGCGGTATCTTCGGCTTTGGTTTGGCCCACATCGTCCTGGGCGTCCTGGACGCCGCTCTCCAGCGCCGATCGCTTCCGCAAAAGACATAGGGCCCAAGAAGCTCCTGGCCAAGCCGCTCCTGCAGCTTGCGGCGCTTGCCCGCTGCCAGTCAACCCGGTCCGCACCGCGCCCGCTTCCAAGGCGAGGAACACTTGGCTACAGCAGCCGGCGACGGCGACTCTCGGGACGCGAAAATCCCGCCGGTCATCCCGGCGGGATTTGTTCGCCTGGTGGAGCCGAGCGGGCTCGAACCGCCGACCTCGTGAATGCCATTCACGCGCTCTCCCAGCTGAGCTACGGCCCCACGTCCCAACGCAACGCTTATTATAGACCATGGGTGCCGGGCCGTCAAGCGTCGCTTTGCCGGTCGCGCGCAGCCCGCCGGTCGCCGATCCCCTCGCCGATTCTTTGGAGCAACTGGCGTTCGGGGACGCCCCAATGGCGTTCTGGGGTCGCCCCAAACGCGGGTATGGCCGCTACGGAGCCGATGGAGCCGGCGCCCACTCGACCCGCGGCGCGTCGGCCCACAGCCGCTCCAGGTCGTAGTACTCCCGCTCCGCGTGATGGAATATATGAACGACGGTCCCGCCGTAGTCGAGCAGCACCCAGCGGGCGTCGCCCTCCTTGCGCCGGGGCCGGACACCTTCCGCTTCCAGCGCCTCCTCTACGGCCCGGGCGATAGCCCGCACCTGGGTCAACGTCTGACCGCTGCAGATGACAAAGTAATCGGTGACTACCGTCAACCGGCCCATGTCAAGAACGACGACGTCGTCGGCCTTTTTCTCGTCCGCTGCTTGCGCTGCCCGAAGCGCCACCTCAAGCCCGGTCAGCCCCGTTCCCTCCTTTCACCGTCCTCGGCCCGGGCGTCCGCTGAAACCGCCAGGGCCAAAGCTACCCGCGAAAGTCCCTGCCCAATATCACCGTCACATCCGCGCCGGTTTCGGACGGATCTTGTCCGGCGTACGACACCTGGCCGCCCAAAAGACGCACCAGCGGCTCGACCGCCACGCCTGGCCGGTTGACAATGATCTGGGTCCGCTCATAGCGAAACCCGCCGGGCGCGTTGCCGGTCCGGACTACGTCATAGCCGCTCCGGCGCAACAAGTCCGCCGCCCGGCCGGCCATCCCGGCGCTACCGCCGCCGTTGAGCACCTCCAGCGTAGTGACGGTCTCGCCCAGGATGATCTTGCGGACGACGATGTCGGTCCGGACCGGATCGTGCACCCAGTAGCTGGCGCCGCCGATCCACCGGCCGGTGCCCGGCAACACCTCTGTCTTCAGCCGATCCAAGTCGAGCCGGCGGGCCGAGAGGGCAAGAGCCAATGCCCGGTCAAGGCTGAGATCCGTCTCTACCATGGTCAGAAGTTCGGGCACAAGTTGCGGCAGTTTCGGCACAACGTCCAGCTGCATGGCCTGCTCGACCACGGCCCGGACAAACTCCAACTGGCGCCGGACCCGCCCGCCGTACACATCTCGAGCCGGATCGATCAGCGCCACGTCTCCCAAAGCGTCCCGGAACCGCACGTAGTGCAGCGCCTGCTCGCCCGTGAGCACCTGCGGGCCGGGCCGGATGTCGATGTGCAAGCCTTGAGCGAAGTCGTCGTAGCGCATGGGCTGGTCGACATGGATTTGTACACCGCCCAGCAGATCGATGAACCGCGCGAAGCTGTCAAAGTCGACCACGACGACGTGGTCGATGTTGACCCCAAGGAGAGCCTCTACGGTTCGAACCGTGAGCTCGGGGCCGCCCAAGGCGTAGGCGGTGTTGATGCGGTGGAAACCGCTGCGCCCCGGGATCTGAACCCGGGTGTCCCGCGGGATGGACATGATGCCCGCTTCACCGGTGCGCGGGTCGAAACTGGCCACCATGATGGTATCCGTCCGCCCGCTCCCGCGGCCGGTGGAGTCGGTGCCCACCAGAAGCATGGTGACTCGGCGGGAAACGCCGGTGCTCGCCCCTGCAGCCGAGTCCGACATCCCCAGGCTCCGCATCCCTCGCTGGTATGCGAAGTAAAACCCGACCGCCGCCATCGCCAGCGCCGCAACAACGACCAGCGATGCCACAACCGCCTGACGGCGCCGACGCCTCCGCCGCTGCCGCCGCCGTTCTTCCAGTTCTTGCCGTCTGCGTTCCAGGTCGCCAGGCGCGTATCGCATCGTCGACCGGATCTCTCCCCCGCGGGGTCCCCGCCCCGCTACCTTCGGCCGGGAAAACAAAAAGCTAGCCGGAACCGGGCTGGAACGCCCTCCAACTAGCTTCTCCGCAGCAGAATGTCGTTGCGCGCGGCGACCGAATCGGGATGCAACAACCCTCCCTGGTCCAGCACCCGCCGGATAGTGCCGTCCAGCGCCAAAAGCAGCGCTGCGTCCAGATCCTGACGGCTCACCCGGCGCAACTCCTCTACTCCGGGGAACTGCCGCCCGCGTTCGACGATGTCAGCCAGGAAAACGATCTCCTCCAGCCTCGACATTCCGGACCGACCGGTCGTATGGTAGCGGACCGCCGCCAGGACGTCCTCGTCTTGGACGCCCAACTCCCGCCGGGCGATCTCCGCGCCGACCGGTGCGTGCCACAGCGCCCGCTCCCGGGCCGTAACCTCATCCAACACTATAGCAAATTCCCGCAGCCGCCTCAACAAAAGCTCAGGCGGTTCGTCCTTGGCCAAATCGTGCAGCCACGCGGCGACCCTGGCCCGCATGGGATCGGCCCCGAAGCGGCGGGCCAGTTCATCCGCGGCTTCCACGACGCCCCGGACGTGTTCAAAGCGGGCTGGCGTCAACCGCCGGCGAGCCTCGTCCTCAAGCGTCCGCTCATCCGGCAGCCCGGGATCGCTTGCCGGCCCTCGCCCGCCGGATCCGCCGTGATGGTCCAGCTGAGACAACCGTTGCGCCTCCCTTATCTACCTTACGCGCGGGCAACCCGCTTTTCGGCGTACAACCCGCTTTTGGCGATATAGTGCGCGACCGCGTCGGGAAGCAGGTAGCGCACCGACCGCCCCTCCCGCACCCGGCGCCGGATGTCGGTGGACGAGATGGCCAGCGCCGGCACTTGAAGCGGGAGAATCCGGTCCCGGTGGCGCAAGGCCGTGGGCCCGAGCACCTTCTCCAGACGGGAAAGCCCGTACCCGGGCCGCGTGGCCGCGATGAAATGGCAAAGCTCAAACAAACTCTCCGGATCTTTCCACTGCAAGATCTGCAGCATCGCGTCGGCGCCGGTGATGAAGTACAGCTCGACGCCGGAACCGAACTGCCGGCGGAGTTCCCGCAACGTGTCGACCGTGTATGAGGGGCCGGGCCGCTCAATGTCCACCCGAGAGACCGCAAACCGGGGATTGGCCAGCGTAGCCAGCACCGTCATCAGGTAGCGGTGGCCGGCGTCGCTCACTGCACCGGGCGGTTTGTGGGGAGGCTGGCCCGCGGGCACAAAGATGACTTGTTCCAGGTCGAATTCCTCCGCGGCCGCCTCAGCCGTCACCAAGTGCCCGTAGTGAATCGGGTCGAAGGTGCCCCCCATCACCCCCAACCGCCGGCCTAGGCCCGTCACATCGTCCATCGTCTCGGGGCCCCCTTCTAGACTCGGATCTGGCCCGATCCGTACACCACGTTTTTGACGGATGTGAGGGCCTCAAGTCCCATGGGCCCCCGGGCGTGCAGCTTCTGCGTGCTGATGCCGATCTCCGCCCCGAGGCCGAACTCGAATCCATCCGTAAACCGGGTCGACGCGTTCACGTACACGACCGCCGCATCGACTTCCTGCAAAAACCGGCGCGCCCGGACGTAGTCCCGGGTGACGATGGCCTCGGAATGCCGGGTGCCGTACGCGGCGATATGCTCCAACGCCGCGTCCAGATCAGGCACGACCCGCACCGCCAGGATGAGGTCCAGATACTCTTCGTGCCAGTCCTGCTCGGTGGCGACCGCCATGTCCGGCACGATGCGGCGCGCCTCCGGGCACCCCCTTAGCTCGACGCCCCGCTCCCGCAACGCCGCCGCGGCGCGCGGCAAGAAAGCTTCCGCGACGTTGCGATGAACCAGCAAAGTCTCCATCGCATTGCAGACCGACGGCCGGCTGGTCTTGGCGTTAATCACGATGGCCAGCGCCTCGTCCAAGTCCGCGGAATCGTCGACGAATACGTGGCAGTTGCCCACACCGGTCTCGATGACGGGCACCCGGGCCTCGGCTACCACCCGCTCGATCAGCCCTCGTCCGCCCCGGGGGATGAGCACGTCGATGAGACCGACCGCTTCCATCATCGCGCCCGCGGCCCCGTGCCCCGGCCGGTCCACCAGCTGCAAGGCGCCGTCCGGTATGCCGGCATCCCGAGCGGCCGCCGCCAGAACGCTCGCGATGGCCCGGTTGGAATTCAGCGCATCGCTGCTGCCCCGCAAGAGAACCGCGTTGCCCGTCTTCAGGCACAAGCCCGCGGCGTCGGCGGTGACGTTGGGCCGGGCTTCGTAGATCATGCCGACGACCCCCAGCGGTACCCGGACCCGGCCGATCTCAAGCCCGTTCGGGCGCCGGCTCATGGAAACCGTTTCTCCGATAGGGTCCGGCAGCGCCGCGACCGCCAAAAGCCCCTCGCTCATCTGCCGCACCCGCTCCGGGTTGAGGGTGAGCCGGTCGAGCAACGCCTGGGACATACCCCGCTCCCGGGCCCGGGCTACGTCCTCCGCGTTGGCTGCGAGAATTTGGTCCGCCTCGGCTGCAAGCGCCCGGGCCATAGCCTCCAGGGCCCGGTCCTTGTCGGCCCGGGTCAAGGTGGCAAGCTTGCGGCTGGCCGCGCGGGCCTGCAAAGCCAGCTCCCGCACGTATCGCCGATCGTCGGCTTCAAGCGCGGCCGGTGCGGTGCCGCCGGCGCGGGCGGTGTCTCGTTCGTCCATCGCTGTCACGGCCTGTTCCCCCTGTTCCATTGCCGCGGGTCAAACCGACACGACTAGGTTGTCGCGGTGGATGACCTCATCGTAGTCTTTTCGCCCGAGCACCCGGGCGATGTCGGAGGTGTGGACCCCCTGGATGCGGCGCAAATCGTCGGATGAATAGTTGACCAATCCCCGGGCCACTTCCCGGCCTTGCGCATCGCACACCCGCACCAGGTCGCCTTCTTGAAACCGCCCGTCCACCGACACGACGCCTGCCGGCAACAGGCTTTTTCCCTGCTCGAGCAAGGCCCGGACCGCGCCCGGGTCTACCTGTACGAGGCCCCGGGGCCGCTGGTGAAACGCGAGCCACCGCTGGCGGGCCGTGAGCGGCCGGGGCCGGGGCAAAAACAGCGTTCCGACCGCGTCGCCAGCCACCACCCGTTCTAAGACGGCCGGCCGCGAACCGCGCGTCAAAAACATCGGGATGCCGGCGGCGGTCACGATGCGGGCGGCCTCAAGCTTTGTCGCCATTCCGCCGGTTCCAAAAGGGCTTCCCGCGCCCCCCGCGGCTTTCCAAAGCTCCGGCGTGATCTCGCCGACCACATCGACCAGGCGCGCATCCGGCGCCTTGCGGGGGTCCACGGAATACAGCCCGTCCACGTCGGATAAGATGACGAGCAGGTCGGCGTCGATCAAGGTGGCCACCAGCGCCGACAATGTGTCGTTGTCCCCGAGCCGGATTTCGTCCACGGCCACCGTGTCGTTTTCGTTCACGACGGGAACGGCGCCCAGCTCCAGCAGCTTGAGCATGGTATTGCGGGAGTTGAGGTGCCGGCGCCGGTCGGCGATATCTTCACCGGTGAGAAGCACTTGGGCGACGACGAGGCCCTGGTCAAAAAACGCCCGCTCGTACGCTTGCATCAACAGGCCCTGGCCGACCGCGGCCGCAGCTTGCTTTTCCGGCATCGTGCGGGGACGGCGTTCGATGCCCAGCCGCCGGGCACCTACGCCGATGGCGCCCGAGCTGACCAATACCTGCTCGTAACCGCGGCGGGCGAGCCGAGCGGCTTGGCGGCTGAGATCTTCAATGCGGGAAACGTCGAGACTGCCGTCGGGCAACGTAAGACTGCTGGTCCCAATCTTTACGACGATCCGCCGGGCGCGGCGGAAGGCAGTCGTTCCGGTCCAACGGAACTCCCTCCTTGCATGTGGCTTTCGCCGGCAGGGCCCGGGCCTCCTGCGAGGGGCATCGCTCAGTCGCGGAACTCAAACTCGACGCCGGCGACCCGCACCAGGTCGCCGTCTTGAACGCCGTGCTTCCGGAGAGCGTTGTCAAGCCCGATGTCGCGAAACACCTTTTGCAAAAACCGGACCGATTCCTCGTTGTCGAGGTCCAGCCGGGCGATGAGGCGATGAAGGCCTTCCCCTTCCACCACCAGGTAGTCGCCTTCCCGGCGCACCGTGTATTCGGCGACCGGCGCCCGGGCAACGGCCGGCAGCGGCTCAACGGGCACCGGCTCAGGGCGCGGCAACTTTTTGAGCGCCCGCCAGATTTCGCGCACCAGCCGGTCCACGCCTTCGCCGGTGGCTGAGGAGATCGGGTGCACCGCAAACCCTTGGGCCTCCACAACGTTGCAGAACGGCTCGAAGTTTGCCCGGGCTTCGGCCAGATCCATCTTGTTGGCCGCCACCAGCTTGACCCGCTCGGCCAGCTCCGGCCGGTACTGCCGCAGCTCTTCCATGAGCGTGCGAAAGTCGGCCGCCGGCTCCCGGCCTTCGAGGCCGGATGCGTCGACCACGGCCACAAGCAGCCGGGTCCTTTCCACGTGGCGCAAAAATTCGTGACCCAGGCCTGCGCCCGCGTGGGCGCCTTCGATCAGCCCGGGAATGTCGGCGACGACAAAGCTTTCTCCATCGCTCACGAATACTACGCCCAAGTTGGGCGTCACGGTCGTGAACGGGTATGCCGCGATGCGCGGCCGGGCGGCGGTGATGCGGGAAAGAAGGGTCGATTTTCCCGCGTTGGGAAGCCCCACAAGGCCCACGTCCGCCACGACCTTGAGCTCCAGGACGAGCCAGCGCTCCTCTCCCGCCTCGCCCTTTTCGGCGAACCGGGGCGCTTGCCGGACCGGGTTTTTGAAGCGCGCGTTCCCGCGGCCGCCCCGGCCTCCCCGCGCGACGACGGCCCGCTGCCCCGGCTCCGTCAGGTCCGCGATGTACCTTCCCGTGGACTCGTCCAGCACCACGGTGCCCGGCGGCACCTTGACGACCAGGTCCTCGCCGTCGCGGCCGTGCATTTGGGAACCCCGTCCCGGCTGGCCGTTGGCTGCCCGGTACCGGGTGCGGTATCGGAAGTCGGCCAGCGTCCAAAGGCCCGGGTCCACCTCCAGGATCACGTCTCCGCCCCGCCCGCCGTCGCCGCCGTCGGGCCCTCCGGCGGGGACGTACTTCTCCCGGCGAAAGCTCACGGCCCCGTGGCCGCCATTTCCGGCTTTGACATGAATGCGCGCCCGATCGAGAAACATGGCACGGATCCTCCGCTGGTTCGCTCGCCGCGCCACCGTCCGGGGGTCGCCGTCAACGGTGCGGGAAACAACACGGGGCGACCCCTTCCGGGAACCGCCCCGCGACTTAGTATTCCCTCATCCGCCCGGCCCGGTCTCCCCGCGGCCACGCCGCGAGCTTACGCCGACACCGGCTCGGCAAGGACACTGACCTGCTTGCCGTTGCGACCCCGGCGCTCAAATACGACGTACCCGTCGATCTTCGCGAACAAGGTATCGTCCTTGCCGATGCCGACGTTCACGCCGGGATGAATCCGGGTGCCCCGCTGCCGCACGATGATGCTGCCCGCGGTGACCCGCTGGCCACCGAACCGCTTGACTCCCAGCCGCTTGGCTGCGCTGTCCCGGCCGTTCTTGGAGCTGCCGCCGCCCTTTTTGGTAGCGAACAGCTGAAGATCCATGCAGAGCTTCATCGGCCCAACCTCCTTCCCCAGTTCCGGGCGTCCTCGTCACGCCCGGTCACTGGCCAAAGCCCCTGCCTTTGGGGCCCCGCCTCGCACACTGACCCGCCGCAACCGGATCCGCTCGGGATGCTGCCGCTGCACCTCCGCGAGGCCCAGCAACATCGTCTCCAGCACCGCCTGAGCCCCGCCGGACGCCCGCTCGCTGCTGGAAAGCCAGCATTCAAGCAGCCCCGGGGCCTGCTTGAGTTTGACCGGCGTCTTCAGATGCTCCAACAGGCCCAGCGCGGCAGTTTGCGTGATTGCTGACACGGCTGCGCAGACGATGTCCGCACCGTGTTCCGCATATCCCGCGTGACCCTTTGCGCGAAAGCCCCGGATCGAACCGTCCTCGGCACGATAGACGTCGACGGTGATCACAGGTTTAAGCCTCGATCTTTTCGACGACGAGCCGGGTGAATGGTTGCCGGTGCCCGTACCGCCGGCGGTACCGCTTCTTGGGCTTGTACTTGAAGACGAGCACCTTGCGCCCCCGGCCATGCCGATCGACCCGCGCGACGACCGCGGCTCCTTCCACCGTCGGCGCGCCGACCCGCACCTGACCGTCCTGGCTGACCAACAGCACCCGCTCAAGGCGCACCTGCTCGCCTTCCGCGGCCGCAAGCTTTTCCACGTAGACGGTATCGCCCTCGGATACCCGCACCTGCTTGCCGCCGGTTTCTACGATCGCGTACGTTGCCATCGGGTCCGTTACCCTCCATCGCGCCCGGGCTCGGGCGCGGCCTCCGTGCCGTTTGAGCACGGCTTAATTGCCTATCGGATTTTAGCATGGGCCAGGGCCGGTGTCAATCGCTGCCGGCCCTCTGCCAGCCCGACTCATGACGAGCGCACCCGCCCTTTGGCGTACGTGCGAAACACCTTGGTGATCTCCACCTTGAGCTTTTTGCCCACGTAGCGGCCGCCGCCTTCAATGTCGATGACGTAGCCGTCCACCCGTGCGATGCCGTCCTTCGGGTTTGCCATGTGGGGCTCTTGCACTTCCATATCCAGGACTTGCCCTTCCCGCACGGGAAAGGCTTCCTTCTCGAGCTCTTCCCGGGAGCCGGCGACGATTTTGACATCCTCGAGATGCATGGCCTCATTGCCCTTCACGAACACCGCCTTGCCCGTCCGCTCTTCGAGGCGCCGCAGGAGGCTGCCGCCGGGGCCGATGATCTGGGCTGCCACCTGCGGATGGCATGTGACCAGGTACGCCTCCGCGCTGTCGCTCGCCGCCCGCTGCTCGATCTCCCGTTGGGTAGCGTGGGCGATCGTCTCCTCCGATAAGACGCGCCCGGTGCCGTCACAGTATGGGCATGGGCGGTGGAGACGCGCTCCCAGGTCCTCAGCCACCTTCTTGCGCGTCATCTCCACCAGCCCCAGGCTCGTGAAGCCGAGCACGTGGGAACGGTTCCGATCCGGCCCCAAAGCTTCCTGCAGCGCCCGCAGCACCAGGCGCCGGTGTTCGTCGGACTCCATGTCGATGAAGTCGATGATGATAATCCCGCCGATGTCCCGCAGGCGGACTTGCCGCGCGATCTCGGCCGCGGCCTCGAGATTCGTCTTGAGAACCGTATCCTCGAGGTTTGTCGTGCCGATGAACCGGCCCGTGTTGACATCGATACTCGTCAACGCTTCGGTATGGTCGATGACGAGATAGCCGCCGCTTTGCAGCCACACCCGGCGGTTCAACGACCGCTCCAGCTCGGCTTCGATGCCGTAAAATTCGAAAATAGGCTTTGGGCCGCTGTACAGGTAGACCCGGGACTTCATGGCCGGCGACAGGGAATTCAACAGCTCCAGTACAGTCTTATACACCTGATCCGAATCGACCACGAACCGGGAAACGTCGGGCGTGAACTCATCCCGCACCAATCGATGGACGAGATCGAAGTCCTTGTACAACAGGGCGGGCGCAGGCTGGGACTCGGCCCGGCGCCGGATCTTCTCCCACAGGTCGACGAGAAACCGGCAGTCGCTGGCCAACGTCTCCTTATCCTTGCCGACGGCCAAGGTTCGAACGATGAGACCCATGCCCGGCGGCCGGATATCCCGGGCGATCTCCTTTAGCCGCTGCCGCTCGTGCTCGTCCGCAATGCGGCGGGAGATGGCCACATGCTCCACCGTCGGCATGAGGACCAAATAGCGGCCGGGAATGGTCAGTTGGGTGACGACCCGGGCTCCCTTGGTCCCGATGGGCTCCTTGGCCACCTGCACGACGATCTCCTGGCCGACGGTCAGCACTTCCGCGATGGAGCGGGCCCGGGGCGGATGGTCCAGCGGCTCCCCAACCCCGTTGTCCTCGGTCACGGCGTCGTCAACGTACAGAAATGCATTGCGCTCAAGCCCGATATTGACAAACGCCGCCTGCATGCCGGGCAGGACGTTCTCCACCCGGCCCTTGTAGATGTTGCCCGCGACCGGCTGGTGAAGTTCCCGTTCCAAAAAAAATTCGACGAGGCGCCGCTCCTCCAGCACGGCGGCCCTCGTCTCGCCAAGGCCCGCATTCACCACGATTTCTCGCGCCATCCTGATCGGTCACTCCTGATCACTCCGAAAGGCGAAGGCAAAAACATTCGGCAAAGAATTCTGCTCCTATTGTGCGGACACGAAGGTGCAGGCTATTCTCCAGCCCATCCGCCGCGGAGCGCGCCCTGCGACACGATTCGACCGGCCTTCGAGCAGCTACGGCCCAACCTCACAAGACCAACAATATCGAACGTATGTAGGGTCAGCTTACCATACGGGTTACCGCATGTCAATGAACGTCCGGCGGGCGATGGAGCCCATGGGCACGTCCAGGCCCCGATCGAACGCCGCGTCCAAAATGGCCGCTTCGAAAGCCACTCCGGCCGGCCGCCCGTCCTCGTCCACCACCCAGACCACATGATATTTCTTCGGCACAAACCGCTCCAGCACTTGCTTGACCGGCGTGTCGATCCGAACGACAAGACAGCGGCTCTCCAGACATCCCTGTTGGTCGAGCTCCCGCCGCTTCGAATCCAGGTACGCCATGAACACGTACGCCGACGCGGTTTCCTCGCGCCCGGCGGCTACGAACACAAACAAACCCAGCACCGGCAGCGTCAGGTTGACGTAGCCCAGGTACGCGCCGAACCCGCCGGCGACGGCGCACGCTGCGCCCAGTGCCCGCCCAAGGCGAGCGGCCTCGGCAGTGGCCCGCCGGTACCCGACCCGGCGGGAGCGGTACGCCCGATACAGGCGCCCCCCGTCCAACGGCAGCGCGGGCAACAAGTTCAGCGTCGCAACCGTTACGTTGGCCGCGATGAACAACCGGGCCCACTCATCCGCCAGCACCTGGTGGCGCCACAGCAGCGCCCCGACACCGATGAGCATGCCGTTGGTGAGCGGACCGGCAAGGGCAATACCCGCCTCAACGCCCGGATCCGCCCCGATAAGCCCTTCCATCCTGGCTACCCCGCCGAATGGGAGCAGTTCGACCCCGCTCACCGCGACCCCGTAGCCCCGGGCGGCGGCCACATGCCCGATCTCGTGCAATAAGACGATCCCGAACACGATCAAGGCCTCCGGAAGGCGCCCGACCCAGGCCAGGGTAACCAGGAGGACCAAAAACAACGGGTTGACCCCGAAGCGAATGCCACAGACGGTGGCCAGCTTCACCCGTCCTCACCGCGAGGCCTCGCCGCTTGGCCCGTCGGGACTCGCGTCCAGCCATCCGAACCCGGCTACGTCCGGCAACGGGATCCGGCTCCTGAGCTCCGCGAGCCACGGCCGGTAGTCGAAATCGGTCGTCAGCACGAACGTGACGTATTCCTCGACGCCTTCGGTGAACGGCAGATCCGCCGCCTCCAGGGTGACTACAAGCAAGAGCAGGATAATGGCGAACAGCCCATTGCGAAACAATGCGGACCGGCTCACCCCCTGGCCCTCCCGGTGCGCGGGCAAAAAACGCCGCGGCAGGACAGTTCCACAAGACACTATATGCGCCCGGCCAAGCGGCCATGAGGAAGCGGGCGGGGCCGGCGAGAGCTTTGGGCAGGTCAGAACCGCAGCTTCTTCCGGTGGACGTCCACGTTGAGGACAAGACCGATGGCTGCCAGCGTTACCAGCATGGACGTACCCCCGTAGCTGATCAAGGGCAGGGGGAGGCCCGTCACCGGCATGACCCCAAGCGTCATCCCGATGTTGATCAGCACGTGCGCGAACAGCATGGCCAAAATCCCCCCGACCAGCAAGCTGCCGGTCGAGTCTTTCGCCCGGGCCAAAATTCGGCAACCCCGCCAAAAGACGACGCCGTAAAGGCCGAGAACGAACACCGCCCCAAGAAACCCGAACTCTTCGCCGACGACGGAAAAGATGAAGTCCGTATGGCGGGCCGGCAAAAAGTTGAGCTGCGTCTGGGAACCGCCGAACAATCCTTTGCCGAACAGGTTTCCCGATCCGATGGCGATCATCGACTGGATCACGTTCCACCCTTCTTCATGCCGATACCGGTACGGATCGAAGAACACCACCAGCCGGTTGATCTGGTACGGTTTCAAAATCGGCAGCCATCCTTGGATAGACACCACCACCGCGCCTAACGCGGCGGCCAATCCGCCGCCGGTCAACACGGCCAGGTGCTTCCAGCGGGCTCCGGCGAAAAAGAGCATGCCGACCGTGATCGCGGCAAGCGTCAAGCCCGTGCCGAGGTCCGGCTGGAGCAAGATGAGGCCGAGAACCGGCGCCATCCAAAGAAGGGCCGATATCACTCCCCGCCACTCCTGTACCTTTTCCTTGTTCTCCAGGATCCGGCTGAGGACCAGGATCAGGGCAAGCTTGGCCACCTCGGATGGCTGAAGGCTTAAGGGGCCGATGGCCAGCCACCGCTCCGCTCCGCCGGTGGTACGGCCGACGGCCAGCACCGCGACCAGCAGGGCGAGGCTCGCCGCGTAGAACAATCTCGATAAGCGGACCAAGTGCCGGTAATCCAGGGGGAGAGAAAAGGCGATGACGGCAACGCCTAGCAATGCCGCCAGCGCTTGCCGCTTCACAAAGTAGAACGGATCTCCGGACGCGCCGGCAAGCCCCCGGGTCGCGCTGTAGACAGCGAGGAACCCGAGAGCTAGGAGCATGAAGACTGCGGCGAGCAACACGAAGTCGATCTGGCGCAAAAGCTTCCGATCCATCCCGACGACATATACCCCGTCCTACCTGCCGGCGCGCGCCAAACCGGTCACCCGTTTGACGGGAATCGTGGCCACCAGTGCCACCGACTCGCCGTCCCGCTCCAGCGAAACCTCGGGCCCGGCTTCGTCGATCTCCAAGTACTTGGAGATGACCGCTATGAGCTCTTCTTTCATGGCATTCAGTGCCTGCGGGGAAAGCGACATCCGGTCCTGCACCAGCACGAGGCGGAGGCGTTCCTTGGCCACACGCTTGCTAGCATCCTCCTCACCTCGAAACAGCTTGCCGATGAACTCAAGCACCCGCACTCCCCTCCTCGGGGCGCCCGACAGCCATCAGGCGCCGCGGGTCTTCTTGCGACCGATGCCGACAAGGTTGCGCAGCCGGTCGACCCAGCCATCCTCCTCTAGCTGCATGAATGGAACGTCCTCGCCTTCGATGCGGCGCACGATGTTGCGGTACGCCTGGGCGGATTTGGTCCGGCCGGAGATGACGATGGGCTCGCCTCGGTTGGTGGCGACGATGATGGCCTCGTCGTCCGGCACTACGCCCAAAAGGTCGATGGCGAGAATTTCGATGACGTCGTCGATATCCATCATGTCTCCCCGGCGAACCATCTGGGGGCGCAGGCGGTTGATGACAAGTCGCGGGTTGGGCAGGTCATTGGCCTCCAACAGGCCGATGATCCGGTCCGCATCCCGCACCGCCGCGACTTCCGGAGTTGTGACGATGATGGCCTCATGGGCGCCGGCGATGGCGTTGCGGAATCCGTGTTCTATCCCTGCGGGGGAATCGACAAGAACATAATCGAACTCTTCTGCCAACTGCGCGCACAGGGTCCGCATCTGCTCGGGGGAAACCGCGTCCTTCTCCCGGGTTTGAGCTGCAGGCAACAAAAACAGCCCTTCCAGGCGCTTGTCTTTGATCAGGGCGTTGCGCAGGCGCGCGTGCCCCTCGACGACCTCGACCAGATCGTAGACGATGCGGTTCTCCAGCCCCATGACAACATCGAGATTGCGCAAGCCGATGTCCGCGTCCACCAGGCAGACCCGCCGGCCCAGGGCGGCCAGACCCGCGCCCAAGTTGGCGGTCGTCGTCGTCTTGCCGACCCCGCCCTTGCCGCTCGTGATGACGATGACTCTCCCCGCCATGGGCATGAACCTCCTCAGTTTGGCCCGCTCACGGCACGAACTCCTCGATTTCGATGCGCTCGCCGTGCACCAGCGCCATTTCCGGCCCTCTTGGGGAAGGCTCCTCACCGTCGGGCGGCCGGGAGATGTAGTGGGCAATGCGCAACTGGGTCGGCTGCAGCCGCCAGGCGATGACCCGAGCCCTGGTGTCTCCCCGGGCTCCGGCGTGGACGACCCCCCGCAACGACCCCATAACCACCGCGTGGCCGCTGCACACGATCACGGCACCCGGATTGACGTCCCCGAGCACCACCACCGATCCGTCAAACTCCAGCCGCTGGCCCGAGCGCAGCGTCCGCCGGACGAGCAGGCACGGTTCGTCGGCCGGTTCGCCGGCCCCCCGCTCGTTGCCCGGCCCGCCGTGGGTCGCCGGCGGGGACTGCCCTCCCGGGGCACCACTCGGCGTCGCCCCGTGGCCCTTCGCTTCGCCGTTGGCTTCCCGGTTGGCTAGCTCAGCGTCGACGCCATCCCCTGCGATCGTCAGCCCGTGCGCGCGGATGAGCTCTTTCAGCACCCGCTGTTCGACGACGTCCGGTGGCCGGGTCCCGGTTTCAATGCGGACTATGCCGCCGTGGAAAAAGTTCCGGGCTGACTCGAGTTTGCGCCGCAATTCCTCGACTACCTGACCGAACGGCGCGTCGCGATCGACCTGGACCGACACGCCGCCCCGGTACCCCTTGAAGACGACGGCTTCCTTGCCCTGCATGGCCGTCCTCCACCTGACCGCCCGCCGGCGGATTTCGTAACAACCTTCGGCGCCCCCGGAGGCCTTCCTGCTAAAGCGGGAAAAAAGGGGACCTCACGGGCAAGCCCCGGATTCATCCAGCCCGAAGTAGGCCGCCAGCACCCGGCATGCCGCCGGCGCCGCCGCCGATCCACCGCCGCCGCCGTTTTCGATCAACACGGCGACAGCGACCTCGGGCTCATCGGCCGGCGCGTAGGCGGCAAACCAGGCGTGGGTCTCCCGATCACCGCCTACCTGGGCCGAACCCGTCTTTCCGGCCACGGGGATCGGAAAACCGGCAAACGCCTGGCGGGCCGTGCCCCGGGAACCGGATACGACCGCGAGAAGTCCCCGATGCACCGTGTCCCAACTTGCGGCCGACGCTTCAAGGGCCGTCAATACCCGGGGCTTGCGCTCAAACACCGGGGTACCGTCGGGGGCGATGACCGCCTGAACGAGGTACGGCGCATATACTGTCCCCCGGTTGGCCAGCCCCGCGTACAGCATCGCCATCTGCAGCGGGCTCACCTGCAAGTCTCCCTGGCCGATGGACACGTTGGCCGTGTCGCCGGGATACCACAGCTCCCGGCGGTGTGCCCGCTTCCAAGCCGGGTCGGGGATGATGCCGGCCGCTTCCGGCGGATGGATGTCCAGACCCGCCGGCCGGCCCAACCCCAACGCCCGGGCCGTTTCCGCGATGGCCTGGATGCCCGCCCGGGTGCCCATGACGTAAAAGTAATCGTTGACCGATCGCTCCAGGGCCGCCACCGCGTCAACGGGCCCGGCCGGCGGGAGCCCCCGGGCAACCGTCCAGTCCCGGAACAGCCGGCCGCCGATCTCCGCCACGCCGGTGGCGACGTACGTCTCGTCCGGCCGGGTGACCCCCTGTTCGAGGGCCGCCAGCAGCGTCACCGGCTTGAACGCCGAACCGGGGGCATACGCCCCCCGGATTGCCCGGTTGAAGAGCGGCCGGCGAGAGTCTTGCTCCAAAGCGGCGAAGTACGCGCCCCGCTCGCCCGAGAGAAACCGGTTCGGATCGTATCCGGGATAGCTGACCAGCGCCCGTACGGCGCCGGTTTTGACGTCCAACACTACCGCCGCGCCGCCGCCCGGCGGGCTGCGCCGCCCAGGGTCCGATTCCAGAAACTGTATCTGCTCCTCCAGAATCCGGGCTGCCGCCCGTTGCAGGTCCAAATCGATGGTGAGCACGAGATCGTGGCCTGGGACCGGCGGAACCGATCCCAGCACCCGGATCGGGCGGCTGAGCGCGTTGACCTCGACCTGCTGAAACCCCCGTTCTCCCCGAAGGTACGGCTCGTACGCGCGCTCAATGCCCGTGCGGCCCACCAGGTCGTCGGGCCGGTAGCCGCTGTAGCTCGCCAAGTCCTCGGCTGTGGCCAGCTGCAAGTACCCCAATACGTGAGCGACCGATACGCCGGCCGGGTACCGGCGGACCGGCTCCTGCTCCAGCACAACCCCGGGCAGATCTATCCGCCGTTCTTCCAAAGCCACCGCCACTTCGGGCGGCACGTCCCGGAAGACGCGCAGCGGCTCGTACGGATACGACCGCTGCCCGCCGGCCAGCGCTTCCTCGATGGCGTCCCGGCCGGCGTGCATAATCGCCGCGAGCCGCTCCACCACCTGCTGCCGCTGTTCCTGAAGCCCGCCGGGGACGATGGCCACGGTGAACGCCAGCCGGTTGTCGGCGAGAATCCGCCCGTGCACGTCCCGGATGACCCCGCGAGGAGCCGCAATGGACAACCGGCGCAACCGGTTGCCGTCGGCCAGCTCCGCGTAGTGGCTGCCGTGAACGATCTGCAGCTGCCAAAGGCGGCCGGCCAACAGGGCCAGCACGGCCAAGATGACAAGGCCGCTCTGGCGTGCCCGGCGCTCCCGTTCCGCGTCCGGCACCGCTGTTCGCCCCTATCCCTGGATGGCGACCTCCCCGCTGTCCCGAGCCGATAACAGGCCCGCGGCCCACCGGCTGATGGGAAACACGATCGGGGTTAACAAAAGATGGTATCCGATCAAGCCCGGAAGGACCATCCCCAGCATCCCGCCCGGCAACGGCACGCCGAAGGCGTGCGCACCGGCGACGTACACCGCCTCGCTGACCAATGTGCCAGCGGCCACCGCGCCCATGCCGATCATCCAGCGCTCCGGGTACAGCCGCTCGCCCGCGAGTCCCGCCACCCAAGCGGCGGCCCCGTAACCCACAGCCGAAAGCCCGATGAGGTGCCCCCCCAACAAGTCGTGGACCAATCCGGCGGCCAGGCTCAGCGCCGCGCCCTCCCAGGGGCCCCGCCGGAGGGCGAGCCCGACGGCGAACACGAGCACAAGATCGGGCCTCACCCCAAACAGCGGCCAGCGGCCCAAAAGCGCCGTGTCGATAACGACTAGCCCCACAACTATCCCGCCCATGACCGCCCACCAGGACGCGCTCTTGCGGTAAGCGCCCGTCACCGGCCGTCCGCCTCCGGCAGTTCAGCGTAGCGGGCGACGATGGAGACGACTTCCAGTTTGGCGAAATCGACGAACGGCCGGAGCGTCGCGTCCACCGACAGCCCGTAGGGCCCCTCGTCCACCTCGTCTACCTGCCCGATGGGAATCCCTTTGCGGAACAGCTGGCTCATGCCCGAAGTGACCACCACGTCTCCGACCTGGATGTCGGGCGCGGCTACCAGCGGGCGCAGCCGCAGATGGGTTCCCGGATATCCCAGGCCTTCCACCAGCACCGGTTCTCCGGTCCGCTGGACGATGCCACCGACCGCGCTGCGAGGGTCAATGAGAAGCACGATCTCCGCGGTCCGCCGGGTGACAGCCCGCACATGTCCGACGGCCCCTCCGGGCGCCACCACGCCCATTTGGGGTGCGACGCCGTCAACGCTGCCTTTGTTGACGGTGAGCACGCCCCACCAGTTATTGAGCGGCCGGGCGACGACCTCGGCGTGGATGACGGCCGGCGGGGCCCACGGCGGCAACTGCAGTGCCGCCCGCAGCACCTCGTTTTCCCGCCGGAACTCCTGCAGTAGGTAGTTTTCCTCCCGCAGTGCGGCCAGTTCGGCCCGCAACCGTTCGTTCTCCCGGTGCGCGTCCCAAACGCCGCTGGCCGCCGTCCACAGCCCCGTGATCGCCCGGCCGGCCCGGTTGACGGCGTACAACAGCGGCGCCAGCCCGTCCCGGAGCGCGGCTTCCACCCAGCTGACCGCGTCCCGCGGTTTCGCCGTGGTGAAGATCGCGGAAACCAATGCCAGGACCAGCAGCCCGGCCAGCACCGCCACGGCCCAGCCCCGCACGGCCCGCCACCCTTTCTATTACCCGCTGACTTTCCTCGAAGCGATGGCCACCCGCCGCAGCAGATCGTAGTGTTCCAAAACGATGCCGGTGCCGCGAACGACTGCGGTGAGCGGGTCTTCGGCGATGAGAATGGGCATGCCCGTCTCCTCGGTGAGCAGCCGGTCCAATCCCCGGACGAGGGCGCCGCCGCCGGCCAACACGATCCCTTTGTCCATCACGTCCGCAGCCAGCTCCGGCGGAGTGCGCTCCAGCGTCACCCGCACCGCCTCCACGATCGCGCTGATGGGTTCAGCCATCGCTTCCCGGACCTCAGCCGCGGTCAATGTGACGGTTTTGGGCAAACCGGTGACCAGATCGCGGCCTCGCACGTCCATGGTTTGGTCGTCGTCTACGGGATACGCGGAGCCGATCGTGTGCTTCACTTCCTCGGCCGTCCGCTCGCCGATGAGCAAGTTGTAATTCCGCCGCACGTGCTGGACAATCGCCTCATCCAGTTCGTCGCCTCCTACCCGCACCGACCGGTGGGTGACGATGCCGCCCAAAGAAATGACGGCCACCTCGGTGGTGCCGCCGCCGATGTCCACCACCATATTGCCCGACGGCTCCTGCACGGGCAGGCCGCACCCGATAGCCGCCGCCATGGGCTCCTCGACAAGGCGCGCGTCCTTGGCGCCCGCGGACAGCGTGGCATCGATAACTGCCCGCTTTTCCACTTCGGTCACCCCAGACGGCACAGCTACCACAACCCGCGGCCGGAAGAGCCCGATGCGCCGGTTGGCCTGGGAGATGAAATAGCGCAACATCCGCTCGGTGACGTCAAAGTCCGCGATGACGCCGTCCTGCAGCGGGCGCACGGCGACGATGCTGCCGGGGGTTCTCCCCACCATGCGCTTGGCTTCCTCGCCGACCGCGAGTACCTCCTTGCTCTCATTGTCGATAGCTACGACCGAAGGCTCCTGGACGACGATGCCTTTGCCCTTCACGTAGACGAGCGTGTTGGCTGTGCCCAGATCGATTCCCATGTCGCGCCCGAAGCCGCCGAACATCCTTTGCCTACCCCTTTCAGGCCCTACGGCGCGTCCACAAGCCCGCGTTCCCTCAGGCTGACGTACCTATTGTCACCGATTACAATGTGGTCCAGCACTTCGATTCCGAGCAGGCGGCCACCTGCCACAAGCCGCGCCGTGAGGTCGATATCGTCGGGGCTCGGCTCCGGATCGCCGCTGGGGTGGTTGTGAGCCAGGATGAGCGCGGAGCTGCTGCGCCGGATGGCGTCTTTGAACAGCTCGCGCGGGTGGACCAACGTTCCGTGGAGGTCGCCTATCGAGAGGGTATCGATGGAGATAACCCGGTGCTTTGTGTCCAGCATCACCACCTTAAACACTTCCCGATCGAGGTCCCTCAGCTCCGCCATCAGCAGGGCGGCCACATCTTGCGGGCGTCGAACGGCCATGCGTTCCCTGGGAGGCTCCATGGCCAGCCGGCGACCCAGCTCGAGGGCGGCCTTCAGCTGTGCCGCCTTTGCCGGGCCCATCCCCGGTACTTGCAACAGTTCGGACGCTGGCATGGCGGCCACACCCCGAAGCGATCCGCCCCGGGCCAGCAACCGGTCGGCAAGCCCCAGGGCCGATTCCCGGGCAGTGCCCGTCCGCAGCACAATGGCCAAAAGTTCCCGGGTGCTCAGCGACCGCTCGCCGCCGGACAACAGCCGCTCCCGGGGCCGTTCGTGGACGGGCAGATCGCGGATGGCCACCGCCTGAGCACCCTGGGTCACCACAACCACCTCCGCTACAGCAAGCGCAGGCCGAAATCCTTCAACAGACGGGCCAGCAGGACCAAAGGCAAGCCGACGACGTTGAAGTAATCCCCGCAAATCCGCTCCACCAAAAGGGCCCCCCGGCCCTGGATCCCGTAAGCCCCCGCCTTGTCCATCGGCTCGCCGGTCGCGACATACCGCTCGATCTCCTCCGGCTCGAGCCGGCAAAACACCACCTCGGTTTCCTCGTGGGCCACCGCGTAGCGCCTTGCGCCGGCATCCCACACGCAAACGCCGGTGATCACCCGGTGGGCCCGGCCCGAAAGCAGCGCCAGCAGACGGCGGGCGTCGGCCGCGTCCCGGGGCTTGCCCAGCACCCGGCCTTCGCAGACGACGATGGTATCGGCCCCGATGACCAAACCTTGGTTCAAGGTTTCGGCCACCACTTCGGCCTTGCGCCGCGCCCGCTCGCGCGCCATGCCCTGGGGCGAAGGACCGGTGATCGACTGCTCATCGATCTGGGGGACGACGGTGCGGAACTCCACGCCCAGCTCGGCCAAAAGCCGCCGGCGCCGGGGCGAGCCCGAAGCCAGCACCAAAGGCCCGGTGAAACCGCCATCGAATTGCTTGTCCATGCGTCGATTATAGCACACGGTCCAGGCCGCCTCATACCGCAACCAGCGGGTAGCGGGGGCCAGGAGCGGATGCCGGGAACAAATTCAGGCGGGATCGTCTGCGAGGTCGAGGCGGAAGTAGGGAGCCATGCTCAAGTACCGCTCCCCGGTGTCCGGAAGCACCGTCACCACCCGGCTTTCCGGGCCGAGGCGCACGGCGACCTTCAGCGCCGCATGCACCGCGGCGCCGGCCGATATTCCAACCAAAAGCCCCTCCTCCCGGGCCAAGCGGCCCATCATTCGGTAGGCGTCCCGATCGGTAACGGTGATGACTTCATCCAGGATGGCGCGGTTCAACACCTTGGGAATAAAGTTGGCCCCGATTCCCTGGATGCGGTGGGGCCCCGGTCGGCCCCCGGAAAGCAGCGGAGAGCCCGCCGGCTCCACCGCGATGACCCGGACGCCCGGCACGTTGGCCTTGAGCACCTCGCCGACGCCGGTGATGGTGCCACCGGTGCCGACGCCGGCCACGAAGGCATCGATGCGCCCGCGGGTCTGGTCGAGAATCTCCCGAGCCGTGGTGAGCCGGTGAATCTCGGGGTTGGCGGGGTTTTCGAACTGTTGGGGCATGAACGCGCCCGGAATCTCCTCGGCGATGGCCCGGGCCCGTTCGACCGCCCCTTGCATTCCCTCGGCGCCGGGAGTGAGGACCAGCTCGGCACCGTACGTCGACAGCAGCTGGCGCCGCTCGGCGCTCATCGTATCGGGCATGGTCAGCACCAGCCGATATCCCCGGGCCGCGGCCACCATCGCCAGTCCGATGCCGGTATTGCCGCTGGTCGGCTCGACGATGGTTCCGCCCGGGGAAAGCCGCCCGTCGGCCTCGGCCGCGGCCACCATCGCACGCGCGATACGATCTTTCACGCTGCCGGCCGGGTTCACGGATTCCAGCTTGGCCCACACTTCGCCCGCCTGTTCGGGCACGACCCGACGCAACCTCACAAGGGGCGTGCCACCGACGACGTCGAGGGCCCCGTCAGCCCGCCACCGGCCGGCGAACAAGGATGGTTCCGGGCCGGCGCTCATCGGGCGCCGCCGCCCATGAACATCAAGATCTCCACCTGGTCGCCGTCCTTGAGGGAAACTTCCCCGAACCGGGACCGGGGAACGATTTCGCCGTTGAGCTGCACATTGACGACGTCCGGATTCATCTCCAGCTCGGCCAAAAGGCCCGCCACCGTCTGCCCAGCAGCCACCGCCCGCTGGGAACCGTTGACGCTAATATCCACCGGGCTCAGTCCTCCTGCTATGCTCATCCTTCCTGACGTCCGGGCTTTCGGACTCCACAATGACGGCCACGGGAACCACTGACCGCCGTTCCCGGTCGATGCGATAGGCGCGGACGTCGGGCCTTGAACCCGCAAGGGAGACGATCACGTACGCGGCTTGCGGGTAAAACGCCAAGTCGACGTCAGTCTGGCTGGGATAGGCCGCCGTCGCAGGATGGGAATGAAAGATAGCCACCAGCTCTTCGCCGGCCTCCCGCATCTCGCGAAAGACGCGAAACTGCTCTCGGGCGTCGATCAGATACCGACGGCTCTTGTCGGGCGCGACATTGGTGAGGCAGTAAACCCGCCGGGCCTTTCCCGAGAACCCGGTCACGATGCCGCACGCCTCGTCGGGATACCCCCGCCGGCAATGCTCGATCACCGTGTCTAGCAACGTTTGGCTAATTCGCAGCCCCTCCGGCCGCTGCGGTCCTGTCACCGGCTCCGTTCCCCCGGATGTCGCAGGCCAGATCGTACTCGACCAATTGGGTAATGGTGGGGTTCTCCCCGCAGACGGGGCAACCCGGATCCCGGCGAGCGGTCACCTGTCGAAACCGCCCTTCCAGCGCGTCTACGACGAGAAGCCGGCCCGTCAGCGTTTCCCCCACGCCCAGGATCAACTTCACCGTCTCCAGGGCTTGAATGGTGCCCATAATGCCGGCGATGGCGCCGATGATGCCCGCCTCCTGGCAGCTGGGGATGGCGCCCGGCGGCGGCGGTTCCGGAAACACGCACCGGTAACAGGGCCCTTCCCCAGGCCGGATGGTCATGACAAGCCCGTCCCAACGCAGGATTCCCGCGTCGACCAGGGGCTTGCCGGCCATGACGCAGGCGTCGTTGAGCAAGTACCGGGTGGCGAAGTTGTCCACTCCGTCCACGATGACGTCGTACTCGCGGATCAGGTCCATTACGTTGCCCGCGTCCAGTCGAAACCGGTACGGCACGACTTTGACGCCCGGATTGAGATCCTCCAGGGCGCGCCGCGCCGACTCAACCTTGGGCGTTCCCACGTCCTGGGTGCGGTGCAGGATCTGGCGCTGGAGGTTGGACAAATCGACCACGTCGTCGTCGACGATGCCAATGGTGCCGATCCCGGCCGCCGCAAGATAAAACGCCGCCGGCGACCCTAGCCCGCCGGCGCCCACGATCAACACGCGGGCTTCCTTGAGCTTTTGCTGCCCCACGCCGCCGACTTCGGGCAAGAGGATGTGCCGGCTGTAGCGGACGATTTCGTCTTCCGTGAAGGCGAACACGGCCGCTCCCCCTATTCCTTCTTGCGCACGATGATCTCCCACGTGCGCTCGCCAGCCGGCCCTACGCTCAATACCCGGTGTCCCTCGCTTTCCATGCTGCGGGGAACATTGCCCGTGGCCGGCTCATGGTCCACAATGACCCGCAATACTTCACCGGGCTTCATCGTCTCGAGCACCAGCTTGCTCTTCACGAACGTGTACGGGCACACTTCACCCTTAAGGTCCAGTTCCCGGTCGATTGGAACATCGTGGGCCACCGGCATCGCCTCCCGAGCCCTATGCTAACAATTCCGATCGGGATAGTCAAGGTATGGCTTCGGGCACCGGGGTGCGGGCTGCCATGGCCTCTGCCAGCACCGCGGCCACCTCCGGCCGGGTCACCTCCGGCGGGGGCGTCTCTCCCCGGCGCAGCATCTCCCTCACCCGGGTGCCGCTTAAGGAAACCCGGTACTCGGGGCTGTGGGGGCACGACCGGGCGGTGGCCATGCCCTGGCACCGCCGGCAGTAAAAAGCGTTGTCGAAACAGAGGGGGGTAATTCCCAGTTCTTCCGGAGCAAATCGCTCAAAGATGCGCTGCGCGTCGAACGGGCCGTAGAAGGAGCCGACTCCGGCGTGGTCCCGCCCGACGATGAAGTGGGTGCAGCCGTAATTTTTCCGGCACAAGGCGTGGAACAAGGCTTCCCGGGGGCCGGCGTAGCGCATCGCGGCCGGAAACGGCGCGAGCACAACCCGTTCCTGGGGAAAATACCGCTCGATGAGGACCCGGTAGCTTTGCATCCGGATCTCAGCCGGGACATCGTCTTCCCTCGTCTCGCCCACAAGCGGGTGCAAAAGCAACCCGTCAGCCATCTCCAAGGAGCACTTTTGAATGTACTCGTGGGCCCGGTGCACCGGGTTGCGGGTCTGAAAGCCCACCACCCGGCGCCATCCCCGGCGGGCGAACTCCCGGCGGGTTGCGGCTGGTTCGAGGAGGTGCGCCGCCCCGTCCTCGACCCCGGGCAGAACAGGCCGCTCCAGCAGCCACACGCCTCCCCCAATCAGAACGCGCGGTTCCCGGTACAGGCGGGCCACCCCCGGGTGAACGGGGTCCGCCGTACCGTATACGCGGCGGGCTTCATATTCGGGATCCCGCCGGAACCGGTCTTCCACCCGCAGCACGGCTACCGCCCGGCCGGCGCCGTCCTCCAGCCTGAGCCACCGGCCTTCGTCCAGATCCGCCGCGGTGTCCGGCGGTACGGCCAGCGTCACGGGCAAGCTCCACACAACGCCTGACGCCAGCCGCATGTCGTCAAGGACCGCGAAGTAGTCCCGGCGGTCGAGGAATCCCCGCAATGGGCTGTAGACGCCTGTCGCCAGGCAGAACACGTCCGCTAGGGCCCGGGCCGGAAGCCGCAGCCCGGGCCATTCCCGGGCCCGCCTGCGCCATTCTTCCCGCTCATCGCCCCGAAGCTCCCGGTCCACCAGCTCCCCGCCGTGGGGCGTCCCGTCCGCGGTCATGCCGCCCGCCTCCTTCAGCGACGAAGTCGGAACACCCTCCATCGTACGAGGGAGCCGGGCGGCCGGTGCAGCCTTAACGGTCGATGGAAGCGGAAGACCGGTCCTTCGGCCCACCGCCGGCAATGGCGGGCACGATGGCCACCTCGTCGCCGTCGGCCAGCGGCGTTTCTTCCCCTTGCATCTCGCGGATGTCTTTTTCGTTGACATACACGTTGATGAACCGGCGCAACTTCCCTTCTTCGTCGTAGACCCGTTCCTTGACACCGGGAAACCGCCTGTCGAGGTCGGAAAACACCTCAGCCACGGTGCGGCCCTCGGCCGTCACCTGGGACTCTCCGCCGGTCAAGTTGCGCATCAGCACGGGTATCCGTACCCGCACCGCCATGGGACATCCTCCTCATCACGGGTTTTCCTGCAGGCTCCCATCCGGCCGCCGCACGCTACATACCGCCGGTCCCGCCACGCTGCCCCAGCCCTCGACACCCGCGCGGTGCCTAACGCCGGGCCGGAACCGGGCACGCCGCGGCCACTTTCCGGGCCAGATCCTCGATGGCCCGCCGGGCCGGGTCGGCCTCGGTCCCGTCCTGGAACACGATGGGGATGCCTCGATCGCTGCCTTCCCGGAGGGCGAGCGTGAGGGGAATTTGGGCCAGAAGCTCCACCCCCAGCTCCTCGGCCAGGGACCGGCCGCCCCCTTCGCCAAACAGCGCTGACGCCCGCCCGCAATCCGGGCAGACGAAGTGGGACATGTTCTCCACCACGCCGATGACTTGCTGGTTCGCCTTGGCCGCCATATGGGCCGCCCGGCTGGCGACGCCCGACGCAACCGTCTGAGGGGTCGTGACGATCAGCATCCGGCTGCGGGGCAACATCCGGGCTACATCCAGCGCCATATCGCCGGTGCCGGGAGGCAAATCCAGCAGCAAATAATCGAGATCGCCCCAGAGCACGTCCGTCAAAAACTGCTGCAACACTTTGCCGAGCATGGGGCCGCGCCAGATCACCGGGGCATTGTTGTCGACAAAGTTCCCCATCGAGATGACCTTGAGCCCGTAGGCGGGCATGGGCATGATCTTGCCCTCAATGGCCGTCGGTTTGCCCGACACGCCGAGCATGCGTGGAACGCTGAACCCGTATATGTCCGCGTCCAGCACACCAACGCTGTAGCCAAGCCGGCGCATGGCCGCGGCCAGGTTGACGGTTACCGTGGACTTGCCCACGCCCCCCTTGCCGCTGGCAACGCCGATGACCTGGGTGGGCGAATCGGGCGCGAGCAGCGGCGCCTTTTGCAGCTTATCGCCGCCAAACAGCGCCTGACGCTCCTCGGGCGTCATCTCGGTCAAGGTGACGTCCGCCTCGTTCACCCCGTCCATCTCAAGCAGCCGCTCGGTGACCAGGCGCCGGATCTCATCCCGCAGCGGACAGCCCCGGATGGTGAGCGCGATGGTCACGGACACTTTGGAACCGTCGATCCGGATGTCCTTGACCATGTTCAACTCGACGATGCTCTTGTGAATCTCGGGGTCTTGAACGTCCTTCAAAGCCTCGAGAACTTGCTCTTGGGTGGGCACGGTCCATCCCTCCAGACTGTAGGGATTCCGGTTCCAGTGTACACCATCCGGACCGTCGCAACCAGCGGCCCAACCGCTCGCCCGATCATGCCTCCACCGGCGGAACCGCCGGACCGGTGCGGCGCGGCCACGCCAGGAACGCACCGGCCGCGGACAGCACCAGCCCGATGGCCCACCACAAGGCCCGGCTCGATGGGCATGCCTTCCAGCGCCCCGGCCACCGAGATCGCTCGACCTGCGGCGTGCGTCGCGGCCAGCACATCGAGGTTGTCAAAAATGCTTGCGGTCATCTCATAGACCAGGTCCTCGGGCAAGTCCGCCCGGGTCGCCAGCATGGCCATGACGGCCACCGTTTCGACGTCGGTGTTCAGACCCCGATACGTCCCCGCCGGGATAGTCACCTGAGTGTAGAACGGATACTCCGCCTTCAACGCCGAAAAGGCTTCATCGGAAATCGGTACCGACGAAAACTCGCCGAGACGCAGCCAAGTCGGTCACCGCCGCCGTCGGCGCGCCCGCGGTGATGAACGCGGCGTCGATGTGCCCGTCTTGCAAGTTGTTGGCCGCTTCGCCGAAGGCGAGATCATCCGCCCGCGCCAGGTCCTCATACGTCAAGCCGTGGGCCGCCAGGATCTGGCGGGCGTTGGCCTCGGCGCCGCTGCCCGGGGTGCCCACCGCCACCCGCTTGCCCCTCAGGTCGTCCACAGTGCGGATGCCGCTGTCGGCCCGTTGGGCCATGGCGCCGTCGAGCGGATAGTACGTTCCCGCGGTGCCGCCGGTGGCGATGCTGATGAACCGCGTCTAGGCCCCGACGACCGCCGCGGCCATCGCAACAATCAGCAACACGCTGATGGCAGCCACAAGCCCGCGCTTCACGCCCGCCTTGCGCACAAGACCACCCATCGCAATAGGTTTTTAAATAGCCCACCACGTACCCGTTGCGTCTGGGATCGGCTCCGCTCAGGAGTGCAGGAGTTCATCTCCGGCGCCGATCGAAAGCCGTCAATACCGGCGCTCCAAAGTCGTCCCCGGGTAGTAGTAGGCCAAGATGTCGGCGAAACCCGCCCCAGCCCGGGCCATGCCATCGGCCCCGTACTGGGGCATGCCGACCCCGTGGCCGTGGCCCCGCAGGAAGAAGATGACCGTATCCCCTTCCACGGCGACGTCGAACCAGCTGGAGACAAGGCCCAGCGCTTCCCGGACCGCGCGCCCGGAAAACGTGCGCCCGCCGACCTCGACGGCCGCGGCACGCCCCGATGGGGTGCGCTCGAGAACCCGAACCGGCAAAGCCGCGCCGCCCGGGCGCAAGCCGCTCCCGGACACGACGGATCCGGTTCCGGCAGCCCCATCCCCGGCCGCGCTCATCCCGTCCTCGCCTGTGGCCCGGCCGGCCTCGCCTCCAAAGAGCCGGGCCAGGAGCTGGGCGAGCGGCACGCGGGCGACGCTCGTATGCCACGGCGAGTGATCGCCGTACGGATCGGGCACGCCCACCAAGTACGGCTGCCCGCCCTCGAAATACCAGGAGGCGTCCTCGGTATGCCCGCCGCTGGTCGAGTGGTACAGCGCCTCGATCAGCTCCCCGCGGTAGGTCAGCACCATGCCCCGGGTAGCCTTGACCGCCGCCGCCACCCGGCCCCAGCGGCGGACGCCTTCGGCCGGACCGAACCGTTGGAGAAAAGCGTCTCGGGACGTCCATGCCTGGTGAACCCGGAAGTCCGACGTCACGTGGGCGGCCGGCCGGTCCGCCAGCCGCTCGCCGGATGCGATGCGCCGCATGGCGTAGGTGCGGGCCGCCACCGCCTGAGCTTTGAGCGCTTCAGGGTGGAAATGCGCCGGCATCTCAGCGGCTACCACCCCTTGCACGTACTCCTCAAGCCCCATGCGGACGACCCGGCCGGCCGCCGCGTCCCACACCCCGATGACCGGCTCATCGGAACGGTAGCGAAAAACGAGCCAAAGAACAAGCAGCGCCGCCGCCAGCGCGAAGGATACCAGCTCGCCACCCCGACGCCGGCGGCGAACGTTCCAGCCCGCCACCCCGCCCACCCCTGTTCCGGACGGTGGTTCCGCCGCGGGGATCAATCTATGGGCGGGCGCGCGCTCCTATGCCCGGGATTTCGGGCACAAGGCGCGCTGGAACCGGCTTTCGGGGTAGCGCACCGTCAACCGGGCGGCACGACGAACACTTCGTAGCCCTGGGACTGCAAATCCCGCGCCGTGGCCCGGGCCCGGGCTGCTTCGGAAAACGCCCCCACCTGCACCCGGTACGGGACTTGCGGCGAGATCCAAACATCATACCCGCGAGACCGCAGCTCGTTGGCGAGGACCTCAGCCCGGCGGCGTTCGGAAAAAGCGCCCACCTGTACCCGCCACACGCCCAAAGGAGGCGCTTCCCCGCTTTGCCCGGCCGGGCGCTCGCGGCTGGCCGCAGGGCTTTGGGCCTGCCCAGCGGGATGTTGGGTCGGTGCCGCGGGGCTTTCGGTCTCGGGCGCAGGGCGCGGGGATGCAGGGGCGGAAGCCGGGCGTTGCGCCGGTGTGACAGCCGGGGGCGGGCCCGTCACCGACTGAATGGCGTACTGCCCCATCAGCCAGCCCAAGAACACGGCCACAGCACCGACGGCCACCAAGGTGAAAGCAAAGGAGATGCGCTCCTTCCAAACCGACCAGAAGACGCGCACTCTAGTCTTGCCGGCGCCGCCGCCTCGCGTGCGGGCCATCCGGGGCCCTCCTTCCGACCGAATTATTCCGTCAATCGGCGGAGATCCCTTTCCATACAGCCCCGCAGTTCGCCGACAAGGTAGAGGGAGCCGCAGACGCATACCAAGCCCTCCGGGCCAGCGAGATCCCGGGCCTTGGCCAGGGCCGCGGACGGCTGGGGCTCCACCGCGCTCAGCGGAACGAGCCCGGACGCCCGCCGGGCCAGCTCATGGGGATCTGCTGCGGGGGTGCGGGAGCTGGCCGGCGCGGTGAACACCGCGGCGGTTGCCATGGGCAACAACTCGCCCAGCATGTCGTCGATCGGTTTGTTGCGCAGCATGCCGATGACGAAAACCGGCCGCACGCCCGGGAAGACCTCTTCCAGGCCTTGCCGCAAGGCCCGGCACCCATCCGGGTTGTGAGCTCCGTCCAAGATCACCCACGGGCGGCGCTCGACCACCTCCAGGCGGCCCAGCCAGCGCACCGCGGCCAAGCCGGCTCGAACGGCTTCCTCCGTCACCGGCCATCCATCCTCGGCCAAGCGGCAGAGGGCGGCTACAGCCACAGCGCCGTTCTCGGCCTGATGGGACCCCAGAAGTGGAACGGACAAGCCCAAAAGCCACCGGTCCCGCCAGCGAGCGTCGAACGAAGTTCCGCGGCGATCGGCGGACACTAGCCGCGCTTCGAAATCGATGCCGAACCGGTACAGCGGCGCGCCCACGGACGCGCACCGCGCCTGGATGACCGGCATCGCTTCCGGCCGCTGCCGGCCGCACACCACCGGCACCTGGGGCTTGATGATGCCCGCCTTCTCTTCGGCGATGGACGCCAGGTCCTCCCCGAGAACCTCGGTGTGGTCCCGGCCGACGGGGGTGATGACGGTCACGGCCGGCCGCACGACGTTGGTGGCATCAAGCCGCCCGCCCAGGCCCACCTCCACCACCGCCAAGTCCACCCGCCGGCGGGCGAAGTGGGCCAGCGCCGCCGCGGTCCCGACTTCGAACTCGGTCGGCTGGCCTACCTCCGGCCGGGCGGCCGCCGCCTCAGCGTGGCCCTTCAACTCTTCGAGCAGGGGGCCGAGCTCATCGTCTCCGATGGGCTCGCCGTCCACCGCGATGCGCTCGTTGTAGCGCACTAGGTGAGGCGAAGTGAACAGGCCCACCCGCAAACCCGCGGCCTTGAGCGCCGCGGCGATCATCGCGGCGGTAGAACCCTTGCCGTTGGTGCCCGCGACGTGCACCGCCGGATACGCGTCTTGCGGATCGCCCATGCGGGCCAGGAGAAACCGGATCCGGGACAACCCCGGCTTCTCCCCGAACCGTTTCAGGCTTTCCAAAAAGCCGACTGCCATCATTCCAGCTCGGCCAGGCGCTGCCGCAACAGCTGCTCCTTCTCAGCCAGTTCCTCCCGGCGCCGCCGTTCCCGTTCCACCACCGCCGCGGGCGCCTTGCGGACGAACCCCTCGTTGGCCAGCCGGGCGGCTACCGCTTGAAGCTGGCGGGCGGTTTCAGCTAGCTCCGCCTCGATCCGGGCCCGTTCCCGCTCCACGTCCACAAGGCCCGCCAGGGGCAAGTAGACCCGGACGCCGCCCGCGATGGCCGCGACGGCCCGTTCCGGCGGCGAAGCATCCGCGTCCCGAATCAGAAGCTCCCCGACCCGGGCCAGCGCCTGAATGGAAGGGGCCAACTGCCGGAGGCTGTCGTGCTTATCCTGGGCCGCCTGCAGGATCGCGGTGATGAATCGACCCGGTTCCACCTGCTTTTCAGCCCGCACGTTGCGGATGGCCCGCACGATGTCGATGAGATCGGCCATTTGCTCCTCGGCCGCGGGGTTTCGCCAGCCCGAAGGGGCGGGCCATGGCGCGACCATGATGCTTTCCACGGGCCGAGCCGCGCCGGTGACGTCGTGCAACAGCTGCCACACCTCTTCCGTCAGGAACGGGATGTACGGATGCAGCAGGCGCAGCGTCGATTCCAACACGAAAAAGAGCGTATGCTGGGCCGCCCGGCGGCTCTCCTCGCCTTCTCGGCCGTACAAGCGCGGCTTGATGAGCTCGATGTACCAGTCGCACAGCTCACCCCAGACGAAATCGTAAAGCGTGCGAGCCGCCTCGCCCAGGTCGAACCGTTCCAGATGCCGGGTGACCTCCCCTGCGGTCCACTCAAGGCGGCTGAGAATCCAGCGGTCGTGGAGCTCCAGGGCCCGGTTCTCCAAAGGCGCCTCACCAGGATCGAAGTCTTCCAGGTTCATCATCGCAAAGCGGGACGCATTCCAGATCTTGTTGCAGAAATTGCGGCTGGCCTCCACCTTCTCCGGCTGGTAGCGGGTGTCGTTGCCGGGCGCGATGCCGGTGACAAGCGTGAAGCGGAGGGCGTCGGCCCCATACTCCCGGATGACCTCCAGCGGGTCCACACCGTTGCCCAACGACTTGCTCATCTTGCGCCCCAGTGCGTCCCGCACCAGTCCGTGGATAAGCACGTGGCGGAACGGTTCGCGGCCCATGAAGTGCAAACCCATGAAGATCATCCGCGCGACCCAGAAGTAGATGATGTCGAACCCGGTCACCAGTACCGAGGTCGGGTAAAACCGGCGCAAGTCCGCGGTGTCGCCGGGCCATCCCAACGTGGAAAAGGGCCACAACGCCGAGCTGAACCACGTGTCCAATACGTCCGGGTCTTGCTCAAGCCGCGAGCTTTCGCACTTGGGGCAGCGGTCAGGATCCTCGACCGCGGCGAACATGTGGCCGCAATCCCCGCACGTCCAAACCGGGATGCGATGACCCCACCACAGCTGGCGGGAGATGCACCAGTCGCGGATGTTCTCCATCCAGTGCAGGTAGTTCTTGGCAAACCGCTCGGGCACGAACTTCACCCGGCCGTCCCGCACCGCCTCGATGGCCGGTTGGGCCAGCGGCTTCATCCGCACGAACCACTGTCTGGACACAAGCGGCTCCACCACCGTATCGCACCGGTAGCACCGCCCGACCGCGTGCCGGTGCTCCTCCACTTTGACGAGAAACCCTTGGGCTTCCAGGTCCCGCACGACGGCTTTCCGGCACTCGTACCGGTCCAGGCCGGCGTACGGCCCCGCTTCGGTCGTCATGCGGGCGTCGGCGCCGATGACCTGGATGCGCGAAAGCCCGTGGCGCTCGCCGATTTCGAAGTCGTTGGGATCGTGGGCCGGCGTCACTTTCACCGCCCCGGTGCCGAATTCGGGATTGGCCCACTCATCGGCCACGATGGGGATCTCCCGGTTCATCAAGGGCAAGCGAACCTTGCGGCCGACCAAGTGCCGATAGCGAGCATCGCCGGGGTGGACCGCCACCGCGGTGTCCCCCAGCATCGTTTCAGGCCGGGTGGTCGCGACGGTGATGTGCTCGCCGCCGTCAACAAGAGGGTAGCGGATGTGGTAGAGCTTACCGTCCTGTTCCTCATGCTCCACCTCGATGTCCGACAACGTCGTGCCGCAGCTGGGGCACCAGTTGACGATGTAGTTGCCCTGGTAGATCAAGCCTCGATCGTAGAGATCGACGAACACCTGCCTTACCGCGCGGGATAGTCCCTCGTCCATCGTGAACCGCTCCCGCTGCCAGTCGCACGACGCCCCTAGGCGGCGCAGCTGGTCGGTGATGATATGGCCGTACCGCTCTTTCCACGACCACACCCGCTCCACGAACTTGTCCCGCCCCAGCTCCCAGCGGTTTTGCCCTTCTTTGGCCAACTCCTCCTCGACGACGTGCTGGGTCGCGATTCCTGCGTGGTCGGTGCCCGGAACCCACAAGGTGAGAAATCCTTGCATGCGCCGCCAGCGGACGATGACGTCTTGGAGCGTATTGTTGAGAGCATGCCCCATGTGCAAGGAACCGGTGACGTTGGGCGGGGGAATGACGACGGAAAAGGCGGTCCCTTCCTGGTCCGGCTCCACGTGGAACAGCCCTCGTTCCTCCCAGTACCGGTACCACTTGGACTCCACATCGGCTGGATTGTAGACTTTCGGAATGCCGGCGCTTCGCGGCGCCGCCGCCGTCGGTTCGGTCATGACGACCCCTCCCGTGCCCAAACTGCTCGCCTTCCGCCGCCGGCCTTGATCGCTGGACGGCGGAAGGCGAAAGGAAAAAAGGCCTTTCGCCCTAAAGGACGAAAGGCCCAGCCTCCCGCGGTACCACCTTTATTCCCGCACCCAAAAGCCGGTGCAGGCCCTTTCAGGCTGTAACGGGCCGGCCCGGCTGCGCTTACCCGCCGCCTGCGGGACGGCGCTCGGCGCAGCGGCTCCGGGGCGACGTTCGGGCGTTTCGCCTAGCGGGCCTTGCAGCCTCGGGCCCACCTCTCTGGGAGGCGAAGGGCGCCCTACTCCTCCCCATCCTCGCCGTCAGCTCTAGCTTTTCATGATGATACACCACGGCCCGGGCCGGTGTCAAACGGTTGTCAGAGGAGGATGGCGTCAAGCCACTGTCGCACGGAGGAGGATAGATTCCCGACCTCACCGTTGGTCTCGGTCAGACGGCGGTCAATTGGGACAGTGCACGCAAGGCTCGCGTGAGGGGTGTACGGTGTCCCCTCAGAGCCGGAAGATTCCCTAGGGTCTCAGCGGACAGCAGCCGTCCCGTCTCGACCTCCTCACGCAGCCGTTGGAGCCACCGGGATGACACCTTCAGGGGCGGCTGGGGGTTCCCGTGCAGGTAGGCGGCCCGGGCCGAGCCTCCGTTGGCTTGCCACACTCGCAGTCGGGCCATGGTCTGCACCCCGACGCGGCTCCATGCCATGGGGCGACTGCTCAGCCGGGCCGCATAGACGTGACTCACATGGCCTTCCGCATTGCAGCCCTGCCAAATCCCCTCGTAGCGCCGCCAGGCCCGTATCCCGTCCCAGTTGCGACGCATGTAAGTCGCCGTACGCCGGATGGTCCGCCGTCGATGGTCGCTGTCGGCCTGCTGATACGCCTGCCGCAACAGGCGTTGCACCTCCCGGGCGTTTAGGCCATCAATGGCCTTCCACACCGCCCGACGGCGCTCTGAGTCGGCTCCTAGCGCCTCGCTCACCTGCTTGTGCACGTGGTAGCGGTCCAGAACGAAGACGCTCTTGGGCATGTACTCACAGCCCCGCCGAATCCACCCAGCCCCGTCTCCAGTGATGAAGATCGCTTCCACGTGCTCCAGGTCGTAGTGTCCCTCCAGGTAGCGCCAGACCGTTGCCCACAGCTCCTGGGGGTCATCCAGTCCGCCAAAATAGTGGGGCCGGATCAACTCCCTGCGGCCGTCTTGCCGCTCTAGCCACCCCTCATGCACGTACACCAACCGCGGCTGCCAACGTCCTCCCTGCTGACTGGGCACATGGTCTTCATCCGCCTCGACGAACAGATACTTCACTCGCCGTTTCGTGCCTGGCGCCTTTCGCCAATCAGGGACGCTGGTCTGTCTCAGAGCCGCCATCACCGTCTGCGCCGACACATGCCACGCTTCTTCCGGCCTCCATCGTCCGCTCTTGCGATACGATTGCTCCACGGCTAGCTCCACCAGCCGCGCTTTGACGCCATCGTTGACCCGCTGGTGGGGCGTCACCCCGATGACTGCGTCCGCAAGGTACGCATACTGTTTGCCCGCACGATGGCGGAAGTACGTC